>NZ_CP159992.1:3563269-3880576 GCF_040702995.1 Paenibacillus sp. AN1007
TACGTATGATTGGCAATCTCATGTCCTTCGAGCTGCTCCTGTCTGACGAGATCAGGATACTTTTCTGCCCATTTGCCGAGCACAAAAAAAGTTCCCTTAGCGTGGTATTGTTTCAACACAGCCAAAATCTGGGGAGTCTGCACAGGGTCTGGCCCATCATCAAAGGTCAGGGCGATTAATTTGTCCTGTGTAGGGACTTCCCATACGATCTCTCCCCGCTCTTCATAATACTGGCGATTCTTCTGCACGGGCTTGGCATACGCTGAACTCGCTGCACTGCTCTGCAGCATCACAGCCAGTATAAATAATGCGATGAATCGGGTTGCTTTCAGGTTCATGTCGTATCCTCACTTTGATTTTCATACGTCAAACTCTCCATTAGCATTGCCCGATTCGTGCAAACTCATGAATGACCGAATTAATCGTTTTTCAAAGCCGTCGCCTCCACATCATTGATGTAACGACGCAGCTTTGCCGCCGTATCCCGGGTAATTTCGCCGTTCTCATATAATTGCTGTACCGTATTGCGCTGCTCTTGAATCGCAACCATCTGAAGCTCCAGTTTATCCTGATCAAACGGATCTTCCGTCTTGTCCTGATTCCAGGCACGCAGTTTTGCGATTACTCGCTCATATTTGGCGATAACGGCAAGGGCAGCGGCACGGTTGGTATCATTCATCTGTGCGCGGATGGCTTTGATCGCTGCCTGTGATGTGCGCAGCTTTACTTTACGGAACAGTTCTGCATTCTCAAGCATAAACGGCTGCTCTTGTTTCCTCGAGCCGTTCGTGAACAGCTGGCTCAGCATACGCATAATCTCTTTCAACGAGTCGAGAAGCTGTGTATTGGTTCGGTTGGACAGCATCATCTCCTTGCGGTCGAGCCAGTGATCACATTTAAAAGCCGCTTCAGGCCCAAGAGCATTTTCAGCCTGCATCGTTTCTATCTCTCTGCGCTCGGCTCGGGTGGCCATCAGATTTATGGCTGTTTCCTGTTTTTGCATCACTTTACGATTATCCGCAGTAAACTGTCCTGTCACTTGTTTGATATATTTGGACAAGTCGGATACAACGGCCAATGCGGCAGCTTTATTTTCATCATTCATCTCGGATTTGACAGCTCGAATGGCAGCATTCAACATAATGTCCTGGGCTCTGCGTTCCGACTTCTTCGGTGTATTCTCATCTGAAGTTTTCCCGTCTCCTTTAGCCAACACGGGCAGCAGGACACTTGCAGCAATCAGAGAGAACAGAATAACACCCGCCGCCAAAAAAATAATTAGATCGCGCTCAGGAAACGGTGATCCGTCCTGAAGCACGTATGGAATTGAAAATGCCCCAGCCAGCGTTACCGCACCTCTCACTCCCGAAAGAGATAGAATTGTAATTTCCTTGAAGCGAGGTTTCCCGATAGCGGACTTGGCCCGCAGCCATTCATTACCCTGCCAGAACAAATAAATCCACAAAAAACGAAGCAGGACAAGCAGCAGTGAAATCAGCACAACATACCCAAGCACTTCAAAGTTATTAAATGACACATTGACAAAGATCGTACTCAGTACATCGGGTACCTGCACGCCAAGAATAACAAACACGAGACCGTTCAAAAGAAATAAAATTACGGACCAAGTGCTCGCAGACACCACCTGCATCTTGAGCTGGACCGATTCTGCACGGTCACGTTCAACCGCATGAATAATTCCGCCTGCAACTACCGCCAGGATGCCGGAAACTCCAATCTCTTCACTTACCAGATAGATTACGAATGGTGTCAGAATCTGCAGCAGCATATGAATGGTGACATCCTCCATACCAAGCCTGCGAATCCAGACTCCGAGACGGATAAAAAGGAAGGACATCAATGCACCCGCGAGCAGACCTCCTACAGCAATGATGATGAAACTAACCGATGCTTGAGCCAGTGAAAAAACGCCAGTCACCGCAGCAGCGATTGCAAATTTAAAAGCCACAAGGCCTGAAGCGTCATTCATCAATGCTTCGCCTTCCAGAAGTCTATGTATGCTTTTGGGCAGATGCACACGTCCGGCCATGGCTCCTACAGCCACTGCATCTGTCGGAGACAGGATAGCCGCGAGCGCAAATGCAGCAGGCAGCGGAATCGTCGGAATCAGCCAATGTATGGCATAACCAGCCACTGCAACGGTAACAAATACCAGCCCGAGCGCAAGCAGAAGAATGGGTGCACGCAGGTTCCACAGTTCATTTCTTGGCGTTCTTTTGCCATCGTTATACAGCAGAGGAGCAATGAATAACACAAAAAACAATTCGGGATTAAGGGGCAGATGGACGCCAGCAGGCAGCAGTGCAATGAGTACGCCTAGTGCAATCTGTATAAGCGGAACGGGAATAAAAGGTACGAAACGGTTCAGCACGTTGGATAAACCGATCAGACCCAGCAAAACAAGTACGGTTATAAATAACTCCATGATGACATTCCTTTCCGCTGCTAAAGTTACGAATGCTTTTTCATGAACTTTATTCTAACAAAAACATACATGACTATAACAATGTTTTCATATTCATATTTATTCTCATTTACCCATTTCAACAGCACTGATACGCATGTGCCGAAACATTTTTGATTGATGTTATATATAAGATGTACAATATGTTGAGGACCATACTCTGTCAGAAAGGAACGTTCAATTATGGCTTTTGGAATTAAACGACAGGAACTCGCAGCGTGGAAGGAACAAGTCGCCCGCGGCGAGATCGCTTTTCTCACTCATTTCTGGATCGATTCCCGTTTTCCAGGCATGACCAGCGTTACCAAAGTAGGCTGTGCAGATCTGAATCGTTTGGAACAATGGTGCCGCGAACACGGACTTGACCCCCGTTATATTCATCGAAGACAACCCTTCCCTCATTTTGATTTAATGGGCAGCAGACAGAAAGACATCCTAATGCAGGAAGGCCTGAGCGACCATGTATCCCGTTTTCACCTGTAATGCTGCTGAACGCGCAAAACGCCAGTCTTCACGGTTCATACCCGGTATCGGGATGAAACATGAGGACTGACGTCTTCAGATGTCATATCCAATTTAAATTTTTTATGCACTAACGATACGTCTGCTCTAGTGATCTCATTTTTTCCAGCAGCTTCATTTCTATTTTTTTGAGCATACCCAGCATTAACTGCTGCTCCTCCTCCGTAAGCGCTTGTAACAGCTCCCAAGTCATACGACCGCGGTTGACATTTAGCGCCGTGGCTAACTGCTCGCCCTCTTCTGTTAAAGACAGCCACACAATTCTGCGATCTTCCTCGCTGCGTTCCCGCTGAATCAGATTTTCACTTTCAAGCTGATTAAGAACGATCGTTGTTGCCCCGGATGACAGACTAAGCTGACGCGCTACATCGACAGCCATGCAGCGCTTTTCACGCAGGATCATACCCAATATATGGCTTTTTGTTGGATTCAGCTTACAGTTGGTTTCCGATTTTTGCTGCTGGTCCAATACTTTATTTTTATATCTGAAGAAGGCCTCCAACAATTGATCGACGTTTGCCAATTGCGAGTTTCGCTCCGTATTCGGGCTCATATATGTTCCTCCTGCCTTTCATCGTAACCTGCCTTATATTGTAACATATTTACACACATTTGGTTGTGAAAAAAAGAGAGCTGCAGTTGGAAGCTGTTTCTCCGATCATTCACATTAAAAATTACATATCAGCCTATTGTATATGTACAGCTGTTTGATTATAATAACGTATATCCTTTTAAGTTACTTTTAGTTACTTAATTATTTAAATAAATCTGTTGTAATAAAGTAAACTTTTTTTCTATCGTTATAGCTTTACCACTATACTGCAGGGGAATAATGAACATGAACTCAATAAAATCTTATCAAGCATCGGACGCCAGCGATACAGATGTCTGTATCGTCGGGGCAGGCCCCGGAGGCGCATTGCTTTCATATTTACTAAACCGGAAAGGCATTTCCTCACTGCTCATCGAACGGCAGCCGCATCTTCATAAATCGTTCCGCGGTGAGCTGCTGAACGCAGACGGCGAAGCCATCTTGAACAAGCACGGCTTGTATGCTCCGATTCAACAGCGCGGGGTACTGCCGCTGGAGCAGATACAATATTGGGAAGAAGGCAGCATCATCCATACGATTCATCCTGATGTAAACAAAGGGGAGAATCATGTCGGTATACACGTCCCGCAGGACCACCTTCTTGAAGCTATTACAGCTCAAACCGAAGGCTTGAGTCCGCTGCATCAGGTCCGGTTTAATACGGTCATGACCGGTCTGCTTCGAGACAAAAGCGGCAGGGTTGCTGGTATTAATGTACGGCAGAAGGGTGTTCCTGCCTCCATTCGAGCATCAGTCGTTATTGGTGCAGATGGCAGATATTCAGCAGTTCGCAAACATGCGGGTCTTGTACCCGATATCCGCAAGCACGGTTACGATCTGTTATGGGCACGCATCCCTGCACCAGCGGGATGGGAACCCGCTGTACGCATGGCTGGTATGGATGGGCAGCAGCTGGCCCTGTTTTCGCAATACGGCGGTTATGTTCAGATCGGATGGAATATTCCCGAGGGCGGGTATGCCAAACTGCGTGAAATGCCCTTTGCTCCCTTCGTAGGCAAACTGGTATCTGCCTTCCCTTGTCTTGCCGACGCTGTCGCTGCGCATATTCAGAACTGGAGTGACTTTGTACTGCTGTCCGTAGAGAGCAGTTATAGTTCCCGATGGGCGGAGGATAACGTCGTGCTTATCGGCGATGCTGCTCATACGATGACCCCGACAGGTGCCTTTGGACTGAATGCTGCGCTTGAGGATGCCGATGTCCTCTCTGAACTGCTGCTTCAGATGGCAGAGGGCCGTTTCGAATCTGCCGAGGTGCTGCAGCAGCTGCAGGCCATCCGCGGCCCGAAAGTACAGCAGCAGTTGGCTCGGCAAGTTGAGATGGAATCTTCTTTTCGGCAGCGTTATGAATCCTTCCGTTAAAGAGATGGGTATTCTGATTTCCTTTTAAAGATTTCACGCGCTCCGGGTGCTCACTGACATAATGACATAAGAAAGCCATGCCCCTAACAGAGGCATGGCTTTCTTGCTGCTTGCGGTTACAAGTGATCTGTTCATACAGGGGATACACAGCATACAGAAGCTTCATTCATGTTCATTCAGAATCACGACGCTGATCTTCCTTCTTAAATGCCTGTTCCTGATGCATCTCATAAGAGGGGTCGGATGACCGATTAGCGTGCTCATATACAATTCTCTCCAGATTGCTGACCCGGTGAAACATTTGTCTGGTTTTATAAATAACGTAGGTTATACCGATGATGAACAGCACGGCAATCACAAGAAACACGATCATTCCAGGAAAAAACACAAAAGACATGAATGTACATCCTCCTCTCTATGGTCATGTTTCCTTGTCCCGAATACACAATCGTATATTACTCTACGTAAATAAAACACAGGGGTTTCAAGCCTCGCCGCCATTCATCGCACTTACGCGAAGCTGTGTGAAAGGCAAAGCCTGCATCTCTGGATGACGGAGTGTTACCGTTCGGCTCTCTCCCGGGAGTAGATCAAAATAGTTATCACTGAAGCGAATTCGGCCCATAGGCAGTTCCAGCTTCACCATACGTGCAATGGCATCACACGCCGTGACGGTAACGGATTGTTCCTCTTCATTCACGTGAACACTGAGCTGAGTAGGCGGCAGCAGGACATCCTTAGGATCACGCAAAAAGTAACGATTCACGGGTGCAGCAAACCCCTCGGAAACCAGCTCCACCATTACCTCTTCGGGGCGTCTTGCACCCAGAATATCCGCTTCATCCACTGATACAGTGCACAATGAAGACTGCGGCTGCACCTTAACCCCATGTGCGCTGGAGTGCAGCACTTCTCCATGCAGATCATATATATTCAGCCGAAGTTGGCCGCTAATTTCATCTTGTGTATCGTTAACGATCCATAAGTCCAGCGGTTCTCCCGGCTCATGGTCCAGCGACATCAGGACCGGATGGAAGAACGTCTTGGCATAATAATAGGAAGCTTTAGGCAGCAGTTCATAATCAATCATCGACCAGCTTGTCCCCGGCCAGCTGTCGTTCAGCTGCCACACAAGCGCACCACGGTTACGATGATTGATCCGCCTGAAATGTTCAATACCATAGCGTAGGCCCTCTGCCTGAGTCAGCATGGAGAAGTTCATGTATTCCTGTATATTTTGCGGGAGGCCCGTATAACCTTCCATCAGCAGCATGCCTTTCTGGTGATTCGTATCTTTGTTCCGATAAGCCATCTCGGGGCTGCCCCAGTAAAACTGGTCTGCAGGCATATTTTTCTCCAATGTATACCGGTTGGCCGAAGCATGCATACCAAACTCACTGCTGAACAGAGCTTCATCTTTTTTATAATTTTTAAATGTGACTCCTTCAATGCTGTAATCCAGAATCGGTACTTCTCCGTATTTTCTCGGGTATACCGACCCGTGCCACACCTGCCAGTTATGACGATCCCCGGTGTCCGGATCATTCGCATCCTGTCCGTGACTTTCGCCATAAGGCGAGGATGGCCAGTACGGACGGGACGGATCAAGCTGCTCCAGCAGCTCCGGGATCAGTTCGTGATAGATCAATTCCCCATAGAATGGGCTGGTGATATCACCGCTTGCGGTTTTCATGTCATACAGCCAGTCAATCTCATTGTTGCCGCACCAGAGGGCCAGGGAAGCCCGGCTCCGCAGTCGAAGTACATTATTTGTGACCTCCTGCCGCACCAGATCCATAAAATCACGGTTAAAATCCGGAAACAGTGCATTGGCAAACGCAAAATCCTGCCAAACGAGCACACCTTGACGATCACACTCATCGTAAAATACGTCCTTCTCATAGATGCCGCCTGCCCACACACGCAGCATGTTCATATGTGCCTCCACGGACAGCTCAACCAGCTCTCTGTACCGTGAATTCGGGATGGTGCCAATCAGTTGATCCGCAGGTATCCAGTTCGCCCCTTTAGCATATATTTGGACACCGTTCAGGATAAAAGCAAAACGGTTCTCCCCCTGCTCATTGTTAAGCGCCAGCTCCAGTGTCCGTATACCAAAGGGCTGACGGTATTGATCTAAAGCCTGCCCGTCCGCATAGAGCGTAACCTCCAGTGTGTACAAGTAAGGCTCGCCCAGATCATGAGTCCACCATAAGCGAGGTTCGGAAACATGTAACACCGCATCCGTTTCCCCATCGGCCACAGGCCATGAATCGGCTCCTGCCACGGTGTCACCACGGTCGTTCAAGAGTCGAATATCACAAGTCATAACGACAGGTTGTGTACGCTTTTGCCTGTCGCGATAAGACAGCACAGAGCGCACAGCAGCCGTTATATGGACTTGAGCCTGTTCCTTGCTTATCCGTTCGGTCCGGGCATAGACATTCTCCAGCTTCGCAACCGTGCTGCGCTCCAGGCGTACCGCCCCCCAAATCCCCACGGTAACCATGCGCGGCCCCCAATCCCAGCCAAAATTCATCGCGGCTTTGCGCAGCCACGGACGTTCTTTGGTATACGAGGACCAGTCAAACAGCTCTTTGTCGCGGTGATGTAGATGGAGTGGGTCGAACCGAACCGCAATCGCATTCCAGCCATTTCGCACGACACGAGTCACATCAAACGTATGCGACATCAGCATATTAGCCGTTGTACCGATCTCATGACCATTTACATAGATCGAAGCAAACGTGTCCAGCCCTTCAAATACCAGCTCAATATGTTCCTCCGATGAGGCGTCCACATCTGTAAGGTTAAAGGTAGTACGGTACCACCACTCCTTCTGCTCGATCCAGCGGCTCTTGGCATCGTTATGCCCGAAATAAGGCGGATCGATAATGCCGCGCGCTGCAAGTGCTCCATGAACATCTCCAGGCACGGCTGCCCCGATCCAAAACCGGTCATCCAGTGCGGCTGCTGCAGCATCCATCGCCCCCTTTTCCCCAACCTCGTAATGCTGTATCCTCCATTGTCCTGACAAATCCTGACTTGAACGTCGAACGTTCACCATATCCCCTCGCTCCTCTCACCTAGCTGCCTGAAGATTTAAATACGAGTGCCTGTTCCCGGTATTCACTGGGGGTCTTGCCTGTATGCTTTTTGAAAAGTCTGCTGAAGTATTTCACATCGTCGTATCCGCTGACGGCTGCAATCTCACTCACTTTGGCTGGTGACACGGCGAGCATATCCATCGCTCGTCGAATTCGCATATCCGTGACAAAGTCTCCAAAGGTCACGCCCATTTCTTTTTTAAACAGCTCACTGAGGTGTCCCGGATGCAGATGAATCTGCCCAGCCACCTGCTGCAGACTGATATCCTGTGTGAGTGAAGATTCAATATAACCAATCGCCTTTTGCACATGTGCAGCCTGCCCCTGTCCCAAGCGGCTGTGATACGTATGCATCAGATCGTATAAATGGTGAAAAAGCTCATCACCCAGCGCCGCAGCATCCTTATCCGGCTCCGGCGTCCATGGCTTAAGCCGTGCAGGCTGTTCACGTCCAATAGCCTGCAGCGTTCGAGCGAACCAGCGGTGCCCGGCGATGAGAGCTGAGTGCAGACAGGCCGTATACGATCCGGGTGTAACATCAGATTCGGCAATCAAACTTGTAACGAGTTCACGAGTCCATACCGTCAGTGTGACGGGATCATTGTCCATCAGCAAACGGCCAAGTACCGTTTCCTCCTCCTGAGTCAGCACGGTCTTGCCGCCCTGCCGGTCGCTGATCTGCTCATACCGCCACACTTTGGCATTTGTGAGTCCGCGATAACGATAGGCCGCCAGCGCGGTCTGATAGCTGTGGTGAAGCTCAACAGATTTTTGAACAGGCTCACCCGCAGCAGCACGAAGGGAACATTTCAACCACTGTTCCACTCGGTTAATCCCATCCTCAAGCCTGTATCCACTTCTGTCCAGTGCTGCGGCATAAGGCAGTATACAGACAATATGCTGCTTCTCAACCTGTGCCACAGCGTCAGGCAGGACATCTTCGAGCATATTTTGCACAGCAAATCGAGCAGCGCATCCGAGGCTCGGTTCCAGCCTGATGCCTGAATCAGGACAACCTGTCTGCTTATGGATCGTTCACGGCAGCTCTCCTCCCGCATGGATGAGAAGATGTCCGCCTGATCTGTATCAAACTCCAAAAAAGCAGGACAGACACCAGACTCGGTATTGCCTTCAATTACCCAGCTCGCAAACAGCCTTTCCCGGTTCTCGCGTAACTGCTTTCCCTCTTGGGACTTCGCTGCCCAGCGTTCTGTAATTCTGCTCTTGGCCTGCAGCACGGTTTTGATAATCTCTTCCGGTTTACTCGTTTTGAGCAGATAGTCCGTAACCCCGTTACGAATAGCCTGCTGGGCGTAACTGAAATCATCATAACCTGATAAAATAATGACCTCCAGCTCCGGTAACAGATCCAGTGCTGCTTCTGCCAGTTCCAGCCCTGATCTGCCATTCATTCGAATATCCGTCATCAGGATATGTGGACGCTCTTCGCTTAAGCGTGACCAAGCTTCCTCTGCCGAAGCAGCAGGATGCAGCAGCTCGATACCAAGTTCGTGCCAGGCAATGACACTGGCGAGTCCTGTACGTATAATGACTTCGTCATCAACAATTAATAATCTCATGGCGATTCCTCCAGGATTGGTATGGAGAACGAAATCCGGGTGCCCTCGCCCTCTCTGCTGTGAACTTCAAGCAGCGCATCCCTTCCATAATGAAGCAGCAGCCGTTCATTCACATTGCGAAGACCATAGCCTCCTGCAGACAGAGGGTGTTCCAGCCGCTCTCCGTGTAAAGGACGATCAGATGAAATTAAACCGCTCTCATCTTCAGGAATCAGGCCTGCCTGCAGCTGCTTCAGCTTGTCCGCCGTCATCCCTGCCCCGTCGTCCAGCACCAGTACGTTCATTCGCTTGTACACATGATCCTTCTGAATCATTATGGTGATCGTGCCCTGATTCCCCGCCTTCTGAATCCCGTGAATCATTGCATTCTCCACCAAGGGCTGCAGCAGCAGTTTCAGCATCATTTGCTGCTCCAATGCAGGGTCAACAATGTAATGAAGCACAAACTGATCCGGGAAACGGATGGACTGCACCCGTACATAATGACGGATATGCGCGATTTCCTGCGCAACCGGGCAGTAATCCTGTCCCTGGTTCAGACTGATTCGCAGAAAATCACTCAGTCCCTCCACCATATCTGCAATTCGGTTTTCTTTGGACATCAGTGCAATCCAATGAATGGAGGAGAGTGTGTTATACAGAAAATGAGGATTGATCTGTGCTTGAAGCACACGCAGGTCTGCTTCTTTTTTGCGTGCTTCACCACGAATGATCTCTTCCTTCAGCATATCGATATGCGCACCAAGCAGATTGTAGCTCTCGCCGAGCTTGCCAATCTCGTCATCACTTTCCGATCGAAATAAGGGCAGTGGACGCTTTGGGTCTATTCGTGAGAGATGCCTGGTTAACAAAAGCAGCGGTCTCGTGATTCTGCGAACCGTAAACCAGACCAGGCCGCCGCTGATCAGGGCAGACAGGGCAACTGCAATAACAGTCAAAATCAAAATATAGCTATTCTCAGACCGGTATTGTTCGTAAGGAACCGTGCCAACCAGCATCCAACCCGTCAATTTCTCGGGATAATACAGCACGGTACGCCGCTGCTCTCCCTCGCCATACGTTGTCGTGCCCCCGCTTCCCTTCTGAATACGTGTCAAAAGTCCAGGTTCGATGTCAGACATATGAAGTCCGAGTCTGGACTTGTTCATGGAGGATAATATCTCTCCGGCGGTTCCGATCAGTTCCAGTCTGCCTTCACCCTTGCCCAATCCCAGTGCGGGCCAACCTTTCGAGATTACTTTTTCATCCAGACTGATCGCCAGCCAGCCCAGCGTGCGATAATCGTGAATGCTGCGGATTGGCCGAATTAACGTAATCACATTTTGAATGCCCGCATAATTTCGAACGGAATACACTCCCGTCCACCGTTTATCTGTTTCTCTACCGGTACTTTGGCCGGAAAAAGGCCCATAAAAGAGATCTGCGCCATCCGGCTCATACCAGGCAGCCGTTGAAAGGGCAGCGTCAAAACGCCCGGGGTAAATCGCAATGTTGGCGATATATTTTTTGGATGCGGCCAAGTTGGTCATTCTGCCCAAAATGTCTATACGATCGAGTTCATGATCCTCATTACGGCTCAGATACTGCTGTATATCCCGTTCTCCGATCAGGAAGATTGATAAATTTTCGGCATCCTGGAGCATATAGCGAAGGTTCGCCTCGACCTGCTTTAGCGTATCCATCCCCGATAATTTTGTTTTCTCCTCGGTAATCCGTGAAGAGAATAGAAAAGCAAATACTCCAAGTGCCAGCAGCGGCACAATCATTGAAGCTGTCACAACAATGGACAGCTTACGCTGCAGTGAAGATGTAAGCCAGCGAACCAACTCGGTTCCTCCTTTGGATGCGCTTTCGCTTACCCTTTGACTGCACCTGCTGTCATCCCCTTCATGACCTGTTCCTGAAAAATCAGATATACAATAATCGTTGGAATGACAGACAAGGTCATGGCAGCAAGTGTTAAACCATAATCGGTCTGATATCCGTCTGCAAAATTTGCAATGGCAAGCGGTAACGTTTTCAATCCGGTTTTATTGATAAATACAAGGGCAAAAGAAAAGTCATTCCACGCATGCAGAAAACTTAATATGGTCACGGTTGAAAGTGCAGGCAGCGACATGGGAAGCATGATCCGGGTGAAGAGCCCCCAAAGACCCGTTCCATCCATAAATGCCGCTTCTTCAATGTCACGGGGAATGCTGACCAGATAAGCTGTTAGCACAAAAATTGCCGTAGGCAGTGCAAACGCAGTATACGGCAGAATCAATGCCCAATACGTATTAAGCAGGGACATTTGTTTCATCAAAATAAATAACGGAACGAGCGTGCTGTGAATCGGAATAAGCATGCCTACAACGAAAAAGGTCATGATTAGTCCTTTCCAGCGAAACTGAAATCGTGCCAGTATGAACGAAGCCAGGGCTGCGATAAACAGTGTCAAGATTAGTGATCCAATCGATACCGTTAGCGAATTGCCAAAGGCAGTTCCAAGCTTCGAACTCTGCCAGGCATTCGTGAAATTGGCCGCATTCCAGTGAGCTGGTAGACCGAAGGGCCTGCTGTAGAAATCCTCATTTGTTTTGAATGCACTGATGACGAGCCAATAAAACGGATACAATGTTAAAATACCATAGACCGTCAGCAGCGTCCAAACGAATCCGCTGCGAATCCGGCGAACGGTATGTCCTGTGCGGCCTCGTGGTGCTGGCATAGGTACTGGTGTTCCTCGCATGAGCTTACTCCTTTCTATCGGTTCTCTTTGCGTTTGCGGCTGGTCACCCACTGGCTTGTTCCGATGAGCAGCAGGGAAATCAGAACAATCGTTGTCGAGATTGCACTGCCGAACCCATATCGGTATGTTGTAAAAGTCGAATTGTACATATATGTTGCCAGCAGCTCCGTCGCATGGGCAGGACCGCCTTTGGTCATGATGTAAACCAGATCAAAGGACTTTAGACTGCCGGAAATACACAATATAATGGCGACCTGAACCGTGCCCCATATCATCGGAAGGGAGATGGAAACCAATTTGCGTATTCCCGATGCGCCGTCTATTTTGGCCGCGTCATGGATTTCACCCGGGATGTTCTGCAGCGCAGAGATGAAGATAATCAGATAAAGTCCTACAAAACTCCAGAGGAGCGGCGGTACGAGTGAAAATATAGCGATCTTTGCATCCGAGAGCCACTGCAGCTTCCAGCTCTCCAGTCCCAGCGCATCCAGCAGGAAGTTAAGAATGCCGATCTGCGGATGATAGATGTACTGCCAGATCATCCCGATCACAACCGTAGACAAGACCATCGGCAAAAATACAGCCGAGCGTAAAAATCGCTGCAGCGGGCTGCTTTTATGCAGCATTACCGCCAGCATGAGCGCAAGTGGAATCTGGCCAAAAACCGAAGCCAGCACAAAAATCACATTATTTTTCAGAGCGCGCCAGAAGATTGTATCGTTCCAGATTTCTACATAGTTGTTCAAACCGATATACGTGGATGCTCCAATGCCCGACCAGTTGAAGAAGCCGTAGTACGCGGACCATACAACCGGCACAAACACAAACAATGCATAGATGATCACGGCTGGGGCCAGCCCCAGCATAATAAAACGCCGACTTCGCAATGCGTTCAATCTGTTCACTTCCCCTCTATTAGAAAACCCCTCCCCTGCCGGGAAGGGGAACGAACCTGTATTCGCAATAAGCATCCAGCACCGTCTATTGTTTCATCGCACCAGCTTGCGCTGCCTGAATTCGGCCTGCAATGTCTTCCGCTTTGCCGCCCATCAGCAGCTCCTGCAGACCGTTATTAATCACCTCAACCGTGGCTGACCCTAATTTGGAATCGTATACCGGCGTGATTTTCACTTCCTGCATCAGATCATACAGTTCCACAAACAGTGGATGTGCTTTCGTTTTATCAAGTTCAATCTTGTAACTGACCAGTGTGCTGCTGTCCAGCGTAGCTTTCTGACCATCCGGCCCAGCCAGTGCATAGAACAGCTCCATTGCAGCCTCTTTCTGAGCACCGCTTAGCTTTTTACTTACGCCAAGACCTGTTCCAACGACGCCTGACGTTGTTCTTGGCTCACCCTTGCCGCCTTCGATAGGAGGCAGAATCGTAATATGCGTACTGTTCAGCACCTCTTCCGGCGCATTGTTGACAAGGTTCGCAAGGGCCCATCCGCCATTCATCACCATCGCTGTTTTTCCTTGAAAATACAGCTGCATCATCTGCGTTTCATCGATGCTGTTAAATCCGTCCTGGAAAGCCTTGATACTGCCAAGCTCCTGCATTTTCTTCAACGCTTCGATAAATTCCGGGTCTGTGAAGCTTGCCCCATCCTGAGCCGCCGCTTTCAAAAACCAGTCTGTACCCGTCACCCGGTCAGCCAGCGTACTGAAAATAGTAGACTGAGCGACCCAGTTCGTTTTGTTGCCGAGAGCCATCGGGATGATTCCTTTTTCGTTAAACGAAGCGACCGCCTTCTCCAGTTCAGCCCAGGTTCCAGGCACCTTCACATTATGCTCTTTGAACAATGCTTCGTTGTAATAAATAAAAGAACTCGGTGCGAGATTCATCGGAACGGAATAAATATTTCCATCTACCGTATATCCATCCAGCGCATTTGGAATAAAATTGTCTTTCCATTCCGGCTTCGCATCCAGTTCCGCGTTGATTGGCTGTAACAGATCCCCTTTTACAAACTCTTTCGTCATCGCATCCGGCCACATCACAAAGAGATCCGGCATCTCATTTGCAGCAGCAACTGTACGCAGTCTTGTTTTCAGCCCATCCGTCGGCAGTCCTTCATCTACCACTTCGATGTCCGGATGCGCCGTGCGGAAATCTTCGATAATCTGGCGCATCGCCACTGCCTTGGCATCCTGCCCGGTCCAGTTATGCCAGATCGTCACCGCGACTTTGTCTCCACCGCCACCTGCTTCGGATGAATCACCACTTGTGCACCCTGCAAGAATTACAGTGAACAAGGTCAATGCCAGTACGCCTGCAAGCCATCTTTTCAACATTTTTATACTCCCCCTTGAGCATCGGATACCTGTAATTGTAAATGGTAACGCTATCATGATGGAAGGTGACGATCCGCGGATACAGGGGTGAATAATATCGGCTTCCCGCCGCACATCACAAAAAAAGCCCCCACCAGGAACATGTCAACAAGTTAAAAATCTACTCGATAACATTGCCCCAGCAAGAGCTATTCTACAAATGAAAGTAAGCTTATGAATATAACCATGCCGCATGATTAATGGAAGAAGAGATAAATAATTAGATGAGTTCATTGAGTCAGCTCGTCTGCTTGGCAGATCAATCTGTTATTGAAGACTGCTCTTTACAAGTGCTGCAAAAGCTTCAGAACCTTCGGCGGTGAGATGCACCCCGTCTTTCTCAAAATATTCGTCATGACCTTCACTTGCCTGATTCCAGTCGATCAAGGAAACGTTACTGTAACTGGAGGCAGCATCGTTCAGTGCCTTGTTGACTACCCGTTCCCAAGGTCGCGGTACACGTACGGTGACCAGATATACCCGGGTTTTATCCTTCAATCCATCAAGTACAGCATTTAAATTTCTGGAATTAAACGAACCATTCGTTCCGAGCTCCAGCACTACTTGGCTGCCCATTCGGTGATTACGCTTCAGACCTTTCAGAACATCCCCGGCCTGCCACATCTGGCGGCCAACATGGCCATCGACATAGACCCGGGATATGTTCTGTTCCAAATAAGGTTTGGCGTCCAGTATAACCGAATCTCCGATAATCGTATATTCGACTTTTCCATCCTGTATGACAGGTACTGACGGCTCATCTTTTTTGCCTGAATCCGATGCATTACCTGCAGGATTACCTTGCTTGGAACCGGAGGAATCTTGTGAATTCGAATCCGGTTTGTTCCCGGCTGAGCCATCCTGATCTCCGTTATCGCTGGGTGAATCACCTGGCTCAGGTGATTTCGAACCTGCTGCAGAACCAGTTTCCGGCTTGCTGCCTGCATCTGTTTTACCCTCAGACCCTGATTGGGCTTCTCCTTGGGTATCGTTATTCTTTTCTCCAGAATCTGAAGGTTTGGTTGTGATCGGCATCACATTCTGTCCCTGTTCCTCAGCCGTTTGATCTCCGTTTAATACGGTAGACATGGATACTGAATGGGAATCTGAATTAGCTGCTGCAGGAAGCACCGTCTGTGACACGGTATAACACAACAACAGAACTGTCATTAACAGACCTGTTCGTTTCCACCAGACATGACGGGGAATAAGGGAGGTCCGCCCTCTGCCCCATAACTTGGAAAAGGAATGACGGAATCCGTTATGCCGAATTGGATTTTCAATATATTTCAGCGACATGGAGGCAAGTACGATTGTCGCAATCACCTGCAGCAGCATGCGCACAGGATGTGCACCCCCGGTATCTACAGCTGGACTGGTCAGTACAATAACCGGATAATGCCATAGATACAGCCCGTACGAACGTTCACCGATCCAGCGCAGAGGTTTTGCACCAATCATACGTGCCAGCATGGATGAAGGGTGAGCAAGTACAGCTACGAGAACAGCAGCAGCTGCCGCCTGCAGCACCATCCCCCCCTGATACAGAAAGGAATCATACTCACTCGTGTTCAACATCATATAGATCAGCACTGCAAGAGCAGCAAGTCCAGTTCCATCCAGTACGAGCCGATTCAACCCGGACAGTGTGCTCGGCAGCTTACGGCTGGGCCAGACTACAGCTAATGCAGCACCCGCAAGCAGCGCGAATGCACGGGTGTCAGTTCCATAATATACTCGGCTTGGGTCCAGATCCGGATTATACATGATGGCCATTGCGCCAGCAGACAGTTCAGCCGCCACCACAATAAAGACGACCAGCCATCCTTTCCTCTTGAACAGCACAATGGCTGCAATCAGCAGCAGAGGCCAGACCAGATAAAACTGCTCCTCCACGGCCAGGGACCAGAAATGTCCAAAAGGAGATGGCGGACCGAAACTTTCAAAATAGGAAACATGGTGAAAGATATACCACCAATTGCTTATGTACGCAACACCGGACACGATATCCCCTCGCAGTGAAGCAAGCCGGGAGGAGTCTGTGCACAGCAGCCAGAGCATGACTACCGATGTCATGGTCAGCATACCAGGCAGCAGGCGTCTAAACCGCCTTAACCAAAAATCACCTAGTGCGATGCGCCCGTGCTCACGCCACTGAGATAATAAAATATCCGTAATCAGATAGCCGGACAGAACAAAAAATATACCTACACCGAGCAGACCGCCCGGAATAAAATCCAAGTTCAGATGATAAGCGATTACGCCGATTACCGCGATGGCCCGCAAGCCATCCAGCCCGTTCATATGTCTCTTCGTATTCACTGATTGTGACATGTGCGCCCCTCCTTGCTGCTGCGAGTCCACATCCATGGAGATCGGGGCATCCTGAATCTTTCAATCGTTCTGGTTGTTATTGACATACGTGCTGCACCTTCCATCTTTCATTTACAACATAAAGAAGACGAACTGCCTATAGATTTAGTTGTATAGATTATGAATTAACTATATTTATTCGCGTAATCACGATAACATTTAGCATTATACCCCTAAGAGTATCTCTACAATTTACAAGAATAGTTACAGACCCGTTTAAGGGATGTAACCTTTCCTGCCAGCATAACCAGCTGTAAAATCATACTCTATATTCAATGTTTAATATAGTGCTTTGGCTCGGCTGGACAAAATTACCTGAGGCCTGAAGGAATACAATATTGCCTGCACTCCGGCTCTCTTGAATAACCCGTTAAATCGAAAAAAGCTGCCGACTTGCTCAGCAGCCACTATCCATTATAAACCGATCCGGAACCGGATTGAAAGTTTTGCTCATAATTGCTTCTTCCAGCCTAGGACTCTGGAGGTGGAACGGATGAACCATTTCTTGTAAACGATTTTCAACATCAGGGCATGGAATCCAGCTTCCGCCTGTGAATCATAAAAAGAAATCCACCTGCTGCAGCAGCACCATATACGATTGGTGGAATGGTTACCCATAGCTTATAAAGTGCAGTCTGTGAATCATAATTAACCAGTACATTTATCGTATCATTTAGAGGAGGCAGCAGTACGATCAATGATTTGAATCCCTCTGGCAAAACATGTTCTATACCTTGAACTGAAAGTGTAATAACAATGAGAACGCTG
Source organism: Paenibacillus sp. AN1007 (assembly GCF_040702995.1). NCBI lineage: Bacteria > Bacillati > Bacillota > Bacilli > Caryophanales > Paenibacillaceae > Paenibacillus > Paenibacillus sp. AN1007. The sequence goes on from NZ_CP159992.1 coordinate 3,581,142, forward strand.
AGCATTAAAAAAGACATAACACGAGAACGAATAAACTTGGAACTAAACCAGCAGGTCAAAGCGACTGCGAGCCACGATGAAACCATATGATAGATCAGGGACATGCCTAACTCTTCCATACTCGGGTTTCGATCAAACTTCTGAAACAGGGCTGGATAAAGAACGGCATAAATCGCCATAGGAATCGTAAAAAGCCAGCCATACAGCAATTTTGAAAGATAAAGTTTGACTAGACTGCCGCTGTGCAGTACAGTCACCGCTTCCTGATTTGTCGTTTCAATATCAATCAACGTATAACAAATCACAGCAGCAATAATAAATATAAATGTTGTGGAAAATGCATAACTAGCCATGACCGGGTTAGGAACGACACTATACACGAATAGGATACCCATAAAGAAAACAAAAACAGGCGGACCATAGCGATAAGAGCGCATGAAACAGGTATGTACATAGGATATGATTGAGATCATAAGCTCAGTTCCAGTTCCTTTCTTGTTAAGCTGACAATCTCTCCGCCTTTATTGATAAATTCGGGTAAAAATCCACGATAATCTTCATACATCAAGGTCAGGACCAGATGCCCGCTTTCACTGCTTTTATATGTAATGTCCGGGAAGAATTCAAGTAGGTGATCCATGATGTCCCGATCTATCATCCCTTCTAGTTCAAAATACACAGCCTTCTGTTCTGCAGAAATGCTTCTATTCTCCTCACTTAGTCTCCCTTGACGGATCCAATACGTGTTACTTTCCAATTGACCTGCTAATAAAGGATCATGAACAGCTGCCAAAATGGATGTCCCTTCATCTTTAATTTTCTTCAGAGAATGAACCAAATGCCCGGTGGATTCTTTATCCAAGCCCGAGAAAGGTTCGTCCAATACGAGAATATCCGGCGTCTTCATCATCGCCTGCATTAGATTTGTTTTTTGCAGCATTCCTTTTGAAAATTGACTCATCTTTACATGCTCATTTTGTTCCAGATTAAAAAAAACATGCAGCTCCCTGATGCGATCTTTCAGCTCTCTTTTAGGAATGTCAGATATTCTTCCCATGTGAGTTAAATACTCCGTCGAAGTCATTCTTAGTTTTGATAATCGGTCAGGTGTATATCCAATCACGATATCGGAATGCTTAAGCAGTCTCTGTCCGGACGTTAATGGAATTAGTCCACTTACCATTCGGAGCATCGTACTTTTTCCGGATCCATTGCCTCCTCTTACAATATTACATTCCCCTTGACGAATCGTGAGCGAAATATCTGTTAAAATCTCTCGACTACCATATTTCTTAGAAGCTTCTTTTAATGTTAGCAGCGCCTCCATGTTTCTATTTCACCACCTTGCAAAAATGAATACAAATATAGATTAACACAATAATACAAAATAAGTTATATAATGTATTTGATAGATTTAATCCTTCAGCCATTTCCTGCAAAGAAAAAGACGGGAGCATGAACACATGCTGCCGCGTCTTGGTAAATGGTCATACTTTATTGTATTGTCGATGCGTTGTTCGATGTTTTGTCCGATGTTTTGTTCGATGCTTAATTTGATGTTAAATCAAGCTCAGTTACACCTGCTGTACCCGCAGGTACCGCAAGTTTTGCAGCCCTCAATATTGATCAGGGACGCCGACCCGCATGATGGACATAAGTCAATCGATTTGTTAAAAGTATGCTGCTCCTCACCCACCGTGTCGTTTGAATATGAACTTGGTGTCTTTGTGCTGTGCAGTACTTCCTTCATTTCGTCCTTTTTCTCGTGCGGCGTTTCGACTGCATCTTCCGTGCGCTGCGCCTCATTCGTCTGCACATGGCTTTCCAGCGCTTTGGCCACGGCATCTGCAATGGATTCCACCCGATTCGCTCCGAAGCCAATCGCTCCTGAACCGCCGATGCCCTTTAGATGTTTGATCAACAGTTCCACCTTATGACCGTGATCTCCATATCTCAGGAATAGAGAACATACCCGGCCCAACGCCTCAGCCATAGCAAACACGTCCGAGCCTGCCTTGCCCACGTTAAGGAAAATCTCACCTGGTGTTCCGTCCAGATCATTAATCGTAATATAAGCCATACCAAATGGCGTATTGATCTTATACGTTGCTCCGCGCAGCACCTGCGGACGACGTTTGTACTGTTTGTCGACGACACCTGCAGCTTGCTCTGGCGAGACGGACGTCCTTGTACTCTGATCCATTGGCACCGAACGGGCTGCCGAGATAAGCTCAGCTGCCCGGTTTCTAAAGTCCTCTTTGTCCATCCCGATTTGGCTTGTTTTCTCATCTGTGTTCATGGAGTCTATTTTCTCGGCAGCCTCCGCGTTCTGGTCCACCGCCAAGGTTTCTTCTTTTTTGGACGTGGACAACACCTGCACATCCCTGCTGCCATCCCGGTAGATTGTTACCCCTTTACAGCCTAATTCAAAGGCCAGCTCATACAGCTTTGCGGTATCTTCTACCGTAAAATCAGCCGGACAATTCGCCGTTTTCGAGATCGAACTATCTACCCACTTCTGGATGGCGGCCTGAACGCGAATATGATTTTCAGCCGAGAGGTCCATCGCTGTGACATAATAATCTGGGAGAGGTTCACCGGGATGCTGCTCCAGCCAGTTCTGGGCAATCGGTACAAACTGCTCATCGTAACCGAGGCGGCTCTGACGGAAATATTTAAAGGCAAAATACGGCTCAATGCCGGTGGACGTGCCCACCATCGTTCCGGTGCTGCCCGTAGGTGCCTGAGTAATCAGCGTCACGTTACGAATCCCTTTGTCACGGATCGCCTCTTCAACCTCAGGGTACACTGCGGTCATCTGTTTCATGAATCCGCTTTGCAAGTAAGGTTCAATCTCAAACGCAGGAAACGCTCCTTTCTCTGCAGCCATCTCCGCCGAGGCCAGGTAAGCCTCTTTAGCCATGAATCCGTACAGTTTATCGAGAAAATCAAGCGACTCTGGGCTGCCATAACGGATACGAAGCTTAATCATCAGCTCCGCCAGTCCCATCGTGCCGAGGCCCACGCGGCGTTCACGCTGTTGATTTAACCGGTTTTCTTCAAAATGATACGGCGTCGCATCAATGACATTGTCCAGGAACCTGGCCGAGATGCGTATTGTTTCCGCCAGCTCATCCCACGCCACATCTCGATTCATTTCATCATAAAATTTGGACAGGTTGATCGCCGACAAGTTACATACTCCCCAACCTGGAAGGCCCTGTTCTCCACAGTTATGAGCCACAATTCCACCAGCAAGCAGGGAATGTGTAACTGGCTCTGTAATATCATATACCGTGACGTATTCTCCTTTTTCCAACGTTTTAACTCTCGACATAAACTTTTCCGGCTTATTTGACGGTTTTGCAATTCGCTCCAGAGCCTGTTGTTTCCTCGCAGCATAGTTAAAACCTATTTTTTCTTTGAAGCAAAGAAGATTGTTACCCGAGATAATTAACTCACAGTCTCCTTTACTCCGGTAATTCCTACATTTCCCACCTTTTGTCGTGTAATCAAATAAAAATTGTGGAGATTCAGTTCGAGCATAAATAGAACTATTAATTCCATAATTCAATAGCAGCAGCTGAACACCCTGAAGCAGCTTTTTGGAAGTGGAAGTTAAGCTTACTGAATGATGCGCTTCATCTCTTTCATATACTGCAGCATCCGCGCTAAACAAAGCCTGTAAAAATGCTGTCACCGTTTTTTTCGAAGAAGTAAATATCAATTCGGGTACCTCTTTCTCCGGTCCTTCTGATAAAGTCACCCCGATATCTGCCAGTTGCGAAACCAAGTGTTTCCTCCGCCAGCAGACCTGCTTTGTTCCATTTGTTCTTTGACCAATCTCTGCCCTTATTCCTGAAATTTTCTCGCCGGCATCAACAAGATGTGCTATAACCTCTTCATCATCAGCTCCGAAAACCATACCTACTGTCCCACGGGCAGAAACCCATCCATTACCGACGTACCATCCTAGAAATAATCCCCCTTCTGCTCCTAGTCGATCGTCCTCTGCAAATCTGCCTTCTCCTGACTGAATATACACATCGTCTTCGGAATTGAGGTTTTTGGCTTGTTTCCATCCGGATTTGGTGTACAGCTGATGCTCGGGAGTCACACTGATTTCAATTCCATTTTGTAAATGTATGGTAAGGGTCTCTTTCTTTCCCGTTGGAAACACGACTGCTGGTGTCATATGCAATCCAGGTATTTCATATGAATGACCACCAACAACATCGGCCTGTTTAATAAGCCGATGATCCGTCCCTACCAAAAAGGACTCTCCTGCTGTTCTTTTATACAGATCTTCAATGGTTATAAGCCCATATTGAGTCGTTATTCTTGTCTTAGGGTGGAAACACGGATTCGTACATATGATTGGATTGAAATACCAGCTGTTGGACATCTGGTTGTAGTATTCCATGAATACTACGCCAGGCTCCGCTGATTTCCACGCCGATTCAATAATGGTATGCCATATTTTGCGTGCTTTCACTGTACGGTATGGGACGATCTCATGGCCTGTTTCCTTCCATTTAGACAGATCGCCATCCCACACCGTGTCATAATCCGGATCACGGGTATCGGGAAAAACTAGCTCCCAATCATCGTCCTGCTTCACGGCTTCCATAAATGCATTGCTCACGCAGACGGACAGGTTGGCATTGGTCACCTGCCCCATCGTTTGTTTAACTGTAATAAAATCAAGCACATCCGGGTGCCAGTCATTCATCATCAGCATGAGCGCACCGCGGCGACTGCCGCCCTGTTCAATTAGCCCTGTCGTATAGCTGAACAATCCACCCCAGGATACAGATCCGCTGGACGAGCCATTAACCCCTTTCACCACAGCCCGCCGAGGACGAAGTGAAGACAGATTAATACCTACACCTCCGCCGCGCGCCATAATCTCGGTCATTTCGGTTAATGTCTTCATAATGCCGCTGCGGCTGTCCTGTGGAGAAGGAATGACATAACAGTTAAAGAGCGTCAGCTCATCACTGGCCCCTGCACCAGCAGCAATACGGCCACCAGGAACCAGTTTCCAATCGTCCAGCACCGCACGAAACTTCATCTCCCAATATGTCCGCTTCTCAGGGGTTGATTCAACGGAAGCGATAGCTTTCGCCAATCGATCCCACATTTCTTCCGGTGTCTTCTCTATAGTAAGTGTCAGTTTCTCGACATCCGTTTCTACAATTACATCGCTTCGTGTCCGTACTTTGACATGCGGCCCCTGTCGTTCCACAATCTCCCCGACTTCCTTCATTGGAAACTTGGGATCATCCTTCGTTAAAACAAGCACAACATCCCCGACTTTTGCATGATGCGGATCAGCGTCTTTCCATGCGTAACGATCCAGAAATATCTTTTCGCTGAGTCCTTCCAGCTTGTGCAGCGGCTTCATGTTGTTTGTAACAGCATGCGGCTTATTCTCCTGATTATCTTCTGGATGAACCATTTGTGTGTTGGATGTCATGGTTACACGCAGCCTCCCCGGAATAAATATTTCCACTGACAACGTTCTTCTCCTGCGAATAAAATATGAAAAATCACTACATATAGTGATATAAACCTATTATAGTGCACCATATATTGATTTTCCATCGAATTTCCATTATAAACTCTTTTGATCATGGTGCTGTACTCAACTAATTTCTCTAAATCCTCACGTTATCTCTTACGAATGTTGTGCAATTTACAGGACGATCTGATCCGTCTGATCGATAACATTCTCCGCAGCAAACGGAATTCCAATATGAGTTATGAACTGCCTCTCCTTCGTCCATACTATTACCTACGAATAAAACGTCATCTATATTTTGAATGAGCTTTTCACACGAGCTGCTTCGACGGCTTATGTCAAAGTGAAGTTCAACATCCATAGAATGGCAGGGGAGGTCCGCATCATGAACCGGAAAAATCCGCAGCATACCAATCAACCTGCAGCCGAGTTACCTGTACCTCTTGAGTTTGATCGCAGCTGGCTGACGCAGCTGGAATCGCGATTAGATAAAGGCGGCCCTTGGGGAGACTATCGGCTCTTTCAACTGGGCATTCAGGCTGAAGAAACGAATCTGATTCCTAACTTTGACGAAATTCAATGTCTAAAGCACCTGCAGGGTCTTACTCCACTTCCTCACCAAATGGATACAGCACGTAAAGTATTATTTGAAATGTCTGGCCGAGCCATTCTCGCCGACGAAGTCGGTCTGGGCAAAACAATCGAAGCCGGTCTTATCCTGAAAGAATATATGGTCCGTGGTCTGGTATCCAAAGTATTAATCCTTGTGCCCGCCTCTCTCGTACTGCAGTGGGTACGTGAACTGAATTCAAAGTTTGGCATTCCTGCAGTTGCTCAGAAAAAGGCCTACTCCTGGCAAAACGAGGTCGTCGTTGCATCGATGGATACAGCCAAACGTGACCCGCATAAGGATATGCTGCTCAGTATCGACTACGACATGATCATCATTGATGAAGCTCATAAACTCAAAAATAAAAAGACAACCAACTATCAATTCATGCTGCAGTTACGCAAAAAATACTGCCTGCTGCTCACCGCTACGCCGGTGCAGAACGATATGAGTGAGCTCTTCAATCTGATCAACCTGCTGAAGCCTGGTCAACTGGGTCGTCAAGGCGATTTTGCAGCCAACTTTGTCGTCGATAAGCGGGTTCCCAAAAATCAGGAACAGCTCAAGGATGAGCTGTCCAAAGTCATGATTCGCAACAGACGCGGCGAAGGTCCGGTGCAGTTCACAAAGCGTAATGTTTCGAACGTGGATCTGCGCCTCTCCCCGGAAGAACAGGCACTCTATGACGGGGTCACCTCGTTTGTTAAAGACCAGTACCAGGAGGCGGGCGGCAATCTCAGCAGCATGCTCTCCCTCGTAACCCTGCAGCGTGAAGTCTGCAGCAGCCGGGATGCGGTGTTCGTGACACTGGTGAATCTATCGAAAAAGCTTCCGCTTGATTCTCCGCTCCGGGATAAAATCTGGGAGCTTGTAGCACATATCAAAGCGATAAAAGAAAATACAAAAGCCGAGAAAACGATGGAACTGATTCGTAATATGAATGAGAAAGTCATTATTTTCACGGAATACCGGGCAACGCAGGAGTATCTGTTGAACTATTTTCGCAATAACGGACTTACTGCCGTTCCTTATCGAGGCGGGATGAACCGTGGCAAAAAAGACTGGATGATGGACCTCTTCCGTGGTCGTGTACAAGCGATGATTGCCACGGAAGCAGGTGGCGAAGGGATTAACCTGCAGTTCTGTCATCACATGATTAACTTTGATCTGCCTTGGAACCCGATGCGGGTCGAGCAGCGAATTGGCCGGGTCCATCGCCTTGGGCAGCAGAATGACGTTAATATTTTCAACCTGTCCACCAAAGGTACCATTGAGGAACATATTCTGAACTTGCTGCATGAGAAAATTAATATGTTTGAGATGGTCATCGGCGGGCTGGATGTTATTCTTGAGCGGCTGGAGCAAAAGGAATCGATTGAAAAAAGCCTGTACAAGATCATGCTGGAATCCCAGAACGAAGAGGATCTTCGCAGCAAAATGGACTCACTGGGGCAGTCACTGCATACGATTCGGCGCGAGGTTGCGGATGAGGTACCTCTAATAACCAAACTTGATCTTGGAAAAGGAGGCCGCTGACACCATGACGATGTCACCACATGAGATTCAGGCTTATGTCCTGACCTATCTTGAAGCACTGGATTGTCAGATCATGGAGCGCTCACCTGCCCATGTGACCGTTAAGCTCTCTCCGGAAGCCGACAAGGCATTAACCAATCGCCCTTACTATTGGGGGTTTGTGGAGCGTGTAGGCGTGGAGCCGGAGACGATGTCTTTTACGTTTGTTTTTGACCCGGAGGCCTATCAGCAGATGATGGAAGCTGCGGTAGCGAAGACCAAGGCCGCACAGCCCGCTCCATCTTCAGCTGAGACAAATTCCAATGCTCCCACAGAAACGATTCTCGGGCGTTATTTTGGCATCACACCCTCCATGCCGCAGCTCGGTCCCGGACGAATTTTACGGGAAGATGTCGTATATGGCAGCCGCAGGCTGCAGCAGATTTTTGCCGCGGCCCGTGAAGGCGGTGCCTTTGTCAATCTATTCGAACAGGCTGCGAAACGCCAAATTCGGGCCTCGGTTCCAGCCGTATATGAACCTTGGCTGGGCGTTTGTTTCAAAGTTGAGTTTGCCTGCGATCTGAAACGGGAAGAATTACACTTCCTCGGCATTTCATTACGCTCAGGTGAGATTATCGAGAACTTCGGCAGCAAGCTGAACCGGAGGGATCTCAGTCCAAGGCTGGCCGAGAACATGCATGCACAGGCACCCAAAATTTCGCTGGTCGATGCAGGCGCTGCACTTGAACTGCATCTGACCCGACACTTAAGCCAGCTGGACTATGGCTGGGCGGCCAAAGCCAAGGAACGGCTGCGAGCTCGAACTGGATGTTGTCGATGCCTATTACGAAGCCGTACTGCGTGAGGATATGCCCGAGGTTGCTGAAGCTGAAACGGAGAAGGAGAAGGAGAAGGATCGTGCACCATCCTCTGCAAACCGTACAAGTGCCCGCCGATCCGCCAATGTCCAAGCAGCCCCCTCGCCTTCGGCCGTTCCCTCTGTGAATAATCGAGTGCGCAGTGTACTGAAACCGGTCACTGCTGATGCGGAACTGGCGGCCGAACCTGCTGTTGAACAGACAGATGAAAGTACTGACTCCGAGCAGGAAAAAGCAAAACAAGCCGTTATCGACCGTGAAGCAGTGAAACTGCAGTATGAAACACGGCGGACCGAGATGATCTGGCAGTACGAACCCAAAGTGAAGGTTACAGCCATCAGCAGCGGCATGTTTCACTTAAGATAGACGAAGACACTACTTTTCCTGCAAATGCTGGCAAAAGTAGTGTTTATTCATTATGGGCGGAACGACAGGTTGCAGCATCCTTTGCATGTTCTCTCCTCTACAATGAAATCAGGAAGAAGGTGTTCATGTTGAAAAAAAATTCTGCCAGAGAACGGACCAGCATGCAGAAACGCATGCACGTTTTCCTGAGCGTGCTCATTGTCTTCGCCACCTTTTCGTTCTGGCCAACAGCTCACGCAGCCGTACCGGCAAACACTGCAGCACCCCTCGCTGTAGAGCAGTATGCACAGCTGCAGGCCAATGCACTCGGCACGTCCGATCCGGACTGGCTTGCAGCCAAGCTGGAATATTTCCCTTTGGGGCCCGGAACCCACGGCTGGCTTGTGTATGCGAGCGTACAAAACAAGCAGATCGGATATATGATTATCTCCATAACTGAACAAGGACAGCTCATCCTCAGCGAATATGGCCATGGAGAACAATCCCTGTACAATAACGAATTGCTCGGACAAGCCTTGGAACGACAGCATATAAATCTGAAAACACTGCAGAACGGCGGCTGGAAAGTTACTCGTCATTATGCTCCTCCTTTGCTGGCGTATTGGAAGGTGGCACGAGCGAATCATATGGATATGTATATTGATGCTTCTAACGGGGATCTGCTGCCAAACGCTGCGTTGGAACATTTGGAGACAAGCAGTTTATCAGAGCACGACAGCCTGAACAAATATCCGAATTCGCCTATCTATGCTGCTAAATCAACGTTTACGACAAGTTCTGTGCATGTACGGGAGCCATTCGACCCATCGCTTCAGCTGACATGGCTGACTTCAGAACCGCTGCGGATCTCTCAAGTCCAAGCACAAATTGTGGGAAGCAGTTCAGGTGCACTCGTTTTCGCAGCAGAAGAACTCAATCTATTCTATGGTGGTCCTCTGCCGGTAAGTGGACACCAACTTTGGCACGCAGAAACTTCACCTGAAAAAGGGTCGGATAACCTCATTAGTCCCGGTTCGAACTCGAACTCAGGTTCAGACTCCGATTTGAACTCAGACTCAGGTGCTGCTTTTTATGTCGGTCTGGGTGGTTCTAACTCAATTGAGCGATATGTACCCCTTAGGCAGCTGCTGCGAGACGGTGGTTTTTATATGACCAGGCCGTAAATTGCAGCACCCAGCTTCTTTTGCGAAACCATGAACTCTAAAGAACTCTAATCTCCTGCCAAACACAATCCGATATACTTTTTCCTTGCTTACCCACCGTCAAACACAAACATCCACAAAAAGACGCGTTCCTTTCTTTAAGGAATGCGTCTTTTTGTATCTTTTAATAGACAATCCAGGTTTACACAGTTACCTTGATCTGTTTTTCTTTTTGCGGACCCACAGCGATACAGCAAAGGGAATCATGCCAAACCACTTCATCGTCCAGGGTTCTTTCTTTCTGCTCTGCTCTCTCCGTTCTTTCCGCTCATCTTTAGGGGTGTCAATATAATGCACCACACGCTGTGTAATGTATTTGACAAGCTCATCACTTTTAGCCATACTGCAGCCTCCTTTGTTCCGCACAAATTCAGATGAAGCAGCGTTACTACTATTGTGCGCTGGAGGGGATTAATCTAAACAATTTTTTTGTGCATTGGTGTATGAAATTAACAAAAATGCACAGTCTAATGCCAAAGGTATCCACCCCGTCCCTGATCTGCTTCAAATCCCTATTTCCATGAAGGAGTGTACATTTTCATGTATAATCTGCTTGTCTTGACAGCGGCTCTGTTAATCAACTTTCTTTGTGTTCCCGCTATGCCTTCTGCTTCAGCAGCCATTCACACAGATCCTTCTGTCTACCAGCCCTCGATTATGCCTATGACAGATGGGGATGCATATCGCTCCAGCCATCACGCTTTTGCAGCACCCGTCATTTTGCTTGACGTTGGACATGGAGGCATTGACGGCGGCACGACTGAAGCAGGCGTTCTGGAGAAAGACATCAATTTGGCGATCAGTCAAAAAATATATCTGCTGCTTCGCAGCAAAGGTTATGCCGTCATCATTAACCGTCTCGGCGACTACGCACTCAGTGATGAGAACAGGTGGTTGAACAGCCGCTCACGTCATGTCAGGGATCTCGCTCAGCGCAAAAGTCTCAGTGAAGAAGTGAGTACGGATATTGTCGTCAGCATTCATGCCAACTGGAGTCCACGTTCGGCCACGCACGGACCTGTCGTTCTTCATCAAAAAGAAGGCCGAAGCTATCTGCTGGCACAATCCATTCAGGATACCATGAACCGCTTATACGGCACGCATCGTGAAGTCGTGTGGGGTAAGCCCTTTTACATGCTGAATTACGTGAAGCAGCCGGCAGTTATTGTGGAAACCGGCTTTTTAAGCAATCCAGCAGATCGGGCCAAAATCAGTAATCCGTTAGAACAAAAACGAATTGCCCAGTCTATTGCTGATGGGATCATTTATTACCTGTCGGTAGTGTAGGCGCTGCCTGCCAGTGCCACACATCCCGTACCAGATCTCCAATACCCACGAACTGCACCTGATGCTGCAAACGTGAGACGGACTCACAAATAACGGCTGAGGTGTTCAACCCCGTATGACCGACGTGCCCAATGACAACACAGCTTTTCTTATCTACGGCGCGTTGAACAGCCAGATCGAACTGCTTCCGAATATGTGCTTTTGAATTATGATCATCCAGAAATATGTCGTTTCCAACGGGCGGCATATTTTTGGTCTGAGCAAGCTCGCCCGCAACAGATCGAAAGTTAGTGCGGCTGTCGACAAAGAACAACCCACGTTCCCGGCATACATCCAGCACAATGGACATGATGCGTTTATCCGAAGTGATTTTGGAACCCATATGATTGTTCATACCAATGGCGTAGGGCACATCATCAATCGCCTTCTCCACTCGTTCCCGAACCTGTTCGTCTGTCAGATTGGAAGTGATCGCCCCTGGACCAAGCCATTCCGGTCTTCCCTTTTTAGGTTCCATCGGCATGTGTACAATCACATCCATCCCTTTTTTATGCGCTGCGACCGCATCTTGTTTCGTTGTTTGCAAAAAAGGCATCACGGCTACGGTCAGCTTCACCGGCATATCCAGAATCTCCGCCGTCCCCTTCATATCATTGCCAACATCATCAATGATGATGGCTATTCGATTGGGCTGAGGTGCTGTACTTGTCTCCGGCTGGGCCAAAGCCCCCCTTTCCCCTAACGCTCCGGCAGCACTTAAAATACATAGGAAGACCAAACATCGAAATCCCATTCCAACTGAAAAGCGGCGTCCTTTATTCTTACGCATCATCTTCTGATCCTCCTCCATACTTGGTGTTCTCATTGTTTGATTACTTGGGCACTTCTATGTAAGCTCGCACTCCCAATTCATTCTAAAAAAAATCTGAACAGAAAAAGTCTCCATCAGAGCTGAATCCAATACTTGTTAAACTCTTTTTACATATTCAACCCATCCAATAAGGGATGCTGCTTCTTTCATCTTCTCAGGTCACTTTAATGCAAAAAAAGCGATTTTTTTACAAATAACTGCAATTTGCAGGGTATTTTTTGTCCAAGCTATATGGTAAAATTTTCAAATCAAGACCAAGCACACAGTTTATGTGACGGAGGGGTGTGATGCGCGATACCATTTGCTGCCAAGCGGGCATTTTTATGTTTTTCTTGATCAGCTGTTGATGCAGTACTCAATCCGAGGGAGGGTAAAGTATGAAGATGAGATTGAAATGGAAAAAGTCAGTTAATATTTTGCTTGCCTGTTTAACCGCATTACCCCTGATGTTGACGCCGACGAACGTATCTGCAGCCAGTGATGCCAACATCAACTTGGCTTCAGAAAAGCAGCTCATCAAAGGTTTTGGCGGTATAAATCATCCAGTCTGGATTGGTGACCTTACACCGGCTCAACGTGAAACCGCTTTCGGAAATGATCAGAACCAGCTTGGGTTCTCTATTCTCCGAATCTCCGTCGATCCGAACCCCAATAACTGGGCTCTAGAAGTCCCAACAGCCAAGCGCGCAATCGAGAAAGGTGCGATTGTATTTGCATCACCTTGGAATCCTCCGAGCAGCATGGTGGAAACTTTCAATCGCAACGGCGATACCAATGCCAAGAGACTGAGATATGACAAATACGGTGCGTATGCTCAGCATTTGAATGACTTTGTAACCTTTATGAAAAATAACGGCGTGAACCTGTACGCGATCTCCGTGCAGAACGAGCCGGATTACGCTCACGACTGGACGTGGTGGACCCCGCAGGAAATCCTTCGTTTTATGAAGGAAAATGCAGGCAGTATTCAAGGTACCAAAGTTATGGCCCCTGAATCTTTCCAATACTTGAAAAATATATCTGACCCTATCCTGAATGATCCGCAGGCACTCGCCAATATGGACATCTTGGGAGCTCATACGTATGGAACGCAGTTCAAAGATTTCCCATACCCGCTCTTTAAGCAAAAAGGAGCCGGTAAAGAGCTGTGGATGACAGAAGTCTATTATCCAAACAGTGACAACAACTCCGCTGACCGCTGGCCAGAAGCGTTGGACGTATCGTACCATATGCACAATGCAATGGTTGAAGGCGACTTCCAAGCTTATGTATGGTGGTATATCCGCAGACAATATAGTCCGATGAAGGAAGATGGAACGATCAGCAAGCGTGGTTATAACATGGCTCATTTCTCCAAATTTGTTCGCCCTGGATATGTCAGAGTAGATGCTTCCAAAAACCCGGATACCAATACCTTTGTATCTGCCTATAAAGGCGATAACAAAGTCGTGATCGTAGCCATCAACCGCGGTACTTCGTCTGCAAACCAACGATTTGTACTGCAGAATGGTAATGCTTCCACCGTTTCTTCATATGTTACGGACAGCAGCCGTAATCTGGCGAGCCTTGCACCGATTAACGTTTCCAATGGCGCATTCACCGCGCAGCTTCCAGCACGGAGTGTGACTACATTTGTTGCTAACCTCACTGGTGGCGGCGGGAATGTAGGCACAGGTACCACTTATGAGGCTGAAACAGGAACAACGCTTACCGATGCAGTGATTGAGAACCTGTACCCAGGTTTCTCCGGTTCCGGTTACGTGAACTTTAACGCGTATACAGGTTCCGCAATTCAATGGAATGAAATCAACAACACGATTACCGGCACTAAAAATGTCAAGTTCCGTTATGCTCTGGAAAGTGGTACAAGAAACCTAGACATTTATGTTAACGGCACCAAAGTAATCAGCAACCAACCCTTTGAGGCAACAGGGAGCTGGTCAACCTGGGGTGAGAAAACCATTCAAGTGCCTATGAATTCAGGTACAAATACCCTTCGAATCGTAACCACAGGTTCAGAAGGACCCAATATTGATAACATCACGGTTACTGCTGCATTATAATCTTCATCCTAATATTGGTCTGCTTCATGCTCTACATCTTTCTATCATGGCAAAAAGTGGCCAAGCCCCGTTTCTGCAGTAGCTCGGATCGATGTGTGAACGAGCATCGCGCAGCTGCAGGACGGGCTCCCCTCATCGAATGACTGGCTTATGACCAAAAAGATTAAAAAAGCTCCTTCAGGACATGTCCTGAAGGAGCTTTTTTAATCTGATGCGGTCGAGAGGACTCGAACCTCCACGGGGGGTTAGCCCACACGGACCTGAACCGTGCGCGTCTGCCAATTCCGCCACGACCGCATATTCTAGTCTCACCAATTATTATCGGCGACAAGAAATAATATATCATGCGAGATCCATTATGTCAACACTTAAAACATCTAACAGGTTCGAACCAGATCTTAAGATCTGGTTCGAACCTGTTAGACTCTTCTTATACTCTTCCTTCAGAATGTAAATTCAATAAAACAAGCTTAAGAAGATTCCAAAAAACAGGTTACTACAGCTTGGAAGGCCAGCTGCCATACCAAGCATAACCTCCTCTTCTTTCCTTCTCGATCTCACTCAGCTTATATTTCACAATCCCGTCACGACCAACAAAAATAGGTCTGTCCGTACCAAGCTCATAGAAACGAGCCCAGATTGGTGAAGCGCTGGAATCCGCAATAATCCGGCTGTCTCCGTTCCCTCTCTCATATCGGTATCCTGTAATCTTCACTTTGTTAAACCAGGCTTCAGCGCCTTTAATGGATGCCGTTATTCTGGCATTGGGTGGTCTTGTCTTCAGAAACTTGACGATGTTTACACTCTCAGCAGCCGTTAGCGAAGGCACTTCGTAACTTCTTCCGCCTGCTGGTCTCAGCGTACTGGAATCATGCTGCTGACCCCAAACCGTCAATTTCCCGCCGGATGACACCTGCGTGTTCAAAATGGCGTCAACCCCTTTAGATACCGCATTTTTACTGCGATTCGCAAGTGAAGTATCGATAAAAGAAAAGTCCCCTTTCCGGCCTGCAACTTCATCGAGCATGAACATCACATTAATCATCGCGTCATCATTGTAAGTAATATGCTTATGATAGCCGGAGCTTTGATAGATTTGCGGCCAGCCGCCGTTGGAATACTGCATGTTAAGCAAAAAATTTATGCCCTTAATGGCTGCAGCCGAGTAACGCGGATCTTTATTTTTCTTGAATTCCTTCGCAAGTCTTCTAATCTCGGAGTATGTAGCTTTATTATCGATCGTTGATTTGGCCCATTCACCTGATGTCTGACCGTAATCTTTTCTCCAACCTCCGTCCGGGCGCTGATTTTTCAAAATATCAGACAAACTTGCGGTTGTGCCTGATGCATCAGCTGCGGATACGGATGCTGCAGGAAGAACGACCATTCCTGCTGTGGAAAAAACCATGGAACATGCGAGTACAAACGTCATCCACTTTTTGGCTTTCACAAAACATCACACTCCCAATTCATAAATTTTCCGTGCATTCTGGCTTACAACGGAATTATAAATCCCATTGTAAGCAATTTAAATACAAAATTTGTATGTATTTAATAAACTCATCATATGCAGCATCTCTTTCTTTGTCAATGTATGCGGCAGCATACGCTTATTAACTTCATTTCACCGGAACGGAATATTGCTTTTAACTCTTGACAAACTTGTTTATTATCCATTCTTACACCGATGAAACATTAATGACTATTTTGTAATCTTTAGTAGTCTGTTTTAAACATAATTCCGACTAAATTCGATAATTCCGCTAACATTGAGCCGCAAAGAAGACGTTAAAACAGGTTTGACAATTACGCATTTATGCAATATAGTTTCAAATAGTTACAAAAACTTAATTATTCATTTGCCGAGTTTCAGGATTGAAAACGGGGGAACCATTTTGGGTGAATTATTCTTATACATAGGAAATATAGGGAACCTTCTACCGAACCCTTAGCTAACTCCGTAGGCATCGAAGGGAGAACATTGATTTTGAAAAAACTGATTATCTCCATTTTTGGAGCTGCTGTACTATTTACATCTGGGGCAACAACCACTGAGGCAAGCACAATAAATACCGTAGTTAACAATATGACAGGCATCCCGTACAAATGGGGCGGCACAACGATGGCCGGTTTCGATTGTTCCGGGTTTATGAGATATCTTTTTAATAAATACAGCATTGAACTGCCGCGCACGTCACAGCAGCAGGCCAAAGCGGGGACACCCGTTTCCAAAGCAGGAATTCGCACAGGCGATCTGGTATTTTTTAACACAACCGGCAGAGGGATTTCACATACAGGGGTATACATTGGCGGAGGTCAATTCGCACATGCTTCCAGCAGCAAAGGTGTCAGCATCACCAAGCTCTCGAACCCTTATTTCAATGATCGTTATGTGACGGCAAGACGGGTAACAGGTCAGTTTATGTACAACAAAATGATCGGAAAATTATAAGATCACCCTATTCTGCAATACAAAAAAGGAGACACCGGTTCATTCCGGAGTCTCCTTTTCTTTTCCTTGTAAAGGGATCAAACGAACGAACTAATGCAGGGCCTTCTGCACCCGCATTGCTCCTTGTGACAAGGCATGACCGCCCCCTACAGCTCCAGCGACAGCTACAGTCTCCATAATCTCCTGATCCGTCGCTCCCTTGGAACGAGCCTCTTCTACATGATAGAACGTGCACACTTCATTATTGGCAAACAAACCGATGCCCAGTGCAATCAGCTGCTTTGTTTTGGCATCGAGCACACCGGGCTGAAAACACTCCCCCGTAAACTCGTGGTACGATTTCACCACGTCTGGGAGTACATCGCTTAAAGCGCCAATCTGATCCTTATAAGCATGAACTTTATCATTCATTAATGTCATGGCTTGCAGCACATCCTTTCGGCTGTAAATACAGCGAATTTTTCCACTGTACCTATGTTCTCTCGACTATGCCGCAATTATGCCATTCCACGATGGTAAATCCAAACATTTAATCATTCGCTCAGAACACTTTGGCGAGGTTCACTGAACAACTGGTAACGATAACGGCGATCCAGCTTCACCACACGGCGGTTCTGACGACGAATCAGCACCTGCTCATCATCCCAGGCAACGACGATGCCTGTCACATCATTCGACTCCAGTTCATCTCGCACAACTCTTACTTTCTCCCCTGATAAACGCAGGGCATCCAACTCTGTATCACTAATCATGTCCAGAACTCCTATATTCAAATTACCTTACAAAAAGAGACCTAAATGAAAAGTCATTTAGGTCTCACGTGACTGTATTGGACTGTCATGTCATTCGAAGAAAATGTCCCGACTGAGAGTTACCGCTGCGCGTGCTCTTTGCTGTCGTTCTTCTCGAACCAAAAATCTAGCACTTTGGCGGACATCACACGTTCTTCAAGGTACTCCACTTGGTGCGGTGTAAATTGTTCTTTCCAAGAGAAGGACAACTCTTCACACAAGCCTACAATCGTCAGTAATTCTGACCAGGCAACATAGCGTTTGTACCAGAAAAATTGAGGATGTTCAATCATATAGGGATAAAGGTCATCGAATTCCGTATGTTTACAATCCAGGGCACGTTCAAAATGAACTTTCGATTCCGCCAGCTTATCAATAAAAAATTGTTCCGTTGCCGGTTGGTTCCCCATGGTGCTGCCTCCTCTCCCTAACATACCCCCATTATAAAGGAAATCTACGGCCATGCAAAGCCATAGTTCAAAAATTAGGTCCTATTTTCTTCAAAAAGTCACATTTCATTATCGTCGAACTGCACCGTGCCATTGTTCAGCGAACGAATGCGTACAAGTGCTTCCACCGGAATGCCCTGCTCCCGAATCGTACGTGCACCAGCCTGGAAGCACTTCTCAACCACAACACCGAATCCAACCAGTTCCGCGCCAGAACGCTCGATAATCTTGATGACACCGCGGGCAGCGTCTCCATTGGCAATAATATCATCAATGAACAAAATACGGTCATTCTCATGAATGTATTCGCGAGATACCATGATGTCCGTTACGATTCCTTTCGTAAAGGATGGTACACGTTCGCAGTAGGCGTCAGGATCGGCCAGAAGCGTTTTTTTGCGGCGAGCAAATACCAAAGGAACCCCCAATTCATGCGCTGCGGCAAAGGCAACCGGAATCCCCGAAGATTCAACCGTAATTACCCGGGTTACCCCGCTTTCGCGAAACCGTGCAGCAAACTCCCGTCCCATTTCCATGGTTAATGCAGGATCGATTTGATGGTTCAAAAGCCCGTCCAGCTTCAAAACCTGATCCGATATGACGACACCTTCTTGTAAAATTCGTTGTTTTAATACGTCCATGATTTGACCTCCCAGCCTATCCTATGAGGTTTAAAGTATCATATATCCTGCTGCAAGTTCAAGCGAAATCAGGCACATGTCCATATCCCATCCATATTTTAGAATTGTAACTTATGCTGCTGTCATGACTTTAATAGGTCAAGCATAACTTGTACTATGGTACCCGCATGTCCAATCAATCAAGGGACCTGAAAGGGGTAACACATGAAACAGGCATTCCGGGTACTGCAGATTGCATTTACTTACATCGGAACCGTTGTCGGAGCCGGCTTCGCCACAGGGCAGGAGATACTGCAGTTTTTTACCCAGTATGGCAAGTGGGCCACAATCACCATCGGTTTGTCCACCATGCTCTTTGTCTGGCTCGGCACTAAAATGATGCTTATTGCGCATGATACGGGTTCCCGGTCATATGAAGACCTGAACAAACATCTGTTTGGCCACAAAGCTGGTAAATGGGTTACGTGGATAACGCTTATCGTTCTGATCGGGGTCAATAGTGTCATGCTTGCCGGAGCAGGCTCTGTTTTTATGGAGCATCTTGGTTTACATTATCAAACAGGGTTAATCATTACACTGGTTGGCACTTATCTGCTTCTGGGACGGGGCATGCAGGCTATTCTGCAAATGAACAGTATTGTCGTGCCCATGATGCTCCTGCTGTCCCTGCTTATGATTTTTAGTACGGTCCATCACCCTGGTGCACTGCGTTTTCTCACCCTGACAACCGACAGCAATCCCCTTCAGGTATGGATATCCCCACTGCTCTACACCGCATTTAACCTTGCTCTCGCTCAAGCGGTACTTGTTCCTGTTGGCAACCAGATCCGTCATCGCAATACATTAAAATGGGGCGGAATTGCAGGCGGAATCGGCGTAGGTTTTATGCTGATGGCAGCTCATTTTGCCATGTCGGCGCAGATGCCCGGCATCGTCCAGTTCGAGATCCCGATGGGCAGCCTTGCCTTTCAATTAGGATGGATTGTGCAGTCGGTATATGTCACGCTTATTTTTATGGAAATTTTCACGACGTTTGTGGCCGACATTTATGGTATGACCCTGCAGCTCAGACAGCATATTAACGTTCATCCCCGATTAATTACGCTCGTCATTATGATGCTGTGTTACTCCTTGAGCCAATTCGGCTTCAGTTCCCTTCTGTCCATCCTCTATCCGATTTTCGGATGTATGGCCCTCTTTTGGGCGGGCAAACTGATTATGGATCGCTGGGGCACATTACGTGGACGAAATACACCTAACTGATGGCGTCGAGGCCGTTTTAAGCCGATATGTTTATGTTATAATTACAATGATCCATGACTCTTGAAAAAGGACTGTTGTTATGAAAAAAACAGACAAGTTCGCCTCCTGAATTCGCTCTAACAAAAATTTAGGAGGCACATGAAAATGAAATTTAACAAAATCGATTTTGATGACTGGAATAGAACTGAGATCTTTCATCACTATATGAACCAAAATACGAGTTTTAGCTTAACGAAAGAAATGGATATCGGTGTATTATATCGGCTGATAAAACAAAAAAAATATCGATTCTATCCTGCTTTTATCTTCTTAGTCACCCAGGTTATTAATTCACACCAAGCTTTTCGGACGGGTTACAATAAGGAAGGATCTGTAGGGTATTGGGATAAACTAGAACCGCTTTATACGATTTTTGATCAGACATCCGAATCATTCTCTGCGATTTGCACTGAGGTAACCCATGATTTCAACACATTTCACCTGGCTTACCTTGATGATACGGAAAAGTATAGCGGTTCCGGCAAATTATTCCCCAAAACACCTATGCCTGAAAATATGTTTTCTCTTTCGATCCTTCCATGGACATCGTTTACTGGATTCAACTTGAATATTAACAACAACAACCGTTACCTTCTGCCCATTGTTACAGCAGGAAAATTTGAGAATAAAAACGATTCCATATACTTACCGTTATCATTACAAGTGCATCACTCCGTTTGTGATGGTTACCACGCAGCATTATTTATGAATGCTGTTCAGGAACTGGCGTTAAAACCGCATGATTGGATGCGGTAAAATTTCTTATATGTACAAAAAGCCGCTGTATCGCTACAGCGGCATGTTTCATAGTTCTGCTATACTCAGGCCTGTGCCTCAAATTGCAGATACATCTTTTTTAATTCATTCACTGATCTGCCGAGAGAGTAATGAGTCTTCGCTTTCTCACAAGCTGAACGAGCCAGTTCATAGCGGAATGCGGGGTCAAGCATCACTTTTTCAAGAGCATCAGCCAAGGCAGATGGATCTTCGGGTGGTACGAGCAGCCCGTTAATTCCATCTTCAATCTGTTCAGGGATTCCTCCCACATCTGTACCTATAAGAGCCAGGCAGCTCAATGCTGCTTCAGCAAACACTGAACCAAAGGCTTCTGCTCGTGATGGCAGTACAAACACATCAAAGAACGGCATAAATTCCTCAGGATGAAGCGTATATCCATAGAATATCGTCTCGTTGTAAATTCCCAGACGCTGTGCCAGCTCCTCCAAATCAGGTCGAATCGGGCCGTCACCGATAATATGAAGCACGTAATCATGACCTCTGTCCTTCAGTTCCGCACATGCCTTGAATAAAATATCCAAACCTTTAGCGGGAACAAGACGGCACACCGTGACCAGCTGCGGAACTGCATTTTCGTGAGGGATCGGCTTGAAGCGTTTCTCGTCAAAACCATTCGGGATAATTCCGATTTGGTCGGGATGTTTCACATAGGGACTCAAATATCGCCGGAATGAATCCGATACTGTCAACAGCCGTTCTGCGCGATGTTCCAGTTCCCCATAGATGGCAAGCAGGAACTGATGCTCCAATCCGTTTGGCTCAATCCGGCTGTTAAGAATAAGTTCTCGTTCGTAACTGGAGTGAATCGTTTGAATCAGCGGAGTTTCAGGAAAAACGGATTTCATTGCAAGTCCTGCAATAGGATGATGCGCATGAATCAGATCATAGGGCTTCTGAATACGAAGCTTGGTCCACCACAGGTAGTCGCGATACGTCTGTATATATTTCTGAACCACAGGACTATCTCCGTAGACGGTCCAATCAAACGTCTCAAAATGTACTTCCTCCCGGCCTTTATTACGAATACGTTTCGGCAAAGAAAACAGATCCATTTCCCATCTCGGGCTCGCAAACCTCTCCTGCAGGTATGGAATCATAGAGGATACACCTCCGGGCTGCTCCGGAGGAAAGAATAGAGCCTGTAACAATTTCAACGTCATTATCCCCCTCTCCAGCTTGATTTCTCTTCTTCTACATTCATTTATGATATATCAGAACATATGTTCAGTAAAGCGCGCTGGGTTTCCCACCTCAGTACTTCATAGGAAAAAATGTATTTTCATGCATTTTACTGTATACCATCACTGTTCATTATGACATAGAAAAGCTCGAACATCTACCATTTTGCTGTATGAATTACGAAGTCGTATATACAACATATTCAGCGAACGTTTCATGCAGAAGTCCATTATTTATATTACATACTCTTCTTGGCTGCAGGCAGATTATGGTCGTTATATCATTAAAGCCGGGCAAGCTTGTCAGCTTCCGGCTTCTTGTTTATTACATTTTATAACTAAAAATTCCATATTCTCTACAACTCAATCGATTTCTCGTAAATGCTGAATCCATCCTGCCCACCTGCATAACTGAAACCATTTCTTGCATAAAAGGCATTTAACGTCACGTTGTCAGCCCCGCAATCCAGTCGAACGAGAGACTTTTTTTCGAATTGTATCCCGCTGCTGGACCATTCCAAAATGGATTGCCCCAGACCTGTTCGAGCATACTTTCTTCGAATGGCCAGACGATGCAGATAAAGTGCTCCATCCTCGGCATGGGCCTTATCTCCCCACAGCTTGTGATCCCATGGACTTGGCTTCTGCATAAGAATGACCATTCCCGCGATCTCCGCCTCCTTTTTAAAAACAAATACATCGCCCCGCCGAATGGCGGAAGGTGTATCATGGGAATCCTGCCCTTGAAGCAGAGCATTCCATTGGGAGGAGCCCTGACTTTTCAGCCATGAAGCAGTTTCAACAAGCAGAGAGCGCACCTCTTCCGTATCCTCCGGCTGTGCCTGCACAGCTTGGAATCCGTTATTTATGTATTGGCTGCGTATTGTGAATGAATGCGTCATCATGCCCCTCCTTGTTCCATACTAAAGTATACGAAATTAACTAATCGTACTATACCGGGAAATCCATTTTTCGTCAAAATCAAATGAATAATCTATTCATAAAGTAATAAAAAAAGAAGGATAAAAGGCTGCCGCCTCTTACCCTTCCATTCTGGCTTCATCAATAATCTGATTGCGATACAGCATGGTGAGATGCAGCGAGTCAAATTCTATCTCTTTGTTCAACTCCCGCATCAGCACGTCCACCAGCGCTTTTCGCTGCACACTTGTACCAGGCACATCATAATCCATATAACCTGTCAAATCCGAGTATGACGTATCAATGGTCGCTGTACCTACCGGAAGTCCCCCACGCTCTTGAATGAACAGATCATATATTCTAAACTCCCTGTCCCTGCTGCTGAGCATGACATAACCCGCTTCTTCCGCATCTTCCAGTTCCGTATCTTCCAGATCCGTGAATGCAGCGTTTGGATCGAGCATTCTCTCATCTTCAACTTCTTCGTTGTCTTCATCACTGTCGTCCAGCAGCTCTTCGGAAAAATCACGATGCACCCACTCCAAAGTCTGCAGCTCATTCCCCTGATGCCACATTCGAATCGTGATTGTATCAATGATCTCCTCGTCCAGTTCTCTTACAAGCAGCTCTGCTGCAGCTTCCTGTATCGTTTCATCAGGTTCATCGTACCAGTGAATTTCTCCCCGTGCATCCGCTCCATACTGTTTTAGCGCGGCTTCTGCCAATTCTTCTCCCTCAGCATCATTGAACACATAGGTGGATATGTTACGACCGGCACTTACCATCTCCATCTCCAGCAGATGTTCGCGGTCTTCGTATGTAAAAGACTCATCCTGGAATGCAGGAATCACATTCGCACCTTCTGGCAGTGCATCATCGTAACGGATTTCGTCATACTCCCGATGATCTTCAGCAGATGCTGTACTCTGGGAAGACCACGCAGCCTGTTCATCCATATCCGATGGCTGCAGGACAGAATGCAGCGTGCCGCAGCTCACCAAAACTTCATAGTAAGATGAAGCTACCGCATCTGAAAGCGAACGGACATAAGCATGAACCTTGTCTATGATGATCTGTTCATCCGCATCTTCTATAGATTCCTGTTCCAACTGAAGGCTGCCCAAAAGACGTTCCCCTTCCCTGTATACAAGCAAGAGGGAACCTGCATATCGGTCATCCACCATAATATCCTGCACTTCACCATTTGCGGTGCGCAGATCCGTCATTATATCGATCTGTTTCATTGCCAGTCCTCCTCATTCCTAACGTATTCTCCTAGGATGTCCATGGAGACAATAGTTTATGAGGTGCTGTGCATTTTCGCAGGTCCAATACTTCGATATTCGTAGATCAGGCAGCAGGAAGAAGAAGGCGTTATACCGACAAAATATATTTATGAATAGCGTGCGCCACCCCTTCATCATTGTTGGACAAGGTCACTTCATCCGACGCTGCTTTCACCTCTTCAGGAGAGTTATCCATTGCGATTCCTTTTCCGGCAAACGTCAGCATCGTAATATCATTAAAATAGTTGCCAATCGCCATAATTTCGGAAGACGCAATACCTCTGGAATCTGCAAGCCTTTTGAGTGCTGCTCCTTTGGAAGCTTCAGGATGCATCAAATCAATGAAAAAATCACCACTGCGCGTCATATAATACGGCAGATTCCATGAAGACCATTCACGCTGAACCATATCCATCTGCTCGATTGGGCCAAACGCTGTAAACTTGGCAAGCGGTTCGTTCATATCTGCCCATCGCGGAAGCTTGAGCGGCTCGGCCAGAAAATTGTAGTACATCTGCCTTACCTGCAGCTCCAAACCTTCGGGTTGATCCACATAAAGTCCAAAGGCCGTATTAATATCAAAGTGCACACCATTCTCACGGCAGTACGTCATAATAGGGTCAAGCCCCTGGGTATCCAATGAAAATTGATGAATGACTTCCCGTGTCTCCACCTGCGCAGTAACTGCCCCGTTGTGAGTAATGACATAACCATCCAGCCCCATCTGTTTCATAAAAGGGATCGTATTTCCCGGGCCGCGGCCTGAACAGAGTACAATTTCGGCTCCTTGGCGCGAAGCCTGAATTAATGTTTCCTGTGTCCGTTCGGTCAGCTCGTGATGATCATTCAGTAATGTTCCGTCTACATCCAGCGCAATCAATTTGTACGTCATATGATATTCATTCCCATCTGTGTTTTTAGTTGGCTGCACCATGCTGCTGTAAACAAGTCAACTCAGCTGCAGTTAACTCGCGGTAGCTTCCCATCGCGAGATCAGAAGGCAGCTTTAATTCCCCCATCGCTGCACGTTTCAAGTAGATCACACGTTTATCGACAGCCTGGAACATGCGTTTCACTTGGTGAAATTTGCCTTCATGGATGACAAGCGATATCCGTGATACCGTGCCTGCTTCTGTTTCATCGTACCCAAGCACCGTCAATTCGGCCGGCATCGTCTCGTAACCATCATCAAGTCGTACTCCAGCCGCGAAACGCTTCACGTCCTCTTCATCCACTCTCCCCAGCACGTTTGCTTCATACGTTTTGGGGACATGCTTGCGAGGGGATAACAGGTCATGGGCAAGGGAACCGTCATTTGTCAAAATAAGAAGTCCCTCCGTATCCTTGTCCAGCCGCCCCACCGGAAACGGTTGAAAGATCCGGTCTTCCCTGCGCAGCAGATCCAGCACCGTTTTATCACGAGCATCTTCCGTGGCTGATACGACGCCCGGCGGCTTGTGCAGCATCAGATAGATCATTTCCCGGTAAATAATGCGCTCACCATCCGCTTCGATGATTTGATTTTCCGGATTAACCTGGATTCCACTGTCTTTTACCGCCCTGCCATCCACATAAATACGCCCCTGCTTCACCATTTTCTTGAGCTCGCTTCGTGTCCCTACACCCATATGGCTCAATATTTTGTCCAGGCGCTGCGTTTGTTTTCCTTTCCCACTCATATCGATGTCCACCTCCATCCCGCAGGATATTCATTCTTTAACACACCATCCAGCCATTTCCCCCAGCCAGCTGCATATCCATCAATACATACAAGAACATAACCCTTAGGGGCTGTTTCCGGGTGTACGTTAAGCCGCTGCTGCTCGATGTTCAGCGTTTCCCCTTTCAGGTATCTCACCGCTTCTCCGTCAGCAGAGGACAGATTTACGCTTCGCTGCGCCTCTGCTGCGTGCAGAGCGCAGGCCAGCGGATGAGAAGGCACAAATCGTCCATTCCTGATCGTGCCCATGAACCACCCGGGCCGAACAACCTTTAATCCTTCCAGACGATTAGCGCCTACTGCCGACTGGTACACCCGATCTCCATAGCATACCGTTTCCCCTTCAAGCTGCATATCCAGGTTATCTTTTATAAATTGACTGTACACCGTCAGCGGATCAGCTGCATTCGGATCAGCACCTCGTCCCTGTCCGCGTTCAGACCTTCGTCCTCCTGCCTCTTTTCCTTTCCTGCCAGGTTTACCCGCATGTTTGCCCGCACGAGTGCTTCTGTCACTGCCTTCTCTTGATTCTACTCGTAACAAACGTTCCTTTTTACGATCGGCTTTGGTTATGGGAAGCGAAGCCGATCGTAAAAAGGAACGATCCTCACTTGATTCATGCAGCAGCGCAGACTCATGCTCGTTTTGTCCAGCAGCATACCTTTCTTCATCACCTTCTTTATCGGACTCTTTCTTAAATTCATCAATACGTTTTTCGGAGCATCCTGTGCCAAGTTCAGTTACTTCACGATGTTTTAACACGGCAACGTAATGACCTTCTCCTTCTAACTTATGGGGCCACAATCGGGCTGTGCCGCGTGTCTGATCCAGTACTTCTTCTGTTTCGGCAGCCTTGATCGGCAGCATCTTGCGCACCCACTCCGGACGGCCCGCGGCAAAACCGGCTGTATTCGGAATATGCACCACCGCAAAGTCCCGATTCATCTTCAGAAACTCCGCAATCATCGCCTCATTTTCCTCCGGCGCAAAGGTGCAGGTCGAATAAACAATTGTACCTCCCGGAGCCAGAAGACGCGCTGCCGTTTCCAGAATATCCCGCTGCATCAGCACACATTTCTCCACGGAGTGATGTTCCCATGATTTCACCATGTCTTCGTCTTTGCGGAACATCCCTTCGCCTGAGCAGGGTGCATCAATTAGAATTTTATCAAAGTAATGGGGAAATGCATCCGCAATGCGCCCCGGAGACTCGTTCAGCACTACTGCATTTCTCACGCCATACAGCTCGACGTTTTTGGCAAGTGCTTTGGTCCGCTCGGCATGAATGTCGTTTGTGACAAGCACACCCCTGCCCTGCAGCTTGGCGGCGATTTGAGTGGATTTCCCCCCAGGAGCCGCACATAAGTCAAGCACGCGGTCTCCCGGTTGTACTTTCAACTGTTCAACGGGTGCCATCGCACTCGGTTCCTGAATGTAATACAAACCTGCATGATAATAAGGATGCAGACCAGGCTTCACCCCGTGAGATACATAAAATCCGGTTTCGCACCACGCAATGGGTCTCAATTCAAAAGGAGCAATGTCTTCAAATTGTTCCTTTGATATTTTCAGTGTATTTACTCGAAGTCCGGCATGCGGTGATTGTTCATACGATTTCATAAAAGATTCAAATTCTTCGCCAAGCAGACATTGCATCCGCTCTGCAAAACCCAAAGGCAGCTGTACAGCCATAGTTCCACTCATCCTATCCTGTTAAAATGACATATTGCTCTATGTTATCATATCCTGATTTTGCTTGCCTATCCTATCATGTGTATTCCACTACAGCGTGTAATGTAGTATAATGCTAATAGACTGTTTTATGAGCAAAAATTCGGTTGTTTATGCATATTACCCCAGCCTTGATTTTTGCCTCAACGATATCTTGATATGAATAATGGGGGATGAACAATGAATTCCAAGAAGAAAAAGAAGAGCGCCTCAATCCTAATATTTCTCGGTATTTTAGTCGTCTTGCTTGCTGCGCTTGTTCTCGTAAACCAACAGTCCAAAAAACAGATGGATAGTGTGAAAAACGCATATGGCATTGCCGCTTCCAAGCTTAATCCGGCTACACGGGAACTGCTTGATGATCCTAACTATCAACAAATTATTCTGCCAGCTGACTTGAAAGCCAGAATAGATAATAAGGACAGCTTCTTTGTTTATTTCTTCGCTTCCGACTGCTCGCACTGCCGTGCAACGACACCGCAGTTAATGCCGCTTGTGGACAGTGAGGGTATTAAGCTTCCGCAGTTTAACCTGCGTGAGTTTGAATCCGGCTGGACAGATTACAACATTGAATTCACACCAACATTGGTCTATTACCAGGACGGCGTGGAGAAAGACCGGATGGTTGGCGGTCTGAAAGAGAATGGAAGCGACAACGGTTATTCACTAGACGATTATAAGCAGTTTTTTGAAAAGTACAAAACCAGTGCGGCGCCTTCTAAAAGTTGAACCGCACTAACCAAAAACACCCCGATAATTCCTTCATTGGAATTGTCGGGGTGTTTTGTATACAAGACATAGGATACGTCATCCTAATTATTTGCATGTTTATTCGTATTCTCAGGGTCGTTCACTGAAGCAGCCTGCTGCAGCGCCTTCATTTTCTCTTCATATATCCGTCCTCTGGTCGGACTTCGCCGCTGCGGTACATTGGGCTTCAACTCCAGCGATCTGTTCTGCACCAATTGGGTAAGCGCACTATCCTCAATGGCGATGGACAAATCCCGATATTCGAGCAAACTCCATTCATTTTGCCGCAGCTCCCTAACGAGTTCACGAACATCCTCTCTCAGCTCTCCGAGCCGGATTCCGAGAACAACGTCTGGAAACGAAGCCAGCAAGTCGAGTGAACTCTGCAGCATCATGAGACCTCCGCGATAATTACCGTTTCTGTAATGATAGAGTCCCACCGCAATCTGCAGCAGTCCTTTATACAGCGGGTCACGGTCACATTCGAGCCACAGCTCCTCGAGCACCTCATGGCACTCAAAATAGTCCTGATCCCGATTAAAATAAATCAAATAATCAATGTAGAGCGGTTCATAGCTGCTCATCGGGATTTTCGCCCTTTCTGGCGTTGTTCAGAAGTTTCTTCACATCATCCAGCAGCACCTTAAGACCCTCCATATCATTCCGTTCCCAGCAGTCATTGAATCGTCGCTGTGCTTCAATCGCCTCATGAACGAGATGATAGAAATACAGCTGTTGAATGATGCTGAGTGTTCTAGACACAATATTAGAGTCATCCTCGAACGCCTTTTGTGCCTCCAAAATCTGCAGGCGAATCGCTGACATCTCATTATCCAGAACGAATGCAGCCTCTGCCGTTTTCTTCAATCTTGCTCTCATATCATCCGGAAGGCTTTCCCGGTATTTATAGCTTAAGGAATGTTCAATCGTTGCCCAGAAATTCATCGCCAGCGTCCGAATCTGAATTTCGGCAAGCACCTTTTTCTGACCCAAGGCTGTTTGTACCGGATACTCAATAATCATATGGAAACTGCGATAACCACTCTCTTTGAAGTTAGTAATATAATCTTTTTCAATAAGGACTGTCAGATCCTTCCTTGCCCTGATATATTCGGCAACCCGGCGAATATCATCGACGAACTGACACATGATCCGAATACCAGCAATATCCTCGATGCCTGTTTCCACATCATCCAGCGCCACATTGAGGCGTCTTGATTTTTCCAGAATGCTGGAGATTTTTTTGACACGGCCAGTAACGAATTCTATCGGGGCATACTCTTCCCGTTTCTTTAGTTCGGCCCGCATCGTCTTGAACTTGACCTTCAATTCCTCTACCGCTTGTTCATAAGGAAGTAAAAATGTACCCCAGTCTCTACCGTCCATGGTTAAGCCTCCTGTCTCTATAGCATCCCCTGTTCTTATCCATTATACATGATGTTTGCCGGGGGGAAGAGTCCCGATCCATAATACACTCTTCCTTGCTTCTATCATTCCAGTTCTGGGGATTTTATCGCTGCTTAACGGTGATCGGCACCGACAGCCTCTGAAATATGACTGTAACCGTCCCTCCGCAGTAATTCGCGCAGTCCCGCGTGAATGCGGCGGTTGACCTCTGGCCCTTCATAGATCAGAGCAGTATAGATTTCCACCAGACTTGCCCCGGCTTTAATTTTCTCATAAGCATCCTCACTTGTAAAAATACCGCCTGAGCCAATAATGGGAAGCCTGCCCTCTGTCTGTTTGTAAACCTGGCGAATAATCTCGGTTGAACGCTCACGCAGCGGCCTGCCGCTCAGCCCGCCTGTTTCCTTCGCATGCTGGTGCGAAAGACCTTCACGGCTGATCGTTGTATTCGTTGCAATAATACCCGACACCCCGCTTGCAGCAATCGTACTAACCATATACTCAAGTTCCTGATCATTGACGTCAGGCGCTATTTTGACAAGTACAGATTTGGCTGTTCCGCCAGCCTGAGCCTGTTGACTGTTCATCTCGCTCATCACGGCAGCAAGCAGTTCCTTTAATTCATTCCCATGCTGCAGATTACGCAGATCCGGCGTATTTGGTGAACTGATGTTCACTACAAACAGGTCAGCATAATTATATAACGCCCGAATGCACTTCGCATAATCCAGATGAGCTTCCTCATTTGGAGTTACTTTGTTTTTGCCGATATTAACCGCGACGGGAATCGGTCTTTCCTGAAGACGCGCAAGCTCGCCTGCCATTGCTTCTGCCCCCAGATTATTGAAGCCCATTCGGTTCACCAGGGCCTCATCTGGCGGCAAACGGAACAGACGCGGCTGTTCATTACCGGACTGTGCCAGAGGTGTTACCGTGCCCACTTCCATAAATCCGAATCCGATGGAGGAAAAGCCGGTTACAGCCTGTCCGTTCTTGTCCAGACCTGCAGCAAGACCAACCGGTGTAGGAAAATGACAACCGAACATATCGACTGCCAGATCCGGGGTTTCACGGACACCGTAAATCACACGCAGCCCGGACGGAACCGGACGGACCCTGCCCACACCACTAAGACCACCGATGATCAGATGATGGGCCTGTTCCGGGTCCATTTTGAACAATAAAGGTTTAGCAAGACTTTTGTATAACAAATCACTCACTCCGTTCTAGTCCGGTACGCCATATAGCCGCTCCCCGTCTCTTATATGTAAAAAACCTACACATAAGTCTAGCCGTTTCTTACTCAAAAAGAAAGACATTTGCGCATAGACAAACAAATTTCAAATCAGGCCTTATATACATAAGAAATCAACCCACCTACTGGAAATAACGATCTGAATTCTTTACAATGAGAGCAGGGTTACCTAGACCAGTTCGATACATATTAAGGAGGAAAAAACATGGCTCAGAAACGTAAACCGCCTGCACTGCAGCAAAAGAAAGAAGAAGTTAATCGCAAAGCCATCATATGGACAGCAGCCAGTGTTGGCGGCTTGATCATTATTATTGGTGCTCTGATTATTATTGCCAATATGTAGATGATGCAGCAGGACTAACCGAAATCCCTGCACATCTGACCTCGGCAAAACGGAAAATGGATGGACATGCCGAAATGCGCAGGATGAATTGCAGAACTAGTTTAACCAGTGATATGTCTTGTTAGGATTGTTCTGCTGGGGAACCAGTTTGTACGTATACCGCTGTTCGGTTTTTGGCACAGACGTAAGCTCTGGCAGCAGATCCTTACCGATGCGCACCGGAGTCCCCTGCGGAGCGAGAGCGAACAGTTCCTCTACATCCGCTTTGCGCATTCTCACACATCCAAGGGACTCGTCCAGTCCGATGCTATCAGGCTCATTAGTCCCGTGGATGGCATAATTCGTATTCGAAAGCTGCATACCTCGACTGCCAAACTCTCCATTGGAACGGCCATTCGGATTCACAACCTTGTCCGTAATGACGTACGAACCCTCAGGCGTCCGCTCTCCCCCAAGACCGACTTCATACATTCGAACGATCGTATCACCGCTAATCAGAGCGAGCCTGTGTTTACTCTTGTCTATGACCATCTCAAATGGTTTATCCAAAAACGGTTGCCCGCCAAGTGTATCAGCAAACGGAGACTCTTTGGCTTCGGGCGAGTCGGAAGTTTGCGTTTTCCCTTTCCCCCCGGAACTTCCGTCTTTCACTTGAACCTTATTCTGATGCACTGCCAACAGCTGCGGAAACATCTCGCTCATCTCGGCTGAAGTTTCTCCTAGAATGTTGTTAGGAAAAGGCTGTGCAAGGGCTGTAACACTCTTCGGCCACGTTTTGTTCTGTTTATGATAAGAGATGATTGCACTCGATAAAGCCGCTGCAGCTTCTTGTCTGGCTGTCCAGGCAAGGGCCATTCGTTTGATTTTGGAAGATACTTCAGGAGGTTTGCAGCTGCATTGTTCAGCATCATAACTCTGAGCCGTAAGCCTGCCTTTGGGGTTTGTCTGCATAATGTATTTCACCGGCATGTCCCGCTTCCAGACAGACCATGCATCCGCTGTCTGCATGCCTAGTACAGCCGTGGTTGTAACGCCAGCACCCGAACCGGACCATGCGGCAGCAAGTGCTGCACCTCCATCATTGCCCCCACCTAAGGCCGCCGCAGTGAACACACTGCTCTCCAATGAACCTGCTTTTGCTTCCTGCTTCTCGTCTACAGACTGCGCCTCCGGTGTGTCATTCTCTGGCTCCAAAGCTTCGGACAGGGCGTGGGAAGCCTTCATATTCGCTCCAGGGGCATCCGCTGGCGGCAGACCCGCTAACAGCAGAAGCATCAGCAGCGTCAGCCCCATTTTACGCCTGCGCCTCTTTTTCTCCTTTTGCTCCGACATCTCTACCAGCTTCTCCTGGTAATCCATCCATATATCCGCAGGAGCTTTACTGCGTTCAAAGGCTTCATACACTTCGCCCGCTTGCTGGAAACAATAATTGGCCTTTGCTTCCTGTCCTTCGCCCAAATACTCTTTGCCAAGCAGGTACCATGCCATTTTATTATCCGGATGTTTTTTGACATATGACCTCAGATCCGTATTCTGCATCTAATCCTCCACTTTTCCGCCTTGAACTTATAGAATGTTATATCGGCATCCAAGGGCAAAAAATGCATAGGACTTCAGCACCTGGTACTAATCATCCAGATCAAAAGAAAAAGCACATCTCATGTCTCCAGGACAAAAATGTGCTTTAATGTATATTATTTAAGAAAAGATTAACCTTCTTTATTAAAAGGCTCGTCCGCTACTTTAATCGAATCTGTAGGGCATCCATCGCAAGCATCCTGCATATCGTCGAACAAATCGTCAGGAATAGCTTTGATCCCTTGGTTAGCATCACCATCAAAAATGACTTCTGCCAAACCTTCATCGTCATAATCATAGATATCTGGAGCTGTCGCTCCACAAGCGCCACATGCGATGCATGTGTCTTTTTCGACCCAAGTATATTTACTCATTATACAATCTCTCCTCCTAGGATTCACCACGAACCGTGTTTTTATCTAGAAACATATTAATACAAAGTTAGAATAATTACAAATCAAATTACAGCAACCACAAATTTATATTATCCCTATTTAGTCCAAACTTTGCAAGTTATCTTTTTGCAATGACGTTCCCCTTACCTTATGGTTGCGAAGTAATGTGGAAGGATCATCGCCCAGCATGCCTGCAGTCACGACAGCATTCTCACCAAACTTATCCCGCAACTGGTCCATAATTCGAATCAAACTTTCCTTTTTCGGCTTTTGCTCATACTCGAACAAATCCAGCTGCACAGCCGATTCCTCACGCGGAATTAAATTTTGCAGCGTGATTCCAAGCATTCGTACTGGTTTTCCATTTCCCCAGTGTTTTGCAAAGAGCTGACAGGACTCACGATATATCACCGCAGCATCCTCTGTGGGAATATCCATCATTCTTGACCTCGTGATCGTTTTCATGTCTGGAGTACGAATCGTAATCTGAATGCCTTGACTCAGCATTTCGTGCTTGCGCAATCTACGAGCGACCTGATCACTGATGTTCAAAAATACCCGGTGGATATCATTCATCTCAGAGACATCAGCTGGCAGTGTCGTCGTATGGCCAATGGATTTATTGGCTTCACGCTCAGCCACTACAGGAGAGTGATGAATGCCGTTCGCCGAATTTTTGAGCCATGTTCCATTAATGCCGAATAAGTCTGTCAGCATTTTCTCATCGGATTTCGCCAGCTGTCCGATTGTATCAATGCCCAGCTTTTTAAGCTTCTCAGCCGTTTTTTTACCAATACCAAACATCTCGTTACACGGTCTGTGCCATAAAATATGCGGTACATCTCTCATTCGTAAAATCGATATACCGTTCGGTTTTTTCAGATCCGAAGCCATTTTGGCAAGCAGTTTGTTCGGCGCAATCCCAATGGAACAAGGCAGGCCAAGCTCATCCCGGATTCTCCGCTGCATCTGTTCTGCAATCTCGATGGGTGTACCGAATTGTTTCGAACCCGTAATATCCAGATAACACTCATCAATCGAGGTCGCTTCCAGCTGAGGAGTATAACTATAGGCAATTTGCATAAAAGCTCTCGAGTACTGCCGATATAGGTGAAAGTCTGGACGGATGACGATGAGATCAGGACATTTTTTCATCGCCTGCTGCACAACCATGCCTGTCGATATGCCTCTGCTCCGGGCTGTATACGAACATGTCACGATAACCCCTTTGCGAAGCTCACTGCTTCCGGCAACCGCCGTCGCCTTCCCTCTGTATAACTCCGGCTCTTCTGCTTCATGAACCGAACAGTAGAATGCATTCATGTCCACATGCAGAATCACTCGGCCAGCTGCCGGATAATACCCACTTACATCCATTGGAGGATTGCCGTCTGAAGACTTCACGCCCCCCACCCTTTCTACCCTCAAGATATTAAACCTGAGCGTTAACCCGCTGCATACATCGATATACTCATGTGTATCTTGGGCATTTCTCACTTCTCAAGTTATAAAGCCCCAAGTGTACAGCATCTATACATTATATCAAAATCGATATGTAAATTCATTGCAGATGGAGTTCTTACAATCGGGAATATCTTATTTTCATCTTCTACTGTTATTGCGAAAAATCGCCCTTAGAACCAGACCAATGCCCACAAGAAAGACAACTGCAATTAGAACATTCTCCCATACGATGGTCATCCGAATCCCCTTCCTTCCATATATATAACGTTTCATTCATAAAAAAATTTAACCTTTAATAAGGATACCATAAGAAGCCTGTTCAGCCTCCATCATGCTTCTCTTACACTTCATTCTGCAAATGTTTACGTTAACCTGCGAATTCGATGTAGCATTTGGCTATAATGGTGTTATAATAATTCATTATACAAATTCACGATTTTGGGACAAATCCATCATACCAGTTTAACACAGTGTAGCGGTGCTTCATCGAAGGGTTTATCCATTAACGTCCTTACCAGCTTCTCAACTACTCCATCAAAAACTGATAAAAAAGCGCTTTACCTTAAAGGAGGATCTTCATGTCAAAGGCCATTTCCATCTTCGACACGACTTTACGTGACGGCACACAGGGAGAGGGGGTCAGCTTGTCCGCAGATGACAAACTCAAAATTGCCAAAAAGCTGGATGATCTCGGTGCTCATTATATTGAAGGCGGAATTCCCGGCAGCAACACCAAGGATATTGAGTTTTTCAAAAGGGTCAAGGAACTGAATCTGAACGCCAAGGTTGCTGCATTCGGAAGCACTCGCCGTAAAGGAAGTATCGCCAGTGAAGATGCCAATCTGAAGCGAATAATTGAATCCGGGGCACAGGCTGCTACGCTGGTCGGAAAATCATGGGATTTCCATGTGCATACCGCACTGCAGACCACACTTGAAGAAAACCTATCCATGATCTATGATTCGATCGCCTACCTGAAGCAGAACGGCATGGAAGTCATCTTTGATGCCGAGCACTTCTTCGATGGATTCAAGCATAATCCCGAGTATGCACAAGCTGTCATGACTAAGGCCCATGAAGCCGGAGCGGATTGGCTTGTCATGTGTGACACCAACGGCGGAACGATGCCGCACGAAGTTCATGAGATCGTATCCAGTCTGCATCGGACACTCCCTCATGCACATCTCGGTATTCATACCCATAATGACTGTGAACTGGCTGTCGCTAACACCCTTAGCGCTGTACAAGCCGGGGCTCGTCAGGTTCAAGGCACGATGAACGGTTATGGAGAACGCTGCGGCAACGCCAATCTTGCTTCCATTATTCCAAACCTGCAGCTGAAGCTTGGTTACGAATGTGTGTCTGAGGATTCCATGAAACAGCTCACCAATGTCGCCCGTTACATCAGCGAGATTGCGAATGTGAATATGCCAATAAACCAACCTTATGTCGGCAATGCTGCATTTGCTCACAAAGGGGGAATTCACGTATCCGCTATCCTGCGGGATGCGCGGACTTATGAACATATCGTACCTGAACTGGTCGGCAATAAACAGCGCGTGCTTGTCTCCGAGCTGGCGGGTCAGAGCAATATCGTGTCCAAAGCACAGGAACTGGGACTGGAGTTTGATCCAAGCAGTGCGAACTCACGTCAAATCATCGAAAAAATCAAGGATCTGGAGCATCAAGGTTATCAATTCGAAGGTGCTGACGCATCACTGGAATTGTTAATTCGTGAAGCTAACGGAGATATGAAAGAACTGTTCACATTCGAATCGTTCAAAATGCTAGTAGAAAAAACGGCTGGCAAATCCGTTGTATCTGAAGCTTTTGTCAAACTTAATGTTGCAGGTACAAGTGTATATACCGCAGCAGAAGGAAACGGCCCGGTCAATGCGCTGGATAACGCACTCCGGAAAGCACTAGTACAGTACTTCCCTTCGCTCGCTCATATGCATTTGTCAGACTACAAAGTACGTGTACTGGATGAGAAGGATGCCACAGCAGCCAAAGTTCGAGTATTGATTGAATCCAAAAATACGGAAAATACCTGGAATACGGTTGGCGTATCCGAGAACGTTATTGAAGCAAGCTGGGAAGCACTTGTTCACAGCTTCAGGTATGCCCTGCTTCAGGAAAATATACAGAACGCACCGGATTCCCTTTCAGTTCCCACTCACGGGTTAATCAATCACTAGAAATCCAGCCATGCTGCCTGTTATTTCCCGGAAAATATAAAAAGCTTCTGCAGCCATAATCCATGGGGCAGAAGCTTTTTATATTACATGAGAACGAACGAAATTATAGGGTGTGTCTTGAAACCTACTGCAGTGTAGTTTCTATCCTCTTTTTGCCAACCGCTGCGTCACTTTCCATTGATGTGCACCTGTACGCCTGCGGTAAACTTCCTTGAGCGGAACGAAAGTTCAGTAAATCGGGCTTCCTTCAGCGTTTTCAAACACATCCTAGTTTGCGATCAGCTTTTTGATTTTTTTCTCCAGCTCTTTTTCAGGCAGTATCCCCAGTACGACCTCTTGAATGACTCCGCGCGAATCAATCAGTACATTTGTGGGAAAGGCTACCCCGTTATATTGGGCATACACCGTTCCTTTTTCGTCCAGCGGGATTGGAAATGTCAGCTTGTACTTATCCACAAACGCTTTCGCATCCCTAAGCTTGTCATATGAGGTGACATTCACACCATACAGATCCAGCTTATCTTTATATTTTAGCGCCAAATGGTTTAGTTCAGGAGCTTCCTGCTTGCAGGGCTCACACCAAGACGCCCAGAAGCTCACAAAGGTCGCCTTCTCTTTTGCCCCACCCACACTGTAAGTTCTCCCATCCAATCCTGTCAGCGAGAATGGCGGAGCCAGCAAGCCTGCCTTAGGACCCGTTTCTGTAGGCAGGGGCTCCTCCTGCTTGAAAACAGCAGCAATACCATTGTCCGCATTTTGAGCCAAAGCAATCCCAACAAGCAGGACGACTCCAAGCAGTATGTATATGTTACGTTTCATCATTCGCCACCCTCTTTGTTCATTCATAATGTCTCCACTTGTTTTTCAGCATTTCTTTATCATATTGTACCCTTTTCCCTTAAAATTTTACAATCCGGATGGAACAAAATAAAATGAAAAAGGACTCCTGCATCAGCAGGAGCCAAAGAGAGAGGGGTGAATACATGTGGCAGCACTTCATGGGCAGCAAAATACCCTAATGCTTCCCCGCTCGGTGGAACAGGAAATGTTCAGGCACATGCATCTTTCACTGCCGCAGGAAGCCTGCGGGGTTGTGCTGGGTGAATCCGCAGCGGGCGGCATACGAATCAGTCGGTTTCAGCCCATTCGTAACGTAGCGCCTGACCCGCTGCATCACTTCTTCCTGGATCAAACGGAATGGATCCAATGTTTTTTCTCTGAACTCACTATCGTTGGCATTTTTCACACTCACCCGCGCACACTGCCCATTCCTTCGCAAGAGGACCTGCAGGACCTCCCCAACTTTGCCGGAATGTTACAGACCTATTTAATCGGCGCACCTGATCCTTCAATTACACCTACAGGCGAAGCGGCACTCCATATGGTACTGAACGCTTATGAAATTAAATCGCAGGGAAAAATACCAGGCAGCAGCGCTGCTTCTTCATCCTTCTACAGCTTGGTACCCATGCTCCTATGCGTGACTTAACCGCGCATAGAGATCACCCAATGTCTCAATGTTTTTACGCTGCATATCCTTGAGATAACAGGACCATAACTGCGCTGTCATCTTGGCATCTTCAAGCGCATGGTGCCGCCCATAGATCGGAATACCTCTGGATTCGAGCAGTTCATCCAGACCATATCCCTGTCTCGTCGGTTCAAGCCAGCGGGCAAGCATCATCGTATCAATTAAACGATGAGTCAGCCTGACCTTGGATGTGCGCCATAACGCTGCGTTAAGGAAGGCCCGGTCATGCGCACTCGCATGGGCAACCAGCACATTTCCGCCAACAAAGGACATGAAATCGTGCAGCCCTTCAAGCAGCGTTGGAGCTTCTTCCGTCATCTGCTGTGTAATGCCTGTAAGTTCTGTAATATGCTCGGGTACTGCCGTTTTGGACTGCACCACCGTGTAAAACGATTCCTCTTCCAGTAGAGCACCGCCTCGAATACGTACCGCCCCAAAGGACAGAATCTCATCTCCATGCTGGGGAGAGAACCCCGTGGTTTCCAAGTCAAAAACAACTGCATCCAATTCGTTTAGAGGTGTATGCAGCACTTCTGGCCTGCGCTGCTCCCTCATCATGGAACGGATAAACGCCATATGCTGCGCCGTAGGGGCTCCCATAATGGAAGCGATAGCGGAAGGAACCCCTCCCTGTCGCAGCGAATTCCAAAATCCAGTACTGCCCCTTGCCGGCTCTCTCATGGACGTCTCCTTTCTGCAAAACGCAGCTGTCGCTGCAGAGCACGATGCACTCGCTTGACTAGTCCCAGTGTCTCTCTCAGATCATAATGGATCCGTTTCTGCTTCATCTGTTTCTCATCCAGAAAACCACTGCTCTGCTGCAGGTCCTGCCGGATGACAACAGGCGTGCTGCGGCGAAGCTTCAAAGCAGACATAAACGCGCGCTGGCACGCATCCATTAACGGGAATGGCACTGCTTCAAGCGAAGACAGTCTCTCCATTCGTTTTATCGTTGATGATTCCTGAACTCCGTGCTGCGAGCGCCAAAAACCTGACACTGTTGACCAGCGGAATATAGAGACCGTATTTTATATCAAATCCCCCGGCATGTTCACCAAACCGTTCTGTAACAACACGACCCAGTATGTTCAACGTCGCTTTATGTTTCACCGTATTACGAAGCACCGCATCGGAGAGCCCCGGCATCCGGCGGAACTGTTCGTAGAAACTCGCAAACCATTCTTCTGCCAGATCAGCCTCCCCTGCAATACAGCGCATATCGGAAGCAATGATCAGGTTGCGCACTGGCTCCCAGTTCAGATCAGAGCTCCACTCAAACAGCTGCTCTTTCCAGGATGCCAGCGTTTTACGCCAGAGCGGCTCCGAGCACATCACCTTGCCTTCACACTTGGCATAACCCAGTTCTTCCAAAAGATCAGTTATACGTTTTCCCAGTTCAGCAAAATACTCCTCTTTTCCTTCGTGCGGAGCATCACTGATAATCATGCCATTATCCTGATCACTCCATAATGTCGCCTCTTCCCTGCCGGAGCTTCCGAATACGATAAAGGCATAGGGGACGGGAGGCTGGCCAAAGCCCTCCTCTACCATCCCCTGAATGCATAACTCTACTGCTTTCCGTGCAATGCGGTCATGCAGTTCATTTACCGTCTCGTACCATTCTACCAGCGACAAGGAAGCGGACAGTGATTTCTGGAGCTCTCTCTGGAGGATGACGCGTGTCTGGCGCAGTTCATATGCAGAAGCCGCACCATCGATCCCTTGATAAGACCAGGAATGGTTTGTTATGGAGATAGGTTCCATCATATCCAGCCTCCTTGAAGCAATTTCAATCATGATTCACCTCAGGAGCTGAACGTACCGCCCGATTTGGATTCTGCATGCTTCATTTGCTCAGGATATCCATACGTACCGTGTTCACTAAGGTCGAGACCCATCGTTTCTTCTTCTTCAGTAACTCGAATGCCCATGACAGCTTTCATGCCCCCGAGAATAATGAAGGACATCACAAGAACGAAAGCAAATGCACCTACAAGACCTAACAACTGCACGCCCAGTTGGTGGAACCCACCGCCATAGAACAGTCCCGCTTGACCAACGCCTACTTTCTCGGCAAGTTCAGGTGTAGCGAACAAACCTGTGGAGATGGCCCCCCACATACCAGCGATACCGTGTACAGAGAACGCATAGATCGGATCATCAATGCCTTTACGATCAAAATATTGAGCCGTGAAGAATGTAATGATACCTGCAAGTGCACCGATAACCAGAGCTGCCCAAGGTTCTACAAAAGCACATGCCCCAGTAATCGCTACGAGTGCCGCAAGCACCCCGTTCAGCATGCTCGGGATATCTGATTTTCCAAGAACTGCCCAGGAGATCAACAGAGCAGCAACACCACCCGCCGCAGCAGCCACGTTGGTAGTCAGCGCCACATAACCGAAGAATCCTTCGCCCATGGCAGACAGCGTACTACCTGGATTGAAACCGAACCAGCCGATCCAGAGGATAATGACCCCGAGTACGGAATATACTTGGTTGTGACCTGGAATGATGTTAGGTTTACCGTCTTTGTTGTATTTGCCGATCCGAGGTTTCAGCAGGATAGTAGCTACCAGCGCAGCCGTTGCACCTGTCAAGTGGACAACGGTAGAACCTGCGAAGTCCTGCATACCCAGTTCTGCAAGCCAGCCGCCGCCCCATACCCAGTGAGCAACTACCGGATACATAATAATGGTGTACAGTGTACCAAACACAATATATACGCTCATCTTTGCACGTTCTGCCATACCCCCGCAGGCAATAGCCAGGGAAACAGCCGCAAATGCAAGGTGGAATACAAATTTAATCGTTAGCGGAACATCGGAGAAAGCGAGTGATTCGAAGGAAGCTGCCATGTTGTCTCCACTCATGAAGAAACCGGTTGTTCCAAAGAATCCGTTCCCGTTACCGAAACCTAGGCCGAAACCAAGCGCCCAGAATGCAATGACTGAAATGCCCAATGTCAAAATCGTCTTACCCGCAATGTGACCTGCATTTTTCATTCGTGTTGAGCCCGCTTCAAGGAGTGCAAACCCACCCTGCATAAAGAACACCAGCACTACAGCCAGGAACGTAAAAGCCGAGTTCAGGCCGCTTTGAAGTTCAATATTACTTGGACCCTCCGCAGCTGCGAATGCACTTACCGGAAAAGCTAATAAAGTAAGCATTGCTAACATTGAAACCAACCATTTCTTTCTCATGTACCCCACTCCCTCTTATGTTATGTTTATTAACATATCGTGAAACTCTTAATGTCATTATAAGCAGAAGTGAGGAAAGTTGACAAGAGTATTTTCATCATTTTCCTAAATATTTTATGGGAATAAAGTCTTACGTCTTTTTCTTGCACTTAAGTACATAATCACATGCTTTGAGCACATAGATATAGAAAAGAAGCAAGCTGCCCATCAAAGCATAACGTTTGACTGTACGGTTCATGATCATGTATCATACTTATTAGTAAGAATAATTGAGCGCGTTCCGTGTGAAGCGCTTGAGGAAACCACATTTCCCTACATTTGAACTTGCAAGCGAGGTGAATATCATTGGGGATATGAAACTTTTTCGAATTGGCGAACTCGCCAAAACAGCTGGTGTAAGCGAACGGACCATTGACTACTACACAAAACTCGGGTTAATTGCTCCCGAAGAGCGCACACAGAAAAATTATCGCCTCTATAGTCATGAAACCTTAACCAGACTCGAACGTATTGTACAGATGAAACAAGAGAAGTATAGTCTCGAAGAGATCAAACAATCTCTTGAAAAGTGGCGTCTGGTCAGCACAGAAGAACAAGTAGCAAGCAAACTGACATCACTTGAACTTCATGTGCA
Organism: Paenibacillus sp. AN1007; assembly: GCF_040702995.1. Lineage (NCBI taxonomy): Bacteria > Bacillati > Bacillota > Bacilli > Caryophanales > Paenibacillaceae > Paenibacillus > Paenibacillus sp. AN1007. The sequence goes on from NZ_CP159992.1 coordinate 3,623,485, forward strand.
GCAGCTTGAGCGAGAAGTCAATGAACTGAAACCGCTGCTTGGAGAGATGAAACCTGTACAAGCACGCAAGATGATGGCAGGACTGCTCACCAAAAGCGCCGGTACGATGGAGGCATTAAAAATCTTGCTTGAGAACACCATGATGTAGCTTATTAAGAAAGCGGAGGAATGGATATGAGTTTTAATAACGGTATGTTCGTATTGATTATCATCGCCTTTTTGCTCTCTCTATGGGCGCAATTTCGCGTTAAAGGTACGTTTAGACGCTGGTCAGAAGTACCCAATCAGAATGGGATGACAGGTTACGATGCAGCCCGCCATATGCTTGATGCCAACGGCCTGCATGATGTGCCGATTGAACCCGTTCGCGGTTCCCTCTCCGACCATTACGATCCAATTAACCGGGTTGTACGTTTGTCAGAGCCTGTATATTACGAAAGGTCCATCTCAGCCCTATCCGTTGCCTGTCACGAAGTAGGCCATGCCATTCAACATAAGGAAAGTTACCCTATGCTGGCTTTGCGTCACCGGATTTTTCCCATCGTCAACTTCGCTTCCGGGCTCGCACCATTCTTGTTGATCGCAGGTTTTCTCTTTAACGCCATGAACCTGGTTGGAATCGGTATTATCTTCTTCTCGGTTACCGTTGCTTTCCAACTGATCACTCTGCCAGTCGAGTTCAACGCCAGCAATCGGGCAAGAGAGATTATGGTATCAGAAGGTTATATTCGTAATGATGAAGAAAAAGGGGTAGCCAAAGTATTGAACGCAGCAGCTTTGACTTATGTTGCCGCTGCATTGATCTCCCTTCTTGAACTGATTCGTTACATCGGAATCTTTAACAGCCGCGATTAATCATCCCGACTTTTTGAATCACTGCATAAATAAAGAAACAATACCCCCTCCATTATTTGGAGGGGGTATTGTTTTGCTGTAAACCAAAGTAATGAAGCAAAAACGAGCGGAAGGACTGAGCAACGAGAGGAAGTTTATCATCAGCTCGATGGATCAGTCCAATCGTTCTGGTTACTTTAGGATGCGAAATCGCCACATGAGCCGGTCGCAGCGGATTCGTCTGAAATAAGGCCATCTCCGGCAGCAGGCTGACCCCCATGCCCGCGGCAACCAAACCACGGATCGTGTCCGTCTCTTCGCCTTCAAACGCAATTTTCGGCGTAAATCCGGCCTCCAGACAGGCGTGCCATACAATCGGACGCAGCGAATAACCTTTGCTGAAGAGCACAAACTTATCATCCTTTAACTGCTCCAGCGCGATCTTTTCTTCTCCTGCTAGGGGATGATTCGGCGGTAAGATAGCATGCAGTTCCTCGGTAAGCACAACATCACCGGCTACCTGATCATGCTTTTCCGGAAAAGGGGAAATAAACGCTAAATCCACCTCAGCTGATAATACATCTCTGATCAGTGTCGGATACATCCCCTGCTTGAATCTGAATTTCACATTGGGATACTTTTGACGAAAAGCAGCTACTACCGATGGAATCAGATGAATGCCCAGACTATGCGGAAAACCGATCCGAATTTCCCCATGTTCCGGGTCAAGAAACTCATGTACCTCACCAACGGCTTTATCGAGATCCTTCAGAATGCCTTCAACCCGCTTGCAAAAGAGCTGCCCTACCGCAGTTAACTGCAGATTCCGTCCTTTTTGCATAAAAAGATCGACACCCAGTTCCTCTTCCAGCTGATGGATCTGCCTGCTGACCGCAGATTGTGCCACGTGCAGCTCTTCAGCCGCCTGTGTGACATGCTCCTTCTGGGCCACCTTAAGAAAATAATGCAACTGTCTTAATTCCACTTGCTCTGATCGCTCCAATCTGTTATACCCTACTATATCTTTGCCCGAACTCCATCTTGAGAACGCTCCAACTATTTCTTAAGCATTCGGGGTTTCCACAAGCGAATGATCAAACCATAAATAAAGAATCCCCCGATCAAACCGCCCAAATGGGCCATCCAGTTTACGTTTGACACTGCGAAGGAGAAAATAATCCCGAACAGCAGCAGTGTGTACAGCGTTTTGCGAGAGGTTTCATCCATAATCGTACGCTGGAACAAGGCTACGTAGAGAAATGCCCCATACACTGCATAGATTGCACCTGATGCTCCTACAGAAATCGTAATCTCGCCAGCCGAATTGTACCAAGCCACAGCAAGAAGGTTACCTACCACGCCTCCCCCGAGATAAAGAACACCGTACCTCAACGATCCAAGAAGCCGCTCCATCGGCGGAGCAAATACAATAAGCGCAAAACTGTTAAACAGGAGATGGCCAAAGCCAGCATGCAGAAAGATGGAAGTCACGTAACGCCACCAATCCTGAGCGAACAATTCATAGTTCGTCAGCGCGCCATACTTGAGCAGCACCAAACTGTTTGTCGAACCGCCATTGAAAGTTAACACGAAAAACATAACAACATTTGCAATCAAAAGAATCGACGTCAAAGGGAAGTACTTCAAATAACTTTTCCAATTTTCATAACGGATAAATATCATAGACTTTTTGCTTTCACTCCACCCTGTTAAGATCAAACCTTCTTTTCGAAACCAAGGAATGGTACATGTCCAGATTGGACAATGCCTTTCATAAAAGATTATAATGGATTTTGGCACGGATCACCAATTTATAAGGAGGAACATTATTTATGGCACAAGAACGCAAAGGCGCAGCCACGTTTAAAGGCAACCCTATCACATTGATCGGACCCGAACTGAAAGCGGGCGATCAAGCACCTGACTTCACTGTGAGCAAAAACTTGATTGAAGATGCATCCTTGAAAGACTTCGCAGGCAAAATCAAATTAATCAGCGTTGTTCCTTCTCTGGACACTGGCGTATGTGATGCACAGACTCGCCGCTTCAATGTTGAAGCTGCTGATCTCGGAGAGAACGTCGTTGTTCTGACCGTCAGCGTAGACCTTCCATTCGCACAAGAACGTTGGTGCGGTGCAGCAGGTGTCGACCGCGTGATCACGCTATCCGACTACAAAACACGCTCCTTTGGCGAGAACTATGGCGTTCTGATCAAAGAGTTCCAACTTGATATGCGTTCTATTTTTGTTTTGGATGCCGAAGACAAAATTACATATGTGGAGTATCTGCCTGAAATGACGGACTCCCCTAACTTCGAGCAGGCCATTGCTGCCGTAAAAGCTTTGCTCTAAAACAAGTTTTATATGCGCAGAATAAAAGCGAGGAAGGTCATCCTTCTCTCGCTTTTTTATCCTATCCGTTATTTCACTCGTTCACCTTATACTTGCTCAGTTTCTTATCCAGTACGGAGAATAAGTTCATAATTGTACGGTAGTTTGAACCAAGATCCCCCAGCGATCCGCGGGAAGCAGAATACATATCCACTGCGCTCCGCACAGGACTTACTGAAATGATAGAAACGGTGATATCCATTGTGCGTCCAAACGTTGTGCGTTTCTCCAGTATAATCTCACCCACCGAATGCACTTCGTGCAGCACTTTATAACCCGGAATTTTTTTTAGTGTTGAAGACACTTCTTCCCAGGCTTTATCTTTTGATAAATTGTAATACCGTGTTTTTAATTTGGGATCCTTGGCTCGATCGCTGGTTCCCTCCATACTTCGGATGATACCGACGAGCGTTCTCTTTAAGGTCAAGACCCTTCCTCCTTTGAGTGTAACCGTTCCATTTATGTATTCTAGTGTAACATTGTTCAAGTAGTAACAAAAGGGTAAGCATCATATTTAACAAAAATACATCTGTTCAACTGAACGTCAACACTGCTGCTTCAACGCCCTTTCTCGGAACTGTCCATAAATCAACATAAAAACACCCTAACTTCCTTGGTAAGAAGGAAAAGTCAGGGTGCTGTACATCATAAAAATTTAGAAACCCGCCTATGCCGTCCGGCTACATTGTCTTATGAACCTGCTTGGCAGGTGGGTGACTGCAAAAATGCGTTTGAAGTCCCCATGTCGTATAGACAGGGCTTTTCAGCAACACTTTGTGTTAATCTCCCGAAGACATCATCATTGGTTCAAAACAACGAATAACCGAAACGTACATCGCAGGATGTACAATTATTATATCCCTAACTGTGTAAAAAGTAAATGCCATACAGCCATGTTTTATTTATGCTGTGTAAATTCTTTATTGCCAGCAGGTTCAGAAACTTTCGCCTCTTCCTCATCATCAGCTGATTTCTCAGCCTGCGCTGCCGCCTCTTCTTCTTCCTTCTGCAGCTGCATCTTTTGCATCTGCTCCTGCATCTTGTTGTAAGTTGCATAGAAGTTAAAGAACGCAAACCAGGCCACAATACTCATAATGAAAAAGATGAACAATACCGGGTACCGCAATCCGAAATAGAACAGCAGCCCGCTGCCCAGCAGTGTGGAAAACACACGGAAAGGTCGAATCAGCGTCAGCAAAACTGCATTTTTGATAATGAGTCCGATCGACATGTGATAGTGCACGACCATCGAGAAGAAGTTAAACAAGGACACAAACAGCAGCAGGAGCAGCACGAGCATAATAATTCCGACAAGCTGCATGTTGCGGAACTGCGTCATATATACCGTATAATCCAGATACATAATAGCGAACAGCAGTGTGTAAAAAATACCCCCGATTAAACTTTGTTTGTAGTTTTCCTTGTAACCTGTGAAGAACGTACGGAAAATGGGTACATCTGTATCTCCCATATTCCATTTACGAACAACCGTGAACAAAGCTGACGTCGCCGGAAACAGTGTAAGCGGTGCCACAATGGCTATAGCCCAGTTCATTTGTAATGATTCGTTGGCGAGGTTCTGCTGCATCACGAGCAGTTTCATGATCATGAAAAACAAGAACGGCGACGAACAGATCGCCCACAAGAGATTGCTTGCGGCCAGTCTCGTAATCCATTCTGTCAGCCGGTAAAGCCCGCCCATAGCTCCTTTAAATTCCAAACATTTCTCCTCCTCCGTACCTTGCGTGTAACCTGAAGTCTAATATTAATATACCTTATTATATAGAGGAAAAGCCAGCACTTCCCGAAAGAAGATCACTCGAAACAACCCGGGTGAATCTAATAAATGGAAAGTCTATGAACATTTACAAAGTAAAAAAGATGGAGCAGCTTCCTGCCCCATCCTTATTACATGTTAGCCTTATTCGAAAGAGTTGTCTCTTGCCGGACGACGTCCTTCATTGCTGCTCGGACGCGGTTTGCGGTCACGATTGTAGCCGCCTTCTCTGCTTCCGCTTCCGCCGCTGTTGCGGTCACGGTTATAACCGCCACGTCCGCCTCCGCCGCTGTTGCGATCACGGTTGTAACCACCTCCGCCTCCGCCACTGCGGTTGCCGCTGTAACCTGATGGTTTACGTCCGCCGGAGCGAACATCTGGTCTGCGGCGTTTAGCACGGATTGGATCTTCAGGAGTCAGATCAACCTGAGCGTCTTTTTTGTCGCCTGTCAGAAGTTTCAGAGCTGCGGACAGCAATTGTACGGAATCGTACTGCTCCAGCATCTGAATGGCAATTCCTTTGTATTCATTGAGCTCACCGGATTGAACGATCTCGAGGAGACGTTCAGCTGTAACACGTTGTTTTCCTTCAACCGCTTCTGCCATTGTTGGCAGTGGTTTACGCGGAATACGGTGACGTGTTACACGCTCGATGAAGTGCAGGTGATCAATCTCACGCGGTGTTACGAAAGACCATGCAGCACCCTCTTTACCCGCACGACCTGTACGGCCAATACGGTGAACATAACTTTCAGGATCTTGCGGAAGGTCAAAGTTCACAACGTGGGTTACGCCGGATACGTCGAGACCACGAGCTGCTACGTCTGTTGCAACGAGTACATCAATGCTGCCGTCACGGAACTTACGCATTACCGTATCACGTTGATTTTGAGACAAGTCACCATGCAGACCGTCAGCTGAATATCCACGTTTTTGCAAAGCTTCAGCCAATTCATCAACACGACGCTTTGTACGTCCAAATACGATAGCCAGTTCTGGGGATTCCATATCCAGCAAACGGCTGAGAGCTTCGAATTTTTGACGCTCAGGAACTTCGATATAAGCCTGATCGATCAACGGAGCGCTGACTTGTTTAGGGATAACAGAAACGTGTTCTGGATTAGTCAAGAATTGTTGAGCCAATTTTTGAATGTTAGGAGGCATTGTTGCAGAGAACAGCATCGTTTGACGTTCGTCCGGAACTTGTTTCAGGATGGATTGAATATCCTCCATGAATCCCATGTCGAGCATTTCATCTGCTTCGTCCAATACAACAGTTTGTACATCATCAAGTTTGATTGTTTTGCGGTTGATGTGGTCAAGGAGACGTCCTGGCGTACCGATGATAATCTGTGGTTTTCTTTTCAATGCACGAATCTGGCGTACGATATCTTGTCCGCCGTAGATTGGCAGGGAGCGCAGACCTTTGAAGCGAGTAAGTTTTTCGATCTCTTCAGCGACTTGGATCGCAAGTTCACGTGTAGGTGCCATAATGAGGGCGCGGATTTTATCATCCGTCTTGGAGATTTTGCTGATCAACGGAATACCGAATGCTGCTGTTTTACCTGTACCTGTCTGAGCTTGACCGATCAAATCTCTTCCTTCGAGTGCAAAAGGGATTGATTTGGATTGAATCGGTGTTGCTTCTTCAAACCCGAGCTCAGTGATGGCCTGCAGCACCAGTGGTTCAAGATTGAAATCTGAGAAATTTAAATTTGTCAAAATTATTCATACTCCTTTTATATGGTGGACATGGTGGACAATCCACTTTGTTGTCTGTATTCTTAAGTAGCGTTAATATTTATAGGGTATCCCAATGGGACGAATTATTTTCACGAACGAACATAATTCCATGAATGGGTCCCCAACATAAGACTAAAACTACAATCATGCGTTTGAAACATTTCAAATTTTAGCTTTCGATTTGGGAAAAGTTTCCTACTCAAGAATATCCACAAATCATTATATCATAAAACTATTCTAGATTACCAGCAATCTGGTTTTAAATAAAAATGAGGTGATTAAATTGCCCAAAATAATTTGGCACTCTTTAGTGATCATTTTGGGTGCTGCAGCGATTGCCTGCGGCTTTAACTGGTTTTTGGTTCCCCATCAGCTTCTGAGCGGCGGAGTATCCGGAATTTCCATGCTATTAGGATACTTTACCAATCTGAATCTTAGTATAATGTATTTTGTTCTTAACATTCCTCTGCTCATTGCAGGTTGGTTTATTCTTGGACGACGTTTCATTATATTGAGCATTGTATCGGTAGCAGCCACATCCTGGTTTATTGGCCTGCTGCCTGTTTCTGTTGTCGCAACCGACCCATTGTTAAGCTGTGTGTTCGGCGGTGTACTGGTCGGGATCGGTACAGGCGTGTCTTTCCGGGTTGGCGGCTCTACGGGAGGGTTGGATATTGTCGGTTCTATATTCACAAGGAATCGTGACTTCCCGATCGGTACGGTTATGGCAGGGATGAATGGAGCCATCATCCTCCTTGCCGGTTATCTTAATAATAACTGGAACATCGCGCTCGCTTCCATGGTTTCAATCTATGTCACAGGGAAAGTGCTGGATCTTATTCACATCAGTCACGTTAAGGTCACCTTGTACATCATTACGAATGAGACTGAAGCGATGCTCAAAAAACTGCTCAGCCGCCCTCGCGGGGTTACTAAAATTAAAACCCAAGGGGCATACACCGACATAGAAAAGGATATGTTAATGACTGTGACAACACGTTATGAACTGGTTGAGATTAAACGAATCATCAAAGAAACCGATCCAAAGGCATTCGTTAACATTGTGGAAACCGTTGGAGTTATGGGCTCCTTCCGCCGCAGCTAGACACATGCCCGTTAACAATTCACAAGTTTGTGGTATAATAATGGTGCACCGCTCTTAAATATGTTGTATAGCAGGTTCATGACCTTTACTTTTCACAAGCCATATGCTTTCCCGATTCGCGCCGAATGACTTACCATTTTGGAATTCGAGTAGGAAAGGGTGATTATTGTGGATATGGAAACGGTAAAACTGTTTGAAATTGTCAACAAATGGTGCCCGGAAATGCTCCCTTTCTTGAAACCGAATGAACTCGACTCGCTGATTGTGCTCCGGGATGGGCTGGGCATCCTGGAACAGGGAGATGCAATGGAAATCGTTCAGTACAGTATTTGCGAGCATCAGAATGATGTGTATATTCAATAATTTTTTCAGATTGATCACGCCGCTTCTAGACGAGGATTCCCTTCGTCGGGAAGCGGTTTTTTATTTTTTCCACATGTTTCATAAAAGGAGGATTATGGTTAAAAGCCCAGAGGCTTTGCTGTATAATTTTATCAAAGAATTCACATGAAGGAGTGGTAAATATATGAATATACTGTGGGCTCTATTCGCTTTTGCCTTTGGCAGCTTCGGTGCTCCATCTGCAGTACAGGATCAGGCCGGTCATCCCCCTCCGGGTTCGCTCAGCAGCAGTTTAAACACGGCTATCATTCAATCGCAGCAGGATCAGGTCATCGTCGACGCTGACAACCCTCCCGCCAAAGTGGATCCCCAGCCCGATGCACCGGTTGTTAAAGGAATATACGTCACAGCGTACAGCGCGGGTGGCGCACGAATGAAGCAGCTCCTTGAGCTGACCGATCAGACTGAGCTGAATGCAATGGTCATTGATATCAAAGACGATCTTGGATACATAACCTACCCTTCTGAAAATAAAGCGCTGAACACAATGGGCGAAACCAAATCCTTCATCCGTGACATGGATGCTTTGATGAAAAGGCTGGAGAAACACGACGTTTATCCCATTGCACGCATCGTGGTGTTTAAAGATACGATTCTAGCCAAAAAGAATCCTGAGCTCTCCTTCCAAAACAAGGACGGCTCCGTTTGGGCCAACGGCAAAGGAGACAGCTTCGTGAACCCATACAGCAAGGAAGTTTGGGATTATAACGTTGAAATCGCCAAGGAAGCTGCGAAGCTTGGTTTCAAAGAAATTCAGTTTGACTACGTTCGATTTCCCGAGGGTTTCGAGACACGTGCGGACAAACTGAAATATACCCAGACCGACCAATCACGAGTGGACGTAGTCGCCGAATTTGTGCAGTATGCACGTAAAGAACTTGCACCACTTGGCGTTCGCGTCTCGGTAGATATCTTTGGTTATGCAGCCTCCGTACCGGCAGCCGAAGGAATCGGGCAGGACTTTGTGAAAATTTCGGAGAACGTCGATGTCATCTCGCCTATGGTATATCCCAGTCATTATTCAACCGGCTGGTATGGCGTGAAGGACCCTGACAAAGATCCCTACACTACCATTAAAGGTTCTATGAAGGACACTCATAAGAAACTGGACCCTACGAAAGAACTCAAACCGGTTATTCGCCCATGGATTCAAGACTTCACTGCAAGCTGGCTGGGCAGCGGACATTATATAAAATACGGCAAAAAGCAGATAGAGGAACAGATTCGAGCCATGAAAGAAATGGATGTGGACGAGTATCTGCTGTGGAATGCATCTAACCGTTACACGCCCGGAGTACAGTACAAATAATCGCACTTATAATTATGGTTACTATTATAGTAGAGTTCATTTCACTTCAAGCATCAAACCCAGGATAATATTACTGCTGCAGCCTCGTCCCGTTTGTAACGGAACGAGGTTTTTTAACCGCTCGACATCCTTCCATCCCTTAGGTGGAACCCTCTCCTTCCAACTGGACTATTCAAAACCGTAAAAATCCTCTACAATTAATAGCTGTCTGATGTGACATCAGCATGATAACGATATAGATCGCGAGGCAGTTTCTGTGAATATGACCACAACGAGTTTTGCGCAAAAAATCAAACAGTTTTTGATTATATTTTTGCCTATCTTCACCACTCAGATTGCCCTTTCGGCCATGTCTTTTTTCGATACGAATATGTCCGGAAAGTTCTCCCCCGCTGACCTTGCAGGCGTGGCAATCGGAACAAGTCTGTGGATGCCTGTGCAAACCGGTCTAAGCGGAATTTTGATGGGGATCACACCTGTCGTCTCTCATCTGCTCGGCTCCCGTCGCCACGATCAGATTGGACACAGCGTGATTCAGGCTCTTTATCTTGGTTTTGCCGTCGGCTTGATCGTGCTTGGTGCTGGCGCGCTTCTCCTGGGCCCTATTTTAAAAGGAATGCCGCTGGAGCCGCATGTTGCAAATGTTGCTTTTTACTTTTTGTGCGCACTCGCTTTCGGCATTATGCCGCTGTTCGGCTACACGGTGCTGCGCAGCTTCATGGACTCGCTTGGCCAGACACGAACCACTATGCTGATCACGCTGGTTTCCCTGCCCGTTAATATTTTACTGAATTATCTGCTGATCTTTGGACGCTGGGGCTTTCCTCAACTAGGAGGGGTTGGCGCAGGTGCAGCCACAGCTTTTACATACTGGCTTATTTTTCTGATCAGCCTCTTTTTCGCCCATCGAATGGAGCCTTTTGCCCAGTACGGGATTTTCCGCCAATGGTCACGGATCTCTTTTAGCAAATGGAAGGAACTGCTGGTCATCGGGGTTCCCATCGGGTTTGCAACCTTCTTTGAAACGTCCATCTTCGCCGCAGTTACTTTGCTGATGAGCCGATTCGATACAGTTACAATTGCCGCACATCAGGCAGCACTGAACTTTGCCTCGACGCTCTATATGTTACCTGTGAGCATCTGCATGGCACTCACTATTCTGGTCGGTTTTGAAAATGGGGCCGGACGACTCAAAGATGCCAAACAGTATAGTCTGATAGGCATCGGCGGCGCTGCCTTACTTTCTCTACTTACAGCCGTTGTCCTGCTCGTGTTCGGAGAACAGATTGCAGGTGTTTACTCTAATGAACAGGAAGTCATTACGCTGACGCAGCATTTCCTGATCTATGCGATTTTCTTCCAGATCTCAGATGCAATTGCTACTCCGACACAGGGAGCACTGCGCGGATATAAGGATGTGAATCCAGCGCTTCTGATTACTTTTATTGCGTACTGGATTATTGGTCTTCCCGTTGGATACTTCACAGCAACCTACACGTCACTGGGGGCCTTTGGATACTGGGTTGGTCTTATTGCCGGACTTGCCGTTGGAGCCACTGCGCTCCTGTGGAGGCTTTTCAGGGTACAGAAAAAGCTCGAGCTCATACGTAAGCTTTCTCTATCCTGACTTCTCATTTTTGATTATGCTGGGAAGGTACATCCTGTCAAAACCAAAAAAGCACACCCCGTTTGATGCGGGGTTGTGCTTTTTTGGTTAGAAGAATTATTGAGACAAGCGCTGCGCAAGCTCGTACGTTTCCATATCGAACACTTTTTTCGTATTTACGACTTTATCAATGTCCGTTAGAACGAGCTCGCCTTTAATGATGCCGCACCCTTTGTCCGTTTCGCCAGCAATCAGGCTTCGAACAGCAAAGTCGCCCAAGCGGCTTGCCAGGTTGCGGTCAAACGGTGTTGGTGTACCCCCACGCTGAATGTGTCCAAGAACGGTAACACGCGGTTCATACGTCGGGCAGCGTTCCATTAATTCTTTTGCTACATCTTCCCCTTTACCAACACCTTCAGCAACGATGATGATACTGTGACGCTTGCCATGTGCAAAGTTAGCTTTCATCCGCTCAGCTACCTCATCCATGTCAAATGGTACTTCCGGCACCAAAATCGTTTCCGCTCCCGAAGCAAGTCCGGCATGCAGCGCAATATCACCGCAGTGACGACCCATAACCTCGACGATGGAAGAACGTTCATGCGAAGACATCGTGTCACGCAGTTTGTTTACTGCATCAACCACGACGCTTACCGATGTATCAAAGCCGATGGTGTAATCAGTGAATGAGATGTCATTGTCAATCGTCCCTGGCAGACCCATGGTATTAATGCCAAGCTTGCTCAGTTTGTTCGCTCCGTGATAAGAACCGTCTCCTCCGATGACAATGAGACCATCAATACCGCGCGCCCGCAAAATATCTGCTCCTTTTTGCTGGCCTTCAGCGGTATAAAACTCTTTACAACGTGCAGATTGCAGAACGGTTCCCCCGCGCTGGATAATATCCCCTACACTCCGCAAATCCATTGGGAAAATGTCATTGTTCAAAAGCCCTTGATATCCGCGCTGAATACCAAACACTTCTAATCCGTGAAATAGTCCGCTGCGAACAACCGCACGAACGGCTGCGTTCATCCCCTGGGAATCACCACCGCTTGTTAAAACTGCGATTTTTTTTACTGCTGTCATGATGTTTCTTCCTCCTCTAGTTTCACTTCAGGCACCGCAATTACACGCCTGACTTACATATGCTTTCGTATCCAGCGGCTGAAAATGAAGAAAAACACGCGTGTAACCGGACTGTTCTTCATCAGACGTTTGGACACAATGCGAACTTCCTGCTGTTCGCTGACTTTGGGATCAGACAGGTAAATGGCTATTAGTCCTTCAATGATCATCCGGTGAAACGCAGTTCCCGGAATCTTCTGCACATCACTGCGAGCCATTTCCACAATAAAAGCAATTCGGTCCAGCATCATCTCTTCATTCTCGTAGTAATTGCAGAAATTGAGATCCCCTCCAACACGATCCTCATCCTGATCGATTAAATAATCGAGCATGATATGTAATGCGCATACGTGCGGGAAATAGGCAGTGTGAATTGAAACCGCCTGCTCTTCGGTCAGCTGATCATCACTTGCAGCGAGGAACAGCATAAATACACCCAGTGTAGAGCCAGTAGCAGCGGCAAATTCGTTCCAACGAAACTGAGGTGTGCGGTGACGATGCTCCGACCACCATTCGAGCAAGGCCGTTTCTCTCAGTTCCGGTTTGATGTGCTTATATACCTGCAGGTCCGTGTATAGGCCTGCCAGATCCTGTATTTGGGGCTTGGCTGACGCATATCCCGGCAGCTGACGGGTCAACTCCTGACATGTCGTCACCAGATTCCGCAGATATCCACCGTCATCCTGATCCTCACGGAGTTCATAGTAATTGACGGGCACAGCTTCGGGATCTACCGCATCAAGCATAGATTGATGAAGCAGACGAAAATCATCCGGGTCCATCGAAGTGCTGCGGTCACACAGATTGTCCAAATAATCACTTATGGTTTGATATGAAACGATCAGCGGAATAAGAATGTGCCTGTTCGGCATATCTGCCAAAGCATAGACAGTTCCACCCTCACAGTGGAATTGTTTATCTCTTAGACTGGCAAGGGCTTGCGTACGCAATTCCTCATTGGGAATCGTCTCGGCCTGAGCACGCCACGCATCCAATGCCTTACGCGTTTCCGGAATGGTGTATTTGTACACCCCTCTCATCAATGCCAGCGGTCCTCGCGGGTACTGATGACGTTTTCGATTTGATTGGCTCAAAATAAATGTGCCTCCACTTTGGTTGAATACGTATTAGAGCGATTTTAACCATTCCTATTATAATATGATCCCCTTAATTGTACAAATGATATGCCGCATAAACCGCGTAAAAAATCGCATCGCCACCTAAAGCTTTATGTTATACTATGCATATTTCTATCCATCAAAGGAGTCGTTGACATGTCGTCAGGTGAACCACTTTCGTGGAGACGGTTATTTTCTTTTTTTGTGCCGCTTGGCATCTCCGCCTCTCTCGTAACAATATCGCACGTGATTATCAACAGCACCCTGGCACGTTCTGCCCATCCCGAGACTGTTATTGCAAGTTATGCCATAGCCGGAAGTCTGCTGACCCTCACGGAGCGTCCCTCCACCCTGCTGCGCCAAACCTGTTCTGCGCTGGTTCGTGACCGCCTCTCTTTTCAGGCTTTGACATTTGTGACCAAAATATTTTTGGCCTGTGTGCTTCTGATCGGATTCCTTATTGTTTACTCTCCCGTTGGTACCGGGGTGTTTAAATATTTATTTGGCGTAAGCCCGGACCTGCTCGGTAAAGTCATCGACGTATATGAGATTCTGATGTATGTCAGTATTTTTTCAGTCATCCGTAATATCTATCAGGGCATTATTATCACAAATAACCGAACCAAATGGCTCACCATCGGGATGATATTTCGCTTGGCAGGTATGTATGGTCTATCCCTGTATTTCATCTATACAGACAGCATTAACAGCGGTCGTGTAGGCGCTATCATCTTTGCTGCAGGAATGATGATTGAAGCGCTTGTCAGCTATTTGGAGGGCAGCAGCATTATGCGCAAAATGCCAGCCAAACTCGAAGAACATCCTGTGGAGAACAAAAGCGATGTATACCGTTTTTATAAACCACTGCTGCTATCGAGCTTTGTAGCCCTTTTTATCGGACCTGTGATTAACATCGTGCTCGGCAAAACAACCGGGATTGCACTCGCAATCTCTTCCTTTGCTGTAGCCAGCAGTCTGATGCAGCTCATGCTGAGCTTTTTTACCTATATTCATCAGATCGTGCTCAACTTCTATCTAATTGATGCCAAACTCGTTAAAAAGTTCGCGCTTGTTACAGGTTTTATTCCGTTCGCTATGACTGTAACCATTGCGTACACGCCACTGGGGCCATGGGTATTCGAAAATATCATGAGCGTTCAAGGCCAGCTGCTGGAGCAAAGTCTCTGGACCCTCCGCGCGTTTGTGCTCTTCCCGCTGATCTCTCCTTTTCTGGATTTCAGTAATGGTCTAATTCTGCTCCGTGGTCAGACCAAGACGATGTTTCGTTCGCAAAGCGCGAATGCCATCTGCACCATTATTGTGCTGCTTATTCTGGTCAGCATTTTCCCGGCATGGAACGGCATAATCGGGGCAGCCGCCCAATCGCTGGGTCTGCTCGCAGAGCTGGTTATTGTATGGCTCGTGATCCGGCGCACGCAAAAAGAACCAACGATGTCTGTACCGCCTTCTCGCGGTTCTTCATCCCTGAAAGGCTAATCGTTCTCTGAATACCTGAATCGAATTCAAGATTGGAGTCTCTCATCATGAAATCAAGTTATACCGCCCGGCCAGATCAGAACTGGCTTCGGGCACTGATGTTTACCATCTTCGGCTCAACCGCATTGGTGGTATCCTACTTCCAGCTCTACTTCAGTCACCTTGGCTTTAGTGCCGCCGAGATTGGTTATCTGTACGGCATTGGTCCACTCATCTCCGTGTTCTCCAATATGTTCTGGAGTATGGCCAGCGACAAATACAAAACGGTACGAAAAGTAATGATCATACTGCTTGGCGGTCAATTCATTACCGGTGTCCTGCTTGCCAATGCATCATCGTTTGGCGAAGTATTTGTTCTGGTGACCCTATTTTACTTTTTCTATTATCCAGTCTATCCGCTTTCCGATACGATGGCGATTACAACGGCAAACAAATACGGCCGCAACTTCACCTCTATTCGGGTGTTCGGTTCGATTGGGTACGCTTTTTTCGCACTCAGCATTGGTTATGTTCTTGGCTCGTTTGGCTCCCAATGGACGATGTGGATCTGCATCAGTCTTGCCGCTGTAACTTTACTGATCAGCTTTCAATTGCGGGATCAGCCGTCGGGAGGCGGCAGCAGAATGGAATTATCGGGATTGTGGGCCATTCTGAAGCGAAGAGATGTTCTTACCTTCTTCGCCTGTGTGTTTCTGCTCGCCATGGGACATCGAATGAACGAAGCATTTCTGACGATTACCCTGAAAGACTTGGGCGCCAGTGAAGGATTGATCGGCTGGTCCCTGCTCATCTCCTCTGTGAGTGAAATCCCGATATTTTTGCTCCTTAGCAAGTATGGAAACAAGTATAAAGAGCTTCCGCTTCTGGCTTTTGCAGCCCTTATGTATACGATTCGTTTACTGTTTATGTCCGTCTCGCATACCCCCACTGCGGTTGTTCTTATACAGACGATGCACAGCGTAACCTTCGGTATCTTCTACGTCACCGCAGTTCGTTATATCACCCGGCTGGTCCCGGACGATTACCGTGCAACAGGCATGGCTCTGTTCACCATTGTCTGGTCGAGCGCATCCGGACTTCTGAGCGGAACCTTGGGTGGATTACTGCTGGAGCATACTGGACGTCAGACGTTTTATCTTACAGCAATGGCTTTTGCCATGGCAGCCCTGATCGGGTTTGGTATCAAACTGCTGCGTACACTAACCCATCGTTCGTCCTAGGTTTGGAAAGCCAAAAAAAGCACAGTCTCCGTTATGGGGACTGTGCTTGTGTTTGTTATATTCAGCTATAATCGATCATTTATAAGAAGTCCGTGCAAAACGGAAAAATCTTACAATTTAGTTACGTTAGCTGCTTGAGGACCACGGTTTCCATCAGTGATTTCGAATTCTACCGCTTGACCTTCTTCCAATGTTTTGAAGCCGTCGCCTTGGATTGCGGAGAAATGTACGAATACGTCCTCGCCGCCTTCAACTGAAATAAAGCCATAGCCTTTTTCTGCGTTAAACCATTTAACTGTACCTTTCAAATGAACAACCTCCTAAAAATATCGCCATCTATGGCGAATAACCTCATTATACTGTATGGGCTTCCATTTTGCAATTTATCTTTTCCGTAAATGATGAAAAAATTTGCTTTGCATCACAGGGTACGGTATCATTTTACCAAAACCGTTAGTTTGGAGACTACCTATGATAAAAAAACACGAAATATACAAAACAGACAAGTGGAATATGATGACTGTAGAAGTGCAAGGAAAGTATCTCGTTCTGCGGGAAATTTCCGAAGAATGGGGCGAAGAATGCCACACCTTCCTCAGCCGCCCTGCGTTAATGCACTGGGCTGAGCGTCGCTTTCCAAAGGAGGATTTCGAGAATCGCGAAGAGGAATGGCGTGCGCTGATGGCAGCCTTCAAGGGAGTTTAATCGATGCAGCTTGATTCAGGCAATGTTGTTATCTTTATTATCCTTGCCTTCGCACTCGGTTTTTCGCTCATTCTGGGACGTAATTCTGTCCCGGATCGTCTAAGAAGGGGAATGGCTCTGATCGCTACGCTGCTCGTCTGCTTCGCCTTTTTTCTAATCGTATATTACCTTTATAACATGGGAGCCTGATACAAACACTGGACGTGTCTGTAAGCAAATCAAGGCACTCAAATATTTCGGCTGTGCCCAGGTCATACTATACGAAGTTATTGGGAATGAATTGTTCTGAGTTACTCGTATGGTAAGGAGGAAGGCCGTTGAAATATGTGAAATCGTTGTCCGTTCTACTGGCTATTAGTCTGATCCCTTCGTCTCCTGCCGCACAAGCACAGGAGACGAAGGCGGCTATGCCCATATTTTCTGCACATAATCAAAGGAGGATTCCCATGAGTAAACTATTAAAACGTTCCGAAGTGCCTGCCGAGCATACTTGGAAACTGGAAGATTTATTTGCCGATCAGAAGGCTTGGGATCAGGAATATGAAGAAGTATCTTCTATGACGAAAAAAGCCTCCGAGTTTCAAGGCAAACTTCATCAGCCCGAGGCCCTTAGAGCATGCTTTGAATACGAAGACGAGATCAGTCTGAAGCTTGAACGACTTTTTGTATATGCCCGTATGCATCAAGATGAAGACACAGCTAACCCTACATATCAAAGCCTGTCCCAAAAAGCCCAGAAACTGGGTGTACGGGTAGGTGAAGCCCTTTCCTTTGTAACACCCGAGATTCTTTCTTTGCCAGATGCAGAACTTGACACACTTATCCAAAATGAAAAGCTCGCCGCTTATACCTTCACGCTGGAAGAGATGAAACGGGAAAAAGCCCATGTGTTAAGTCAGGCTGAAGAAGCCCTGCTTGCACAGGTCGGGAATCTGTCCCAAGCTCCTCAGACGATCTTCAGTATGCTGAACAATGCAGATCTCAAGTTTCCTCGTATCCAGGATGAACATGGTAATGAAGTCGAACTGACACACGGCAGCTACATTCAGTTTTTGGAAAATCCAAACCGCGAGGTTCGCGAACGTGCGTTCAAAGCCGTATACGAAACCTACGCGAAGCAGAAAAACACCATTGCAGCAGCATTAAATGCCAATGTGACTAAAAACATGTTTTACGCTAACGTACGGAAATACCCTTCCGTGATGGAGATGTCCCTCTACGGTGACAATATCCCGACCGATGTATATACCAACTTGGTAGACACGATTCATGAGAGTCTCCCGCTTCTTCACCGTTATATGGATCTTCGCAAAAAGCTGCTCGGTGTAGATCAGCTGCATATGTATGATTTGTTCGCTCCACTTGTGGATGAATATAAAATGGACATCACATATGACGAGGCTAAAAAGACGGTGAAGGAAGGTTTGGCACCGCTCGGCAAAGATTACGCAGACGCACTTCAGTCCGGCTACGATAATCGCTGGATCGACGTGTACGAAAATGAAAATAAACGCTCCGGCGCATATGCCTGGGGTGCTTACGGCACTCACCCTTATGTGCTGCTTAACCATAAGGACAATCTGAACAGCATGTTTACCCTCGCACATGAGATGGGACACGCGCTCCATTCCTATTATTCAGATACAACACTTCCGTATCGGGATGCGCAGTACACCATTTTCCTGGCTGAAGTTGCTTCAACTACAAATGAGGCACTGCTTATGGATTACATGCTGAATAAGTCCACTGATCCGAAGGAAAAACTGTACCTGCTTACGTATTACGCAGACCAGTTCCGGACTACGGTATTCCGTCAGACCATGTTTGCCGAGTTCGAGAAAATTATTCATGAGCGCGCAGAACAGGGCGAAGCCCTTACACCGCAGCTCCTGTCTGAAATTTACTATGATTTGAACGTGCAGTACCATGGCAAAAATATGGTCGTGGACAAAGATATCGAGATGGAATGGGCGCGTATTCCCCACTTCTACAACAGCTTCTATGTGTACAAATATGCTACAGGTTTCTCGGCAGCAACCAGCTTCTCCAAACAGATTCTAGAGGAGGGGCAGCCGGCGGTGGATCGCTATCTCGGATTCCTGAAAAGCGGCGGCAGTGACTACTCCATCAACATTTTGAAAAAAGCAGGTGTGGATATGTCTACGCCGCAGCCTATTCGTGAAGCGATGAGTGTATTCAAGGAATTAATCGAGCAGATGGAACAGCTAACCAAATAGGGCTGTGATCTCCTGTAATTAATATCCCTTGCCCCGGGCGGGCAGGGGATTTTATAATCAAGCAAGATGCAGTCTGCCTGAAAAAGGGTAATGCATCCTAGTTCGCAATTGTTCAACAACAAGGAGGCAGCATCATGAAAATGCAATGGGCGCTGATTGCAGGTCTTGTTTTTGCACTGCTCACAGGTATTTTCGCAGTCATTAATGTAGATTCTGTTCAGGTTAATCTGCTGTTTAATACCGTTCGGGTTCCCTTAATTTTACTCATTCTGGGCTGTACATTGATTGGTGGAATTATCGTAGGCTCATACGGAATTTTCCGTCAGTACCGACTGCAGCGTGAGAATAAACGTCTGCATCTGCGTGTATCTGAACTTGAAGCTGCTGCAGCCAGCGCGGCCGCACCTGTTTCGTACACCGACATGGATGCTGTTGGTTCAAACGAACCTGGACAAGACAACGAGCTGCACAATGACTCCATTCAGAGTCAACCCAAAGGAAACACTACAGGTACGTTGTAGAGAAATTGGACACAGCCTGCTGGCGGATCAGAATGGACATGCATTCTACCCCAGGCAGGCTGTATTCTTTTGGAAAACGGCGCCTGCAGGACCAAGGAGGAATATAACGATGAGTTTTACCATTAATGAATCTTACGTTCTATCATTTTTGAAAACACTACTTGATACACCAAGTCCCAGCGGGTACACGCACCACATCATTGAGATGATCCGCAAAGAAGCTGAAGCCCTGAACATCTCCTGTGAACTGAACAACAAAGGCGGAGCTGTACTCACCCTGCCCGGCGAAGACCCTTCCAAGACCATTGCACTAAGTGCGCATGTAGACACGCTCGGTGCCATGGTACGGTCCATTACCTCTTCCGGTACGTTAAAGCTGACCTCTGTCGGTGGTTTTACGATGCACAGCATCGAGAATGAATACTGCTCCATTCACACGAGAGACGGCAAGGTGTACACGGGAACGATTCTTTCCCTGCATCCGTCCGTACACGTATATCCTGATGCTCGTACGTTTGAGCGCTCTGAAAATCACATGGAAGTTCGTATCGATGAAATGGTCGCTTCCAAAGAGGATGTGCTGAAGCTGGGCATCCGTGTCGGTGACTTTATCTCTTTTGATGCCCGGGCTGTCATTACACCAAGCGGGTATATCAAATCTCGCCATCTGGATGATAAAGCAAGCGTGGCTGCCCTGTTTGGTATTCTTGAATCCGCACATCGCGAAGGCTGGAAGCCTGTACATAACGTTTCACTGCTGATCTCAAACTATGAAGAAGTTGGACATGGGGCTGCCTATATTCCGGCAGAAATCAGTGAGATGATCGCCGTGGACATGGGTGCTATGGGAGATGACCTCAGCTGTAAAGAAACCGATGTATCCATATGTGCCAAAGACTCTTCCGGTCCTTATGATTACGATATGACCAGCCGACTTATTGAGCTGGCTGAGCAGGCTGGTATGGATTACGCTGTCGATATTTACCCTCAATATGGCTCAGACGGCAGTGCAGCTTTGCGTGGTGGTAACAACATTCGCGCGGCTTTGATTGGCCCTGGAGTCCATGCCTCCCATTCTATGGAGCGAACTCATCAAAATGCGGTCATGAATACAGCACGACTGCTTGCCGCATACATTACTACAAAGTAAGGTACTCAATTCAAAGGATAAAAGGACACATCTTCTTTGCACACGAACACCGTGTGTAAAAGGATGTGTCCTTTATTGTTGAGCCAGGAACGAAGCGGATGATCATCCGTCAGGCATGCTCAACATACTCATGATATTGACGTTCCTGAATTTCAAGACGTTTTTCGTGATCTGAAATTTCACGTCGAAGTACGTGTATCGTTTGACGAACCATACTAAGTCCATGTTTCACCTGTTTTTCGGCACTGCGAATTTTGTCCTGAACCATCCAATCCACGAAAAAGTTATCGAAGAAATAGTCGGCAAACGACAATAAACCACCCAGATTCAAATCCGCGCTGACTGCCATCTCTACATCTTCCAGCTCCTTCTGAAAACGCCGCAAACGTTTGCCCGCATCCATAATCGCTGCTTGAGCATCATCCATACGACTGCGCTTGATATGCGTCGATATTGCTCCTCCGCCCATCATGTCATAAATGCCCCAATTGCCTGCCGATTCCAAAGCTTTCTCTGCACGTTCAAGTGCGTACAGCAGATACTCGCCTTCTCGGAGAGCTTCATGAAGCTCCTGCATCTCACTCGCCAGATGTTCACGTTCTTCGGCCAGATGCTGCAGTTCCAGATCCTGCTTAAGCAAGAGCTGCTCTTTCCTGCCCCATAATACCTTATAGTCACTCTCCCAGAACTGATAATTGCGCTGTCTCTGAAGTTCCATCTCCACTTGTACCCGCTGTTCCTGTACATCCTGCAGCATACGGTAAGCCGTATCATACGCCGCCTTGCTCTCCAGCAGTTCGAGCTCTTCTTTCTCCAGTCGTTCGCTCTTTCTTCCGATCAGATCATAGAAAAAGGAGGCAAGACTCATGCCGTTCAGCCGATCAACATCATTCTGTTCCTTTTGCAGGGCAGCCCTGCACTGCTCCACTTTCTCTTCCCACTGCTGATCCTCTTCTTGAAGCTTATGAAGACGCTTCTTCCACTTCTCATAAATTCTGCCTTTCTCTTTAAGGACAGCAAGCTGCTCATTCATTTCTTTATTCATCAATACGGCGTTTCTCTCCCTTCGGTGGAACCGTTTATTAATACAACGTATTGAGTTTTGATTACGTTTCATATTTATTCCCTAATCCAGATGGCTCTTCCATATCTGAAACCAAAACGCCCTCTCTTCAAAGCAGCAGGCTGCCGCTTTGAAGAGAGGGCGATGTTATGGATTTCGTCTATATTCGAGTCAGGATTTACTCTGCTCAATCTGTTCTGCTAGCTCATTCAGTATGGTCCAGCGCTCCATCAATTCATCCAGATGACGCTCAGCCTCAGCCTGCTCCGCCATTAATTCCTGCAGTCGTGCCGAATCACTGAAGGCTTCTTCCATCTCCTTGTTGATTCGGGACAGATTCGCTTCGGCCTTCTCGATGTTTTCATCGATCTGATCATATTCACGCTGCTCCTTGAAGCTGAACTTCAATTTGGGTTTTGCGGGAACTGCTGCGGGAGCTTCAGAACTTTTCACGATGGACGATTTCTTGACAGATCCAGCACTGCTTTCCTGA
This sequence comes from Paenibacillus sp. AN1007, assembly GCF_040702995.1. NCBI lineage: Bacteria > Bacillati > Bacillota > Bacilli > Caryophanales > Paenibacillaceae > Paenibacillus > Paenibacillus sp. AN1007. The sequence continues at coordinate 3,645,783 of NZ_CP159992.1, forward strand.
TTTCCAGCGGCATTTTTCAGCATCCATTCTGCGTATTCGCTGTAATCTCCGACATGTACACGGATCGCACCGTTCCCCTCAAATGCCAATACTTTGTCTACTGTCCGGTCCAGGAAGTACCGATCATGGGATACAACAAACACTACACCCGGAAAATCATCCAGATAGTCTTCAAGTACAGCAAGCGTCTGAATATCCAGATCATTCGTAGGCTCATCCAGCAGCAGCACATTCGGAGCCGCCATCAGAATTCGAAGCAGATACAGACGGCGTTTTTCTCCGCCAGACAGCCGGGCAATCGGCGTCCATTGTGCTGTCGGATTAAATAAAAAACGTTCAAGCATCTGCGATGCCGTAATGAGTGAACCATCTGCCGTTTTGACATTCTCAGCCACTTCCTTGATGTACTCGATTACACGCATCGTCTCATCCATCTCCTGATGCTCTTGTGTGAAGTAACCGAGGTTTACCGTTGGCCCCAACACAACCTCACCAGCGTCGGGCTGCAATCGTCCCGAAATCATCTGCAGTAAGGTAGACTTACCGCTGCCATTCGGGCCCACGATGCCCACCCGGTCGCCAGGGACTGCAATATAGCTGAGATCGTCGATCAGCTTGCGACCCTCGATCGATTTGGAGAGATTTTCAATCTCCAATATCTTCTTACCTAAACGTGTGGAACCAACAGACACTTCCAGCGAGCCAGAACGCTGAACCCCCTGCTGATCTCTGAGTTGTTCAAAGCGATCGATTCTCGCTTTTTGTTTGGTTGTCCGCGCTTTGGCGCCCCGGCGAATCCACGCAAGTTCGGTCCGAAGCAGGTTTTGGCGCTTTTGTTCCGACGCCGACTCCCGTTCTTCACGTTCAGCCTTTAGTTCCAGGAAACGCGTATAATTCGCTTCATACCGGAACAATCGTCCGTGATCCAGTTCCAGCATGACATTGGCAACCCGATCCAGGAAGTACCGGTCATGCGTAATCATCAGCAGTGCACCGCGGCGCTTCTGCAGGTACTGCTCCAGCCAAACAACGGAATCATTATCGATATGGTTCGTCGGCTCATCCAGAATGAGCAGTTCACAAGGATGAATCAACGCCGAAGCAAGTGCAACCCTTTTTCGCTGTCCACCTGACAAAGTGCCCATAAGCGCATCGAATTGCTGTATGCCCAGCTTGGATAATATACTCTTCGCTTCACTTTCCATCTGCCAGAGCTGGAGATGCTCCATCTGTTGGTTCAGATGCATCAGGCGTTCATTCAGCGAGTTGTCCGAAGGGTGTAATTCCAGCAGCTCCATCGTTTCCGTGTATTCGCGTACCGTTTTCATCTCGGCACTATCACCCTCAAACACCTGCTGCAGCACCGTATTGTTCGGATTGAATTCCGGATTCTGCGCCAAAAACTGCACTCGCACATCATTACCAATCGAGATTTGTCCCTCATCTGCGGGCTCCAAACCTGCTATAACTCGCAAAAACGTGGATTTCCCGGTACCGTTCACACCCACTACGCCGATTTTATCCTGATCCGCCATACCAAAGGAAGCATCCTTAAACAGGATTTTCTCGCCATAACTTTTTGCAATCTGTTCTACCGTCATTATATTCATTGCCCGTTACCCACACTTCTCTATTATTTGAAATGCTCTGTCTCGCGTCTCCTAACTGCTTATACTCGCAGAAAGGAACGACATCCGTCTAAAAACAACGCCGCCGCAAAAGCGATTCGTTTGTTCAGATCCTGCTCATTAAAATCCGGATTCAGCATGATATCCATCTTCAGCCGATCCAGAATACCGATATACGCTTCTGCCAGCAGCACAGGCTCTGGGACGCCTGCACTTTCAAGAACCTTACATACCATGCTCATATAGTCGTTCATAAAAGCTTTCATAAACTTCATCAAATCCGGATCATTGTTGGGTGCCATAAAAAACAACTTGGTATGATTGCGGCGTTCATAATAATAAGTAAGATGTGTCTTTGCTATGGCGCCAAGTTTGTCGCCCGTATTCTCATGTGATTGCAGCGCATAGTCCAGACGGCTGATAAAGCTGTTGCAGTCCCGTTTGGATACCGCGACAAACAATTGTTCCTTGCTTTTAAAATATAAATAAATCGTGCCCTTTGCAATGCCAGCCTCATCCGCAATATCGGACATTTTGGTTTCGTAGAAACCCTTCGACCCGAAAATGCCATAAGCCGCATCCAAAATAGCCTCCGATTTGTCTCCCTGTACCATATTCAACCTGTATTCCCTCCCTATAGCGCGAAAATGATGCCTAACCCTATGGCCGTACATCCGCCGATCACAGAACTCAGTACGTTGACCAGATCATTACTCATCCAGGACCAGCCTCGAACCTGTTTTGTTGGCTCACCACAGTGTTCATGAACTTCGACCTCTCGTCCGCATACGGTGCAGCGATACATCTTCTGCACGGATGCACCAAGATAGGAATCCGCGAAAGCACCTGCCAGCCCGCTGATCAACCCAACCAGAATCCAGCCGAACCAGCCTGATTGTTCTATTCCGCTAAACCATGTGAAGACAAACGCCCCCGTACCAATCACAGCACCACCCAAGGCCGCTGCGAAGCTCCCTAACAGTGAAACTCCACCCGAGGCTCCCGGAGTCAACACTTTCCATGTAAGTACAGAACGAGGCGGCTTGCGGCTGAGACTTCCAATCTCCGTTGCCCAGGTGTCTGAGGTGACCGTTCCCATTACTCCGATAAAAGCATACAACCACGCCGGATGTGGAATAAACCAGTTAGCCAAACATAACAGCATCCCTATGCCGCCATTAGCCATAACTTGACCGGCATCCCGATTACCTGTCTTGGCATAAGACTTTTCCATCTCCTGCTTCCGATCTTTGCGAAACCGGGAAAGCAGCGTTGACGTGATGAAAAATAACAAAAGCGTGCCAAACCAGAGCAGATTGCCTGCCCCGTAATATATCGTACCCATCAAGATGGCTGCGGCACATCCAGACAGGGTTAGCGATTTTTTTGCATAAGCGGCCCCGGCCACCAGCGAAGCGCATACAGCGCCAATTATCCAATCCATAAACTCTCCTCCATGTGACACTCATACCGTGCACATGACGTTTTATATTTTTGAAAGTTAATTATACCACGGTTTGAGGCCAATGCCGAAACTGAACATGCAGCCAGGCCAAACCTTATATACTTTTAAGCTTCGCTTCAGGTTCACGGGTTACAATAAAGTTAGCTCATACAACCAGAACAGCTGCGATTCAGTTCGTACACAACGATAGAAACGAGGAACATGACGATGAATATGAAGAGAGTTTTTATACTGGGCACAATGATGATTACGATGTCTTTTGCCGGGTCTGCGTGGAGCAAAACAACCATCTCTCCCATTCCCGAGCCCAAATGGTCCATTGTTGATCTGAATAACAGCAGAGAGAATGAGGGCGACGAACTGCTTGCTGCACTGAACCAAGCTTCAGAGGAGGAACTGAAGGAGAAACTGTATCAAGGACACTCACTGCGAACGATTGCGGAGAGCAGCGGCGGGAATTACGCCAAAGCCATTGCCATTCAGATCAAACAGCTCCAGGCACAGCTGGATGAACGTCTTGCCAGCGGAAGCATCAGTTCCGAGCAGCACGCCCTTCAGTCCATGGAAATCGCAGGACTCATTACAGCCAGTGCAGATAAAGCCTATATCTAAGCAAGCCTTGGCTGGAATTATTTTTGAAATTGAGATTTTTCAAGGCAGCGCAATGCAAAAAGGAGCGTATTCACGCCCCCTCCGCTCACGTTAATCGATCCTGATATGAGTTTTTGCTTAACCCCTTGCAGGCGCTCTCGTTAATGGGTTACTCCGCTGCCTTGATTGTACATGCCCCTATCGGTTCTGAGCCCCATGACAGTTCAAGCACATCTCCAACCTGTGCGGCACCCACACCCTCGGGCGTACCCGTGAAAATAATATCTCCCGGCCCCAGGCCATAATGATGACCTACATAATCCACGATGTCCTGAAGGCTGAAAATCATATTAACTATATTGCCACGCTGAACCTGAACACCGTTCTTCGTCAGAGTAAAGTCCTTTTCGAGCAGCGCTGCTGCTCCGGGAAATGTCTGAAAAGATGTGACGGGCGCAGCGTTTTTAAATCCTTTCGCAGCCGTCCACGGGTGCCCTTTTTTCTTAATCACCGTCTGTACATCTCGCAGCGTAAAATCAATACCGAACGCATACGCATCCACCAGCTCATCTACCTGCACTCCGGACTCATAGTCCCGACCAATACGAATCACCAATTCAGTCTCATAATGAACCTCACCCTTGTCAGCTGGCAGTTCCAATGCTTCTCCGTTCAGAGGCACAACAGCATGAGAAGGTTTCATAAAAATCATCGGTTCTTCCGGTACTGCATTGCCAAGCTCCTCGGCATGAAGTTTATAATTGCGTCCTACACAATATACATTGCGAATATTAGTCAACATAGATCTGCAACCACCTTTACTGGATTCAATGTTTCGTCTTGTGCTGCGCTTGGGTTAAGGTCTGAAAAAGCGGCTGCTCGTCTCCTGGAATGCCTCTTCCCAAACATCAGGCCGATTCGTACAAATCATTACGTCTGGATCAATGGCAGCCAGCTTCTTCATAACTGCTTTGTCATCCACTGTCCAGGCCATCACTCGAATGCCTGCAGCATTCATTTCGCTCATGAGCGCTTTGTCCACATTGGTGTACCCGAGTGAGAGGAATGTGCAGTGCATTTGTTTCAGTGCTGCAAGCAGATCAGCAGGTTTAGCATCAATGATGAGGCCCGTTTGCAATTCCGGGGCAAGCTTCTTCACCTCAACCAGCGCTGCTGGTTCAAAGGAAGTAATAACGACATCATGCTGCATATGTCTTTTGCGGAGCTCATGAATTACGGCTGCAGGCAGGCCTGGATACATGTCCCCTTGTGTTTTCAGTTCAATATTTAACCGAACTTTGCCGCATGTACGATCCAGAACTTCGCTGAGGGAAGGAATACGCTCACCTGTGTAGTTCTTGCCTTTCCATGATCCTGCATCCAGCAGTTTCAGCGCAGCCCAGTCCGTATCCTTCACTCGTCCCCTGCCATTCGTCGTACGTTCCAACGTGAAATCGTGGATGACTACAGGCACACCGTCTCGTGATAACTGCACATCCAGCTCCAGCCATTGAACTTCCGGTCTTTCCATCGCCATACTAAATGCTGCCATCGTGTTCTCCGGTGCAGTGGAAGAAAACCCACGATGGGCTACACACAGATTGTTCATGATCATCTCTCCTCAGCAGTGTTTTCTTAGTTAGGTACCGCAGTTCCATCCGCGTTAACCCGAACGCCTGGCGACAGCTTCGCCATCTGTTCCAGCAGAAGCCGGTTTGCATCATCAAGCATGGGCACAGCCTGCCCAAGTGCAGCCTCGTACGGAATTACTTTCATGCTGCATGCTGCATCCCGGCTGCAGCTCGCCTGAAATACAGCTGTTTTCCAGGTTTCTTCATTCGTTGATCTCGTGAAAATAAAATTCCCTGTACTATAGGCAATCCATTTTCCCTTGTAGTACTCAAGCCCTTGCAAAACATGAGGGTGACCGCCGATGACCAGATCAGCACCGGCATCCACAAACGCATGGGCAAGCCGCGTTTGATCCGCATTCGGCGTACTTACACGTTCCACTCCCCAGTGGACAGCAACGATGACCAGGTCAGCTTTCTTCTTTGCCTCCTGTATCGCTGCTGCTGCTCTCGTTGGATCATAAGCTTCCGCCACACCAGCCCGATTACCGTCTGCCTTCCAGCTCGCTACCGGAACAACCCGACTGAAACCAAGCAGCGCGATCTTCATGCCTTTACGTTCGAAATAAGCAGGCTCGTAGGCCTCTTCAGCATTCATTCCTGCACCGGTATGAGCAATCCCATAATCCTTGAGATAACTCAGGGTATCCACCAGACCCTCTACACCTTGGTCCAGAATGTGATTGTTAGCCAAGTTAACGGCATCAAATCCTGCGGCCGCCATAGCTTGCAAAGCTTTGGGCGAGGATTTATAGACGTACGTTTTGTCCGCTGCGCTCGTACCGCCGTGGGTTACAGGGGTCTCCAGATTACCGATTGTCAGATCATCATCCTGAAACATGCTGCCCAGCTTGGCAAACGGATAGTTATAGCCGTTCTTCTCCAGCAGCTCTGCCACTTTACCGGAAAATTGAATATCACCTACAAAATGAATCGTGACGTTCTTGGACGGATCCGATGTTGGAGTTGTTCCTTTGTGATCCGCCTTCCCCGAGTTCCCTTGTTCCGAGTTTGCAGGTTTGGTTCCCGCAGCGGGTTTTTCGGCGCCTGTCCCCGGTGTTTCTCCTGCACCTTCTTCAGTACGATCTCCGGTATTATTGTCCGATGCTGCATCCGTCTTCTCATCAGCCGGGACGGAATTCTCATCCGACTTGTCGGCCGGTTCATCCTCTGGCATGGTTAAAGCATCCCCGCCCTGATTATCGATTTTCGATGGTGGCTCCTGCTGCACAACCTCTTGACTGGCAGGCTGTTCAGGCTGCTGGACACGTGTGTTTAGCATATAAAATACGCCGATAAGACCAATCGATGCAATCAATATGACATTGATGATTCTGATCTTTATATTACGGGTCCGCCTTACTTTTTTCTTCACTGAGCTTCGCTGTGATCTTGGGGGATACATAAGCAACTCCTCTTCTGTACAAAAGTTCCATATGCATACCATTATATCAAGCATATTCTGGATGTACACTTTTCCTTTTAAACTGCTTATCAGGATAAAAAAACAGCCGCCGCATCATTCAACACAAAAAAAGAAGCCGTCTCTTCTGTACATCCTGCTACAGTGAAGACGGCGAATATATACGATCTATGATTCACTTCGCGGTGAGCTGCGCAGCGGCCTGCACGGACATTTCTTTTGCTTGTCTGATACAATCCGGCAGCCCTACCCCTTCATATCCGGCTCCCGCGATGTAAACACCCGGAATTTTATCTCCAAGCTCTTGGCGAAGGTTGGCAAGCTGCTGCAGATGGCCGACAGGATACTGCGGCATTGATTTTCGCAATCTTGTAATCTCGGAGAAAATCGGTGCGGCTTGAATGCCCATCGTTTCTCTCAGATCTTTCATCACCAGCTCCGTAAGCGCCTCATCGGGAAGCTCCACATTCTGCTCATCCCCTGAACGGCCAACGTAACAGCGAAGCAGGACTTTGTCGTCCGGGCTGGTATGAAGCCATTTGGTCGATGTCCACGTGCAGGCCGTAATGTTGCGGCCTTCTTTTCGCGGCACCAGGAACCCTGAACCGTCGAAGACATGTTCCACTTCTTTTTTCTCAAAAGCCAGTACGACATTAGCAACAGATACATAATTGATTGCATCCAGCGCTGATGTATCCACATGTGGTTTTAACAGCCCAGAAGCCACATAGGTCGGCACGGTGATTACAACGTCATCTGCCTCCAAAAGTTGTCCGTTATCGAGTTCAACATGATATCTCGCATCCTGAGAGTTCAGACGCTGTAATGATACGGCTGCCGTATTCAGGCGCTGGTCCACATCATGCAGCTCGTGAACAAGTGCATGCACAAGACTCTGCAGCCCCTGGCGGAAGTTCAAAAACGCGCTGCGTTTGGTCCCCGTATGCGTTTCGGTTGGCTTGCGCCCAGTCATCATGCCCCGGATCAGACTGCCGTAATCCCGCTCTACCTCTCCAAACTGCGGAAAGGTCGCCTGCAGGCTAAGTCTCCGCATATCTCCTGCATAAATACCCGCAAGAAGCGGTTCGGTTAGATTCTCCAGCACTTCTGTGCCCAGCCTGCGCTCGATCATATAACCAAGAGATTCATCCTCGGTAGTACGCTTCGGCGGAATAACAAAATCCATCAGCGCCCGCAGCTTGCCTGCCGGCGAGACAAGCCCGCTTTTCAGAAAAGGCTTCAGCTCTGTCGGAATACCAAGCACCAGACCAGCTGGCATTGGGTGAAGCTTGCCGCGCTGCATAATGTATGTTTTCTTGGACTCCGGGTTCTGGCTGACCAGTTCATGATCCATCTCCAGTTCCTTCGCCAGGTCAATCATCGCCGTTTTGCGAGCAAGGAAGGAATCCGGTCCCTTCTCGATTACAAATCCGTCCCGGTGCAGCGTTTCAATCATACCGCCCATGGACGAGCTTTTCTCAAGCAGCGTGATTGCAGGTTCAACTCCAGCTTCCCTGTAATGTTTGCGAATATAAAATGCTGCGCTGAGGCCCGTCAGGCCCCCGCCAACAATAACAATACGGCGTTTCTTGTCTTCCATTAGTTATCAGACCCTTGCTGCCATTGGCTTATGATAGAGTCACTCAACGTCTCCATATACAAAGGATCACTATTAAGCGAGTCGATACGCATCAAACGCATATCCATTTCTTTCGCGATCGCTTTGGCTTCAATGTCGAGATCATACAGCACTTCCAGATGATCCGATACAAAGCCGATCGGTGCCACGAGTACATCCTCCACCTGTTCACGCGAAAGCTCCTGAAGTGTGTCCAGAATATCCGGGCCGAGCCACGGCTCAGCTGTTCGTCCCGCACTCTGCCAAGTAAACTGCCAGTTGGTAATCCCTACACGCGAAGCGATAGCTTCAGAAGTCTCCAGCAGTTGGTTCGGGTACGGGTCACCCATATCCACAATGCGTGCCGGCAGACTGTGAGCACTGAACAGCACCTTCACATCCCCGCGTTTCGCTCCCGCTTCCTCGAAAGCGTCCAGCTTCGCACTCACACGTGCAGAAAGAGCCTGAATCAGCTTCGGATGCAGATGATAGCTTTCGATAAAGGACATCTGAATGCCAAGTTCTTCGGCTTTCTCCCGTGCACGCTTGATGTAACTGCCCACACTCATCGTTGAGAAATGGGGGGCAAGCACTATGCCAATGGCGGTCTGGATACCGTCCTTTGCCATCTGCTCCACGCCATCCTCAATAAAAGGATATGCATGCTTCAATCCCTGGTAACAGCGGAACTCAGTGCCATTCCGGCGCTGATCCTGCTGCAGCGTCTCCTGAAGAGTTTTCACCTGGTTGTCCGTGTTTTCCCGCAGCGGGAAAACACCGCCAACAATCGCTTCGTACCGATCCGTCAGCTCTTTTAGCTGTTCAGGCTCCGGCGGACGGCCTCTACGGATATGTGTGTAATACGCTTCAACACTTTCCATATTCTCAGGTGTGCCATACGACATCACCAAAACACCTACAGTATTAGTCATTGCTTACCGTCACTCCCGTCTTCAAGGCTTCTGCTGAATACTCATGAATATAAGCGGTTAACTCTTTTAATTTATCAAGAGAAGCTTCGGGGAACAAGCCATGTCCCAGATTGAAAATATACCCCGGCTCCTTGATCCCATCATTAATAATCGCTTTTGCCTGTTCTTTGATTAAATCCATTGGCCCAGTCAGGATATACGGATCAAGGTTGCCCTGCACGGCGAATTTACCGCCCAGACGTCTGCGTCCTTCTGAAATGGAAACTCTCCAATCCAGCCCAATGACATTCGCCTGCAGATCCTGCAGGGTTGGCAGCAGTTCACCTGAAGCCACGCCGGGGAAATATATTTTCGGTACATTCAAATCGGACAATTCGGTAAAGATACGAGTAATCGTTGGCAGCACATACGTTTTGAAGTCTTTGGGAGAGAGAGCACCCACCCAGCTGTCAAACAGTTGAAATGCCTTACCGCCATTTGCGATATGGGCACGGATATATGTAATGACCATATCACCAAGCTTCTGCATCAGTTTGTGCCATAATTCCGGCTCACTGTACATCATCGTTTTAGTCCGGATATACCCTTTTGAAGGCTGACCTTCAATGAGGTAGCTCGCAATCGTGAACGGAGCACCTGCAAATGTAATCAGAGGCACGTCAAGTTCTTTGTCCAGAATACGAATCGTTTCCAAAATATGCGAAAGGTCTCCCTCCACGTCAATGGGACGAAGACGTTCCACATCTGCTGCCGAACGTATCGGATTATCAATAACCGGACCTATATTTTTCACAATGTCAAAATCAATACCCAGCGAAGCAACCGGATTCATAATATCGGAATACAAAATAGCCGCATCCACACCCAGTTTGCGCACAGGCATTAGTGTAACTTCAGCCGCCAGTTCAGGCTGCTGGCATATTTCAAGCAAGGAATACTTTTCTTTAATTTTGCGGTATTCGGGATCGTAACGTCCAGCCTGGCGCATATACCATACCGGCACACGGTCTACCTGCTGTTTAAAACTTGCCCGAATCAGACGATCGTTATAGCTCATGTAAGAAGCCTCCAATAGTTTTTGGACTCATAACTACCATTATGCCCTTTTTAAACAGCCGTAACAACCTTATGGAGATGTGTTCCAAGTGACAATACTATGACATTCGTTACACCCTCCGTCCATATGCCATTTGTGATATAATGAAAGAATCGACTTTTTTGAGAATTACAGAAAATCTTCGAAAGGAAGTGAAAGCACTTTGAAAACGTGGAAAGTCAACCTCATTGTGCTTTGGTTCGGACAGTTTCTGGTCAACGCGGGAATGACCATGATTACCCCGTTTCTATCTCTATTTCTTGCCAGGGATCTGGGTGTTGTGGGAGAACATGAGATTGGCATTTGGGCCGGATTCATTTTTGCCGCCAATTTCCTTACCTCTTTTTTATTTCAGCCGCTCTGGGGCAAGCTGTCCGATAAATACGGACGAAAAATTATGCTGCTTCGCTCCGGGTTCGGGATGGCTGTTGTCATTGCGCTGATGGGTCTTGCACAGAACCCTTGGCAGCTGCTGCTGCTGCGTCTGCTTAACGGGACCATCTCCGGTTTTAACCCGGCTGCCGTCGCCCTGATCTCAGGCACAACACCGAAGGACCGTATGGGTTTTGCCATGGGAATCAGCCAGTCCGGTCAAGTGGCAGGCACCATTCTGGGGCCGCTCATTGGCGGACTGCTTGCGGATGCCGTAGGATTCCGTCCCATTTTCTATATCACAGGCGGACTCATCTTTGCAGCTTCCATGCTGGCGATGTTCTTGGTTCGAGAGCAGTTCGACCGGCAAAAAGCCGCAAAACTTCCGGATCAATCGGTCTTGTCGGGGTTGAAGGAGCTCAGCAAATCACCTCAGCTTCCCGCACTCTTCGCTGTGACGTTCCTGCTGCAGTTTGCGATGATCAGCCCAATGTCTCTCCTGCCTCTCTATGTGCAGAAACTGCACGGGACGGCAGTAAATGTCGCTTTCTGGGCGGGGATGGTTGGCGCTGTCACAGGTTTATCCAATATGGCGATGTCGCCGGTGCTTGGAAAACTTAGCGATCGGATCGGCTCACACAGAGTGCTGACCTTTTCCCTGATCGGAACCGGAATTATGCTTATACCGCAGGCTTTTGTTCAAACCGTATGGCAGCTCATTCTCGTCCGTTTTGTCATGGGAGTATTTATGGGCGGACTGCTCCCGAGTGTGAATGCTTTGATTCGCGGTTATACACCTGATAGCATGATCAGCCGGGCCTTCAGCTTTAACACAAGCACACTGGCGCTCGGCAACATGCTCGGCGCAGTCATCGGCGGCTTCATGGCCGGGTTCATCGGCATTGAGGGACTGTTTATCGTTTCGGGCGGATTACTGCTGCTGAATATGGTTTGGGTTCGATTCAAGCTGTACAAAAAACCCGTTCGTGCAGGAGAACCATGAGGCTGACATTTGTCTGATCAAGAGACACTGCAGGAAAGTGTAAGGATTCAAATAAAGATGCAATAAAGGCATGATACGCAGCAAAAGCCGCTCAGCCCCATCCGGGGTTGAAGCGGCTTTTCTTATACATAAGCTTCGATATTTATTTCATGAAACAAAATACAGCATCGGGAAACGGGAAACGGAGCCGCCTCTAATGTCGTTCGCGAAACTGTATCGGGTATTCCTTCACTCCAAAAACAAAAGCGCTTTGAATCGGCTCCAAACCGGTTTCGGGAACCAGCTGTATATGTTCCATACGTTGAAGAAGCGTGTGCAGGGCAGCTCTTGCTTCCAGACGAGCCAATGGTGCACCGAGACAGAAATGGATGCCAAACCCGAATCCCATATGTCGATTCGGTTTGCGTTCCGGCACAAACGTATCAGCCTGGTCAAACTGTGCAGGGTCACGATTCGCTGCCCCAACCCAGGATATAACCTGATCTCCCGCCTGAATCGTTTGTCCGTGCAGTTCCACCGTTTCCCGTGCCACACGCCCAATCGCTACAATTGGCGGATAATACCTCAATGTTTCTTCTACGGCGCCAGCCACGCGATCCGGGTGCTCCCGCAGCTCCTTTTGCAATTCAGGTTGTTCAGAGAGGACACGCACTGCATTGGCGATCAGATTGGTTGTGGTTTCGTTTCCCGCAACCAGCAGGAGAATACAGAAATTAATTACTTCTTCTTCTGTTAACTTCTGCCCCTCGATCTCGGCTGCCAGCAGCAGGGAGATCAGATCATCCTGCGGCTCTACCCGGCGCTGTTCCATGATATCTGTAAAATAGGCATATAACTCCTGTATGTTCTGCTGCTTCTCTCTGGCCATCTCCTGAAAGGCCTCTTCGCTATCATCGCGTGCGCCTTTCACCAGTACATCAGACCAAAGCTTGAAATCTCGGCGGTCTGCAGCGGGAACCCCAATCAGTTCGGCAATAACAATGACAGGCAGCGGAGCTGCGAGGTCATCAATCAGATTCATCCTTGAACTTGATAGGTGATCAGCCAGCAGTTCATCGGTAATTTGCTGAATGCGCGGCGCCAAAGCTTCAATAGCTTTGGGAGTAAACGCCTGATTGACCAGATCGCGGAGCTGCTTGTGCTTTGGAGGATCTGTCGTTAGAATGCTGGTGTTCGCCCGGTTGCGCTCGGATGAGAACAGCTTGGGATTTTTCAACACATACTGCACATCTTCATACCGAAACACATCCCAGCATTCGCGGTGCTCGTCATATCGGACTGGAGTGTTCTCACGAAGTTCTGCATACACCTGGAAGGGAGATAATTGCCGCTCCTTGCTGTGCAGTTCCCGAATTGGAATATAATTGGCGTACTTTCGGGGTGCTTGTTTCATCGTGCTTCCTCCAATCAATAATATATATTTTTTTACATATAAGTTCTTCTTCATTATATACACAACTGGATTGTAATTCCAATAAAAACAGCATAAATAAGTCCCATGGCCCAACCTCTGCTCCAAACTACCCTGAATTTGTCGAATAAACATAAATGTTATATTTAATGACACAAAAAATGATTTTAGAGTATTAAAACAATATTAACCTTTTGTATACCTCTCCAAAACAAACGGATTTTTCTAAAAAGATCTCTCAAATTTCTTATAAAACAGCGTTTTTTCTCTGTAAAACTTCGAATGTAACCGCTATTTCTATTAAAATTTAAATTTGTAAAGTTATCTAACATATAATACACTCATTTCAATCTACATACATAAAAAAGAGATTACCTCACACAAAACTCACTTGAAGGAGCGTGTCAGCATGACAAAACTATCTAACCTTCGTCCTTGGGCCGTTTGGAGCACGGCAGCACTCGCACTCACACTCTCTCTCTCACCTATCGGAACCTATACCGCTCAAGCCGCAGCCGTAGAGGTGAAAGGCACTACAGGCGCTGTTCAGAACGCACCCACCACGCCTGCACGGAACACAGCGATCCCTCCCTTACCGGAAACTTCCAAACTTTCCTCCCTTCCTAATGTACTTGTCATTGGTACGGGCGGAACGATTGCCGGGCAATCCGAGGATGCTACCAGCTTCCAAAATTACAAGGCAGGCACGCTGCTCATTGCTGACATGGTTAAAGATTTACCGGACAAGCAAAAAATTGCAGATGTAAGCACACTGCAGTTCGGCAATTCCGGATCAGGCTCCTATACGATGGCCGACCTCTACGACCTATCTCGAACGGTAGATCAAGCGCTCGCCCAGTATGACAGTGTCGTGGTAACGACAGGTACTGACACGATGGAGGAGATTGCCTATTTCCTCGACTTGACGGTTCAAAGCGATAAACCTGTTGTCATCACAGGCTCAATGCGGCCATGGACGGTAATCGGTTCCGATGCTCAGGCCAATCTGTACAACGCCATCAAACTGGCAGGCAGCGGCCGGACTAAATCATTCGGTACCGTATTGATGCTCAATGATACAATCCAGCTCGCTCGAGGTGTAACGAAAACGAATGATTACCGAACGGACACCTTTGAAACGCCTATGCTCGGTGCTGTCGGTTATATCGACGAAGAAAACATCCGGATCTACCGCGCCCCTGCACGCGCCATGAAACCCGGCGGTACAATGAAACCTGCATTCGATCTTGGCAAAATCTCCAAAACCGACTTGGCGAAAGTAGAGATTGTAATCTCCTACCAAGAAGCAGGTGGCGGAGCGATTGAAGGCTTTGTGAAAAACGGAGTGAAGGGGATCGTCACCTCCGGCACAGGCGCAGGCGGCATCTCCAGAGCGATGGGTCAAGCCCGTACTAAAGCGATTGAAGAAGGCGTTATTTTCGTAACGACAACCCGGACAGGTTCTGGGAGTGTATATGGCGGGGGTAAGGGCATCATTGCCGGGGATAACCTCAGTCCGCAGCAAGCACGCATTCTATTAATGCTCGGATTATCCTTCAGTAGTGATTTTAATACGATCAAACAATGGTTTGAGACCTATGGCACACCAGAGGTATAAGCACTTATTTATTGTTAAATCCGCTTTATAAACAAAGAGATGAACCTTTTCCACCAAGAAAGGGTTCATCTCTTTTTCAAATTCAATTTAAAATATTTAATCAATGAATAGACAATCAAACAAAACAGAAAGGTAACTAATACGATATACACCGGCATAATTAAAATCGGAGTGTAAACATTCAGAAAATGAAATGCAAAACCCAACATGAGCAGCAGAGAAACAAATACAAAGAATGATCTCAAAGCAGCACCTCCATATATTAAAATTATAAGTTATAAAACGTAATATTTCATGTATCACTCCCCGTTGTTTAAGAGGTCAAATTTTCAGGAAAATCAAGTCGATTAAAAAAACTTCGCTCAGCGTCTCATCGCCTTCCAAAAAAAGATCGGCAAATCAGACTCCTGCGAAGTTTTCACATTCTTATTACTTATTTCACCCAAGCGAGTGCAAGTCCGTCATAGTCCGGCAGCATGGTCGTGATGAGACGCGGGTCACTCGCCATCTGTTCATTGAAACGACGAACAGCAAGCACGGCTGGACCCTGCTTGTCCGGGTTAAGCGTACGCCCTCGCAGAAAACAGTTGTCTCCTACAATGACTGCCCCTGGACGCGCAAGGCGAATTGCATAATCCAAATAGACTGGATAATTTTCTTTATCTGCGTCAATAAAGAAGAAATCGAAGGTCCGCCCTTCCTGCGCCAGCTGCTCAAGGCTGTCTGCTGCAGGTCCGATCCGGTACTGCACTTGGCTGCCAAAGCCACCTTCCTCCAGATGTCCGCGAGCCATTGCTGCGTACTCTTCTTTCAATTCAAGGGAAGTCAACGTTCCCCCTTCGCTTAAACCACGGGCCAGGCAGATGCCGCTGTATCCGCCAAGCACACCGATTTCGAGCACCGCCTCAGCCTTCGAGGTTTTGGCGAGGAAGGTCAGCAGACGGCCGTATGCCGCCGCCACTGAAACCTCAGGCATTCCGTTCGCTCGAATGGCTTCTTTTACTTTTAACAAGAGCTCATCCTCTTGAAACAATTGATTTACATATTCGTCAGGGGTGAGATTCACCACGTAGTTCCTCCTTGCACACTTGGACTGCGTTCCATAGAAATGCTTTTAGACAGCTTTCCGCATAAATGCTCCTGGATCGCTTTTCTTATGGATGCCAATGTTTTATAATGAATGTTTGTTATCCAACACAAAGCAGCAATGAATACTGTATTCCCTGCATTGAATTCTTTGCAGTATAGACCGCATTACTCATTGTAAGTTTTTTCACGGAATGCGGCAAGGCCGCACCGTTACAATATCGCTGTCAGAGGGAGATCCCGCTGCAGCCCGAAATGGAGTTGAATGTATTCACATGGCTCGATTGCAATTGATTGCAACCTCTGCGATGGGACTTGAGGCCGTTGTTGCCCGGGAACTGAAACAGCTGGGGTATGACGACGTCAAGGTCGATAACGGCCGGGTATTTTTCACAGGAGATTATATTGACATTTGCCGCTGTAACCTGTGGCTGAGAAGTTCTGACCGCGTGCTGGTTAATATGGGCGAGTTCCCTGCAACCACCTTTGATGAATTGTTTGAAGGCACCAAAGCACTGCCTTGGGAAGAGTGGATTCCTGCAGACGGTGAATTTCCTGTAGAAGGCCGTTCCCAGAAGTCCCAGCTCAGCAGCGTGCCTGCATCTCAAGGGATCGTCAAAAAGGCGATTGTCGAAAAGCTGAAGCTGACACACCACACCGAATGGTTCCCCGAAAACGGTGCACGTTATGTCGTCGAAGTCATTCTTTTGAATGACCGCGCGCTCATTACACTCGATACGACAGGACCAGGGCTTCACAAACGCGGATACCGCAAACTCGTTACCGAGGCGCCGCTCAAAGAAACACTGGCAGCTGCCCTGATTCAGCTCAGCCGCTGGAATGTATCCCGCCCGTTCTACGATCCCTGCTGCGGTTCAGGCACCATGCTGATTGAAGCAGCCATGATCGGCTGGAATATCGCGCCGGGGCTTCGCCGCACGTTTAACTCCGAGAATTGGGATGTGATCCCTACCGAGCTGTGGGAACAAGCGCGCGAGGAAGCATTCGATGCTGTACGTGACGATGTGCCGCTGCAGATTTCGGGCAGTGACATCGATCCCGAAGCGATTGAAGTTGCGCAGGCAGCAATCAAAAGTGCAGGCTTCGCCAAAGATATTGAAGTCAGCGTACTGCCAGCCCACCGGGCCAGACCCCAAGGGGAGTATGGCGTTATTATTACCAATCCGCCGTACGGCGAGCGCCTGAGTGAAGAAAAAGAAGTGCAGAAGCTGCTCCGTTCCCTCGGACGCTCTTATCTGGAAATGCCGACATGGTCGTTTTTTGCAATCACTTCTACCAAAGCATTTGAAGAGTATTTCGGGCATAAAGCGGACAAGCGCCGCAAGCTGTTCAACGGACGGATTGAAACTCAGTATTATCAATACTTAGGGCCGCTGCCTCCGCGCAGCAAAACACCGCAAGCTTAATAGACTTATGGGAAAGAAACGCTCTGACCTTTATGGTGGAGCGTTTTTTGGTTTTATTTGAGATCGTCAATTTTTATGCAGCGCAGCTTATCTCTATGAACACAGATTTTAGTAGACAGAATGACATGATGAGCATAGTTGAAATGCCAAGCGGTCACGCTATAATATATGAAGCCCTGTTTTACATGCCGTTAACAAAACATTTTCAGTCGATTTTATTATTACATTACGAAGTAAGGGGGAATCTCCATGGTTGTTACTCAGCCTATGCGCAGCTCCAGAACACGCGGGCTTCTGCATCATCCACTGATGCTCTATATCATTTTCACCATACTTATTCTGCTCAAACTAATGCTGCTGCATCATAATCTGCATGCGTACAACATTACAATGGGCCTACTCGACAAAGTCATTGCTGTGGGCTCACTGCTGCTCTTGTCCTTCTGGGTCTGGTGGCTGCCGCGCCGAGGTATGATTGCAGCACTTGCAATCCTTCACCTGTTCCTCACTGCACTCATCTATTCAGATATGGTCTATTATCGTTACTTTCAAGATTTCCTTACGGTCCCGGTGCTGTTACAGGCAGGACAGGTAGACGCACTTGGTGACAGCATTGCCTCCTTGATCTATGCACGTGATTTTTGGTTTTTTGCCGATTTACTGATCGTAATTCCATTCGCAGCCATCATGCTGTTCAGCAGACGTTACCGTTCGGGTCAAACATCAGGCATGTACACAAGCACGTATAACGGAAGTTATGGAAGGTACAGCTCCGTTTCTTCCTCCAATCGTAAAAAACGCCTTCGCCGCCGCCTGCTCGCAGGCGTCACAGCCCTTGTTCTCGGACTGGGTATCGGTGCGGGCCCGATCTATTTTTACAGCAAAACCTGGGCCAAAGGTCTGTTTGATAACAACTGGTGGAATGTATCCATGTACAACGTAACCGGCCTGCTCGCTTTTCACGGCTATGATGTGTACTCTTATGTTAAAGACAATATCGGTTCTGGCCCCGTGGCCGATCCAGCCGATGTACAGCAGGTTAAAGCTTATTTTGAAGAGCGACAGCAGTCGAATGCAGCACAGCACGATCAAGCCTTATATGGGAAATACAAAGGCAGCAATGTCATTATCGTGCAGGGCGAAGCCTTTATGAATTTTATGATCGGACAGAGCATTGGTGGGCAGGATATTACACCGCATTTTAACGAATTGATGAAGGAAAGCCAGTATTACAGCCACTTCTATCACCAGACCGGGCAGGGCAGAACATCCGATGCGGATTTTGGCGCCAATATCTCGCTTCACCCTCTTTCTGCAGGATCGGCGTTTGTACGTTATGCGGACCATACATATGACTCACTGCCTTCCATTTTGAAGGATCAGGGTTACAGCACCAACGTATTTCACGCCTACGAGAGCGGCTTCTGGAACCGGTATACAATGTATCAGAATATGAAATATGACAAGTTCTACAGTAAAAACGATTTTGTAGAGGATGACCCGCTTGGTTGGTCTTTGTCTGATGCATCCTTTTTCCGGCAGTCCGTCGAGAAAATGAGCAGTGAGGCGAAGGAGCCTTTTTATTCATTCCTTATCACTCTCAGCAGCCATCACCCCTACTCTCTGCCTAAAGACAAGCAACAGCTGGATGTGGGTGAGTTTCAAGGTACGATGTTCGGAAACTACCTGCAGTCTGTTCATTATGTAGATGCCGCACTGGGCGGTATGGTGGAGGATTTAAAAAATCGGGGATTATGGGAAAACACCATCTTTATGTTCTATGGGGACCATGACAGCTCCATTAAAGACCAACCCCTATATGAAAAATTTCTCGGCCGTTCCCTGAACGATCTGGATATGGCACAAATCATGAATGAAGTCCCACTGCTGGTACATTTACCAGACGGAGCTGAAGCAGGCGTATTTGAAAAACCATCCGGGCAGCTGGATATTACACCGTCGGTGCTGCATTTGCTGGGGATATCGGATGACTCCTACTATCATATGGGAAACAACGTGTATGGTGGGTTGGAGCGCATGGTCGTGCTGCGTAACGGATCATTCACTGATGGAAGGATGTTCTATATTCCGTCGGATGATTACATTTACGCGAACGGAACTTGTTATGACCTGTCTGCTCACGAAAAGACGGAAATAAACGCCTGCAAAGCCGGTTACGAAACGGCCTCGAAGCGCCTGCATGTTTCCGATACGCTGATTACCTATGATTTGATTCGTCAATTCCGGGAAGACAAATGACGATTAACATAAGCCTCATCATACAAACCATTTATTAAAAAGGGGAAGATCTTAACATGTCATCCAGTATCCATTCACATGAAATAGAACAACAATTATTTGATGCTGCAGCCGCGTTCGTCAAACAGCGTTACCCTCAAGGATGGGGCGGGGCCGGTGCAGTCTACACGGATGCCGGTTCTCTGCTGATCAGTGTCGCTCCAGAGGTCATTAACGACGCCGTGCATCTATGTATGGAGACCGGGGCCTATCTGGAGGCGCATAAATTAAACGAGCGCGTAACCCACTCCCTCTGCATCGCACGTGATGATGAGAACTCCGCATTTAAAGTGCTCACGCCTTGCGGAATCTGTCAAGAGCGCCTCTTTTATTGGGGCGAGCAAGTTAAAGCGGCGGTATATGACCCGTCGGGACAGCTTATTTTCAAAACGTTGAATGAACTCCAGCCTGATCATTGGTCCAAAGCTTATCGAGATCAACAGGATTAACTTGCGATTATTTGAAAGTGGCTTTATAATTGTAACTAAAATAGTTTCAATTTAGAACTTATGGAGGTTTTATAACCAATGAATATTGAAGTATGGTCAGACTACATGTGCCCCTTCTGTTATATTGGCAAACGCCGTCTGGAAAATGTATTGGAAAAATTCCCTCACCGGGACGAAGTGCAGCTGCAGTTCAAAAGCTTTGAGCTCGATCCCAATGCCGAAGTAAACAGCGGTAAGAGCAATACGGACTATCTTTCTTCCAAGTACAACATCAGCGAGGAACAGGCTCGGGGCATGAACGCACAGATGAATGCCAATGCTCGTACGGCAGGACTTGAATATAACATTGATGCGATGATTCCTACGAATTCCTTCGCCGCTCACCGTTTGACTCACTGGGCAGATACTCAGGGTAAAGCACTTGAACTCAGTGAACGTTTGTTCCAAGCCATTTTTATTGAGGGCAAGCACGCAGGAGACCCTCAAGTACTTGCTGATCTTGCGCAGGAAGTTGGCCTGGATCGTGAAGCCGCGGCTGCCGTTCTGTCCAGTGACCAATTCACCGAGAACGTACGTGCTGACCAGGCAGAAGGTGCACAGCTCGGAATCCGGGGCGTGCCATTCTTCGTACTGGATCGCAAATTCGCTGTTTCCGGCGCACAGCCTGACGATGTGTTTCTGGACGCCCTGCAAAAAGCGTGGGATGATCGTTCTCCGTTTACCATCGTTGAATCCAGTGATACAGAAGCTGATGACAGTGGTATATGCACAGACGAAGGCTGCGAGGTTCCGCAAAATAAACCAAAGCAATAACAACAATTCCAAAAAAGCAGAGGATTATGGCGATGCCCATGACCCTCTGCTTTTTTCTTGTTTTCAATTATCATTTCAACTATCTCTTTGTTTTCCTTTAGCTGCTGCTTCCAATAACCTTTTAATTGCCTTCAGGTTACCCTTCATTCCGTTTGACTTGTCTTCCAGATACCTTTTTTAATGACTTTTGCTTTATCGTGTCACATTCATCCGCAGAAGTTATCCTCACTTCGCACTTGGAAAATCACCAAATCAGAACAAAACGGAGAAGCGAAGCCCTCCGTTTTGCTGCTGCCCCTCATCTTTCGAAGCTCTTTGTCCAAGTGCCTCTCCGATAAAACGCTGCTGCGGAGGGGACGAAATCGATTCTGCAGAAGCGGAGCGTTCGCCTTTGTCTTCGGATTTCAAACCTCTAAGAACTTCAATCGAGGAAATCCGAAGACAACAGCGATCGAAAGAACGATTCGTCACTGGAGCCTTCGCCAACGTCCCTACTTAAAAACGATTCGTCACCGGAGCCTTCGCTAACGCTCAACGTCAATACTTATCGGATTCGGAAAATAGCTTCGCCTCTTAATCCCAAAATAACTGGTCCGGATGCGGCCCTGTCCGTTTGTCTGCATCGAGCGCGTCAATCTGTCTCAACTCGTCCGGGGTCAGCTCAAAATCAAAAATATCCGCATTTTCGCGAATTCGTTCAGGAGTTACCGATTTCGGAATCGTAACAATCTGATTCTGGATATCCCAGCGCAGAATGACCTGTGCTGGCGTTTTGCCATACTTCTGGGCTAGACCCTTCAGGGTGGAATCCTGATTCAGCTTACCTTTCATAATCGGGCTCCATGCCTCCAGCTGAATGCCCTGTGCACCGCAAAAATCCTGCAGCTCCTGTTGAATCAGACCTGGATGCAGCTCCACCTGATTCACCGCGGGCACGGTGCCGCCTTCATCTATAATATCGCGCAAATGGTGCACCTGAAAGTTACTCACACCGATCGCACGTACACTTCCCTCGCTATAAAGTCGTTCAAACGCTCTCCACGTCTCTTTGTATTGGTCACGGCCAGGCCAGTGAATCAAGTATAGATCGATAACATTCAAACCAAGTGCCTTCTGACTGGCTTCAAAAGCTCTAAGTGCTGCATCATAACCTTGATCATCATTCCAGAGTTTCGTCGTTACAAACAATTCATTACGAGCTACACCACTGCTGGCAATCGCTTGTCCAACTTCCTCCTCATTTCCATAGATTGACGCAGTATCTATGCTTCGATAACCTACTTCCAAAGCAGTCTCTACCGCCTGCTGCACTTCTTTCCCCTTCGCTTTATAAGTCCCGAGTCCAAGCCATGGCATCGTCACTCCGTTGTTCAGAATTGTACAATCGGTAATATGTTTTGTCATCCTGTACCTCCCGTATTGATTTTTGCCTGCTCACTGGTCTATTAACCTTCTGACAAATTTTAAAGCGTGATTCAAGTATAAATCTACCCATTCACTCCTATCGAACCGCATCAGACGCTTTGAAAACAAACCAAAAAACCTGCAGGCAATCACTGCCTGCAGGTTCATGTGTAACAGGAACGCTTTACCGCTTCCCCTGCCTGTGCTGATTCTGGACCGAACTCAATCTCTTCTTCTCCTCAATGAACATTTCCTGTGCCAGTTCAAAACCCTGGCCTCCCAAAGACAGCTCTGCCTGCTTCATAGCCTGCTCGGTATGTGCGAGCCGCTGTTCTGCCTGTACAATGGTCTGCAGATTCGGATGAGACATCGCCTGGGAAACAGCATAATGGAGCTTGTTCACCGCATTTTGCGCCTGAGATACAGTTGTACCTGCTTGCAAACTGGAATCATAACGCTTTGGCATGAGTTATTCCTCCTCGGAATCATATTCCTGTTACCTTGTTAGCATGGGTTCTACAAGTCAGCCTTATTCTATTTTTGAAAATTTGTTCAAACTTTCTTCACTGCCAATACGTTAACAACAGTGATGGGTTTAATAAAAGGAGGAATGCCGCCATGACCACAAAGGGAGTTCGTCTGAGCTTGATAACCGTGTCAGTTCTGTTCATTGTACTGCTCTCATTTTTCATATTCTGGGCACTGCGCCCCTCAAACTCCACATACGCGATTACAGGGTATACCTCATCCGCTCTGTACCAAGATATTCCCGTCCCCGCCAACGCCGAACTCATTGAATCCAAAGCATACTCCGATCACCCCACACTCGCCTTTAGCGAAACCTATGAATTAAAACATATCGGTGGTGAACAGGGACTCTATCCGCCCGTTGATTATTTTCAAAAGCTGCATGACTCCGGTTGGGTAGAACAGAATGAAGAACGAATGGGCCATGTGCATATGCTGAACAAAGGTGACGTCAAGATTGCCATCGAAATCCGAGAGAACACTTTCCAAATCTACTTGCTCCATTCGGATGAAGATATCAATCAAATTAGAGGCTGAAAAATAGAAGCACAACGCAAAAAGAGCGGCCTAAGCCCCTCCTTCGCCCGATAAGAACACTTCACCTACTGCTGTAGTTCCAGTAATTCCAGCAAATCCTGTTGATTTGTTTAATTGAAGTTTATTTGATAAACTTCGAAACCTTCGCCAGCACTTCTTCTTCCGAAGGTGCACTGATATAGCGGCCGTTAACGAAAACAAAAGCACGCTTTGCACAAGGGCCGCAGTAAGATTTACAACCGATCTTCACCTCTGTGCCTGGAGCCATCTTCTCAAGCTTAGGCACAATCGACTTCAATCGGATATGATTACATTTTTCGCATACACGGATATCGTTAGCCATGATTTCCCCTTCTTCGCTCCCTTAGTGGTCGCCGTGGTTGCCTTTGGAGGGATTTGTAATGACAAATCCTTCTTGCGGCAAGTAGAGGTAATCAATTTTCACGCCATCCAGCATAGGCTGTCCGTTTTCCAAAATGACATCAATGTCTTTATCCGTAGAAACAACCGTGTCATTATCTCCAGGTGTATCCAGATCAAGTCCGTAGTGGGCATGATCTCCATGTGCATGGGTAATCACAACACGCAGTTTTTTGCCTTCGTTCTCCGGCTTGTCCAGTTCAAGCTTCAGCACTTTCGCTGCATTACGAGTAATTTTGCAGTTCATTCGATTCATCTCCTATATTGTCATTGCTGGTTCCAACAATTTCAGCATTCAATTAGACTTCAGCATCTATTGTAAAGAAAGTTGCAGCTAATCGCAATAACATTGATGCGAAAACGACATGAAGTCATATTTTCGACACGACCTCAGGATCCGGCCTTTTCCGTCAGCACTGGATATTTGCGTTCAGCTCGGCCGACAAACCAATTCATCAGAATCAGAGTGACCCCGATATCATCAACAGGCATAAATGGCATCGCATCAGGAAGCACCCAGTACAGCAGTGCCGGAATAATGAACAACAGTTTTTCTCCTATAGGAATCTGCGGGGCTTTAAGCAGACGTGGAAGTCTCTTGAACACGTGAGCCCACCGCTGAAACGACAACAGTTTTCTCCATTTCATCACATGAACCCCCTTGAGACTCAGCTTTGACCTAAAATGATACGAAACGAGCGCCGCTCCAGCGCCCGTTCCAGTTATACGTCCGAAATCCAGATTCGTTTCACGCCTGGCCCGAAACTCCACCTTCACGTTCCTTATGAGATAACAATGCTGCCAACAGCATGCCCACTTCTACGCAGATATCATTAAACTGCTCTACGGGCAGCGGATTTACTCCCAGACCTACCTCGACGGTGAAACCCGGCCTGCCAAACGTTTCAATGAACCAATCTTTATACCCTGCATCACTGCCCCCAAGTTTCACTGCTTTATATCCCGACGCTTTGGCCAATTTGCGCGACAACGGTGCACTCTCTCTCGGCTCCAGGTCCCGGTAGTTCCAATAGATTTCTTGACCTTGGCTGTGTAGGGATACAACCGCGGCGAAAGCATGCTCCTGCGTCCAACTCGCCAGCGCCTGCGCCTCCGGTTCCGTCAGCGGAGCCGTTCCGGCATAATCCCGCGGACCGGGTGACAGAATTCCTCTGCGCGCTGCCTCTTCGTCCCAATGCGCGGGAAATTGATCGTTGAGGTCAACACCTCTGATATTCGCTTTCCAGTGTGTAAAGTGTGAACGACCGCCATTCCACTCCAGCAATTGAGAAGCATAGATGTGATGATTCACTACACCTTCTTGGACTAACTCTACACCGTCAGGATTCACCATAGGCACTGCCCACAAGGTCGTCTCCTCCATCCAGCGTTCCGGATCAAAATTGTGCCAAAGCGAATGCGAGTGATACGCTTCGGCGTATTCTTCAATAAATCTCATCAGAACAGGAGTGGTAAGCCATTCATTCGCGTGAACCGATGCATTAACGTGAATATGCCGTGCCCCCTGCCCAATCCGCACGTATGGCAGCGTTTTCCCCATCACACTCGTACCAATGGACCCCGACTCAACACAAGAATAACGCGTTTCTAATCGCTGTATATCCCTCAATAATTCACGGTATCCATATTCACCTTCGATGTTCACCATCGATTTTACGTCAGCGTCAGGAATATCAATGCAGCAGCCGCCCCAGTCCGTCATCTTGGCGATTTCGGGATTTTTCTCGCGAAGCTGGTTTTCCGTTAAACCGAAACGCTGCGCTGTTTCCCGCACCGTCTCTCCCGGCGGCACGGCATATCTTCGTCCTGTCCCCGGCATCACACGCAGCATCTGACCCTTGAGCAGATATGGTTGTGCCGCGGCTTCCGGATTCAGTGCACAGAGAAGCTCTTTGGTCATCCGATATGCCGAAGCAATCCGCGGCAGCGTGTCTCCTGTTTTCACGATAATCCACTGCAGTTCCATGTTGTTCTCCCTTCCACAGAGCCTAATCTCCCCGCTCGGTTCTCATCTGATGATCGTGTCTGTAATATACGTATGCTGGCCCGGTTGTCCGTCATGTGACATGGTTCGCAGACTTCTTTATTTCGATGGTCTGATCGCCAAGACAGAACACAAACTGCACCGTCTATCGGGGAAATAAGAAAAACCCGGACCTGTACAGATCCGGGAAAACCAATGCGAATGGGAAAATAACATTCATATCACTTTAGCATAAGAATACCTACATCTTAGGAATTACTGCATCATAACAGTCATTACTGTTATTAAGGGTGCAGCAAGCTGCCGTTATTTACGATTATTCCGGTAACTGTGTAACCTGCCAGACGACAGGTGTTTTGGAGATTTGTTCTCCCAACCACTGCTTCGTAATATTTTGAAACATACGCGGATCACCAGTACAGAAAAATTGATGTACAGGCGTTTCATCCCCACTTGCCAGCTTGCGTTTATCATATAATATGGTGCTGATTTCCCTCGCCGTTTCATCGGCTGAGCTGATAAGCTTCACGTCCTGCCCCATCACGTCCTGAATCGTCTCCATCAGAAACGGATAATGCGTGCATCCAAGAATCAGGCAGTCAATAGGCTGTCCTTTAATATCTCCCAGCGCCTGATCCACCGTATGTGTTGTATGTTCGGACCGAAATTCCCCCTGCTCCACCAGCGGTACAAGCGCAGGACATGCCTGACTGACCACATCCACATATGGAGACAGCTGCTTGAGCGCCGACGTATAAGCACCACTCCCAATCGTGCCTACCGTGCCAATCACACCAATTCTGCCGGTGCGCGTCGCCATAATGGCTGCCCTTGCCCCCGGATGGATAACACCGATGACAGGGACATTCACCTTGGCACGAATATATTCCAGCGCAGCGGCTGTCGCGGTATTGCAGGCAATCACGATCACTTTCGGATTGAACTGGATCAAAAAATCAACGATTTGCTCCGTAAATTGTTTCACTTGTTCGGACGAACGGGGTCCGTACGGTGTCCGGGCAGTGTCCCCAAAATAAATGATCTTTTCCCGCGGGAGCTGACGCATCACTTCCTTCGCAACCGTCAATCCCCCTACACCGGAGTCTAATATAGCAATAGCTTGCTGCACGAACACACCGCTTCCTTCTTCATTAAATTCATTCTGATGATCATATATCAAAAGAGCTTTCTACCTACCCTATGAAATTTCCGGCAAAAAGGTACCTACATCTTACCCGATTTCATCGCTGTGTTCAAATTTAAATCCGCGAACCCACGCTGTCATGCAGGACATAGGCACACAACAAAGCAGGCTTTCCACCGCATAGGGGAAAGCCTGCTGATAAGCCTGGCTGCTTATTTATCGTCTTTGGACTCATCCGCAGCAAGCTTTATAATGCTGCCAGGAGCCTGCCCTTCAGGCAGTGGAGCAGCAGCTTCATGCCGCACTTCATGCTGCACTTGATCCTGATTCAGCTCTTTTGCTTGATTTGTATCCGTAACAGCAGCGGAAATTCGAATCTCTTTGCCATCGGAGGAGCAGCGCCAGGACTGAATATCCTTAAAGACTACATCCGCGGTTTCCTTTACTTTGGATACGATCTGTGAGCTCTGCTCTCCTACTTTCAAGGCGAGTTCCTGCCCTTTGTCTGACACCTGACGAGCCCCTTCGGAAATATCCTGACGCAGTTCACGTCCTGATTTTGGCGCAAGCAGCAGTGCAGTGACCGAACCAACTACCGAGCCAATTAAAGCACCCCATAACAAGCCTTTGTTCGAATCTTTCATGATCCATCTCTCCCTTGAATTGAATTAGACATCGGTTTATGAATCAGTGGTATTGTCTGCTCATCTGGGCCAATGCCTACGCTGTTGATGCATTATAAGCATGATGGGCTTGACCTGACACACTTGATTGAAAAAAAACGGAACAAAGTTAGCGTTGTCTTAGGATGCCCACCACAAGCCCGATTCACCGAGTCGTCTGAGGTACAGGCACAGCATGTTCTTCCCCCGGATTCAGGTCTACAACATATCGCCCTGGTGCAATTAAAGCAGCCTGATGCTCACAGCGCCAGCGCCGTCCGCCGGATGAGCCTAATGTCTGACCATCCTGCAGTATATCTCCCTGATCAAATATGTAATACGCGGCTCCCAGCAGCGTCTGAGCCACCGTATCGGGGTCAAGTCCGGTAAAGTGACACTGCACATCAGGCACGCCAAGCGCAGATAAACCTACCGTGTCCATGAGAAGTCCCCGCTGCTGCTCCGTACCGCCAGCTTGGTACATCCGCACATTCATCGCTGCGTACAGATGCTCCTCACGCTCTTGGGATTGGATATAAGCATCAGGTTCAACCAGCTTGTCACTGCCATACCAGTAAAGGGCGTCACATTGTACAGCGTCCAATACAGCGAGCACTGTTTTTTGGAACAAATCCAGACGCTGTTTACGCGGCATAGCGGCAGTAAACATATCATGAATACGAATGGAATAACGAGCTGAAGCGACAGCTTGTCCTGCCTCAGGCCAATGCCACGCCTGCTGCACAGCTCCTGCAAAACGTGTACGCTCCTTCATTTCATGGACCGGAAGAAAACAAGTCTGGGCAGGAATGCTGCCTTCCTGAAAAGCAACCTTATGCTCCATATGGTAGAAAACAAACATATCCTGAGCTCCCTGCTCCTGCTCATCCTTCTTCACATCAAGCCGTCCCTGTCCCGTCCTTTTGACGAGAGCCTCCTGCAGCACATACTGATTCACATCGGGCCGTTCGTTGAACAGAAACTCCACCATATACACCGGGTGGAAACCCGAAACAGCCTCACCACTTTCGTGATTTCCTTGATCTATTCCTTTTGAATCTGATTCTTTTTCCATACATCTTCCCTCATTCCTTACTCTGTCCCTTGGCCTTCATTTCCTTGAAAAGGACCAAGTTCTTGTTCCACATAAATGCTCACTTGTCCAGCAAAATGCTCCAGTATATCCGGCAAAGTCTCGCTCAGTGGATGCAGTGCTGTCCGCTGCCAGCTGTAATAATCCTGGACAAGCGGTTTGCGCAAAGTGACAAGCTGACGCAATGTTTCATATGTGGAGTCATCAAACACTTTTTCTTCATAGTTAATTTGAATGATATCATCATAACTGCTTGCATCTCTCATAATGAAACCGTCAATGAGATAACTCCCCACATCGGTTACAATTTCGATCGCAAGATGCAGGCAGCGCTCCTGTACCATCCCTAACACCAGACCGCCATCCCAGTCCTGCACAGCCCGGCGAAGCCCTTCGGCCACCTCTGGTACGGCGTCAAGCCGGCGAGCGATCTGCTCCCTGTTCACGTAATACATTGATTCACTTCCCGTTCAGTGAGTTATCGATTTCGTTTGCCTCTGCGCTTAAGCCAGAAGATCATGACAGGGCAGGCGATCAGAAACACGACAAAAATATATAAAAATTCCATAACGTCTCTTAAATCGCTCATGAAGACTCCCCTTCAATCTCTAATAAAATGTGTAACGGATCAGATCACATAATCAACCGCAATGGATTGTTCTCTGACTTCATTCATATACTTGATGACATCCTGATGGAGCGGATGAACTTGATACGCCTGAAGATCCTCCAGTGAAGCAAACTCCGCCGTCAGTGAAATGTCGAAAGATCTGTCCGAACGCAGCACATCGATACCTACCTCAAGCGAAATCAGAACATCGATTTTGCCTTCCAGATTACGAAGAACCTGGGCAGCGGCCTCAATGCTTTCTGCGGAACGATCTTTCATTTTGAACAGAACAATATGCTTAATCATCTGGGCTAACACCTCGTTTAGATTAATAACTGCAGTCAATTACAATGTTTCGTGTATCCAAAATATATCATATCGCCGTCTATTACGAAAGGATGGTTGTATGCGTTTCCTGAACAGGAATAGATAAAGAAGGTATTCGGCTAATCTTTCTTTGTTTCAGGCAGCGGATCGGGCGTCTTTTTTTCCTTGGCCATGCTCTCCCCTTCATCCTGCCCCGTCTGCACATCTTCTGCCTGTGGAATCGTGCTGGCAGCTGTCTGCTGAGGCTTGGTCCATTCCCGGTCAGGCAGACTGCCCTGTTCCTCCTGTTTCTTAAGCACCGCTATTGCCTGTCTGAGTTTGTCGGGCAGCGGGAGCCCGATTTTGGCGTAATTCTCTGTGATGGAGATTAATTCATTCACCAGATAAAAGTAGATCGCCCCGCCTTTAATGATATCCGTTCCCATAATCAGATCAATTCGGTGAGCAAGCAGCACCACGGTCAGCATCAGCCCTTTACGCGCAAGCCCCCAGAAACCGATATTGCTGTTCAATCCCGTTCCCGTTCTAACAGCCGCCGCCAAACCCGTAACATAATCAACAGCCATAGCGATAGCAAGCAGACTTAGCAGCTGATCCCATCCGCCAAAAGCAA
Source organism: Paenibacillus sp. AN1007 (assembly GCF_040702995.1). NCBI lineage: Bacteria > Bacillati > Bacillota > Bacilli > Caryophanales > Paenibacillaceae > Paenibacillus > Paenibacillus sp. AN1007. Next base: position 3,675,987 of record NZ_CP159992.1, read on the forward strand.
ACGTCACAACTGCTCCCGAAATGGCAGTAAATGAACTCACCGCTGGACTCATGCTTCTCACCTCTCCCATATTTTTTAAAATTTGAACACCCTACAATATATGTGAGAATGAGAGATTGTGACAGGCCACCTGCCTTGCTGAACCTGCGGATTTATCATTTCAGATTTGTGCACGTTTCAGAATAAAATCCAATGGGGAAATTCACCAAAATCGGCTGAATTTCTAGACAGAAACAGCATGATACCAGCAAAAATCACACAAAAGTTCTAAAGACCTATAATTGGGTAATTAGAACCAAATAAATTGTGATTCCGTACAAATCATTCCATCATTTTTAGTGAATCATTGTAATCTAGGAATATACTAGGATGCGAATAGCGCGAGGTCTAGTTCATAGTTCCCTCTTTGATGTAGAATGACGCACAACCGGTTTTCAAACCAGTCATTGCGGCACTTGAAAGTACCCCTTTATTTATTGTAGTATTTGGTTAAAAAAATCGGAGGAAATATGCCTAATCAACCAGAACAACATTCCATCCAGGCGTGGTCTCTGATCAACCGTAAATATTTGGGAAAAGGTGTCCGTGTTAAACGGTTCCGTAAACCGACACGCTGTCAAATCCGCAATCGTGTTCTTCTTGCCGTGCTGATGGCCAACGATATTAAATTGTCTCAGCTCGCCGAAGACCTCTCGATCTCCTCACGCAGCGTAAGCGCGTGGGTGTACGAAGGGCGAATACCCGGCAGTACCAATCTGGACAAGACCTGCCAGCTGCTTGGCTACCCGCGGCACATTCTTTTCAATGAAGAGGTCGTGCGCAGCAGTCCGGTGATCTGTCAACCCGAGCCTTCCCGCTTTATGAAGCGGACGGTAACCCGCTCACCCGTGAGTAACCGTATTCTAACCGGCTTGTGTATGGTCCATGATTTGTCGGTGACAGATGTCAGCCACTGGATCGGGGTTCATCCCGGCACTTTCCGCAAATGGCTGCATCAGGGAACGCTGCCTTCTGCCGCGTTTCAGGAACAAGCGGAGCAATTTTTCCGCATTCCGAAGACGATTCTGTTCGCAGATGTCATTCTTAAAGATCGTCGGAATCCCTAACAAAGCGAACAGTCAAAAGGCTCTGCGCTCCTTAATCGGAGGCAGAGCCTATTTTAGTTTTAATGCTTTTTTATGAATAATTCACCTGCATTCTCGGCAAAATGAAAGAACAAAACGAGCGGAAGCTGACGTGTAACAATACCCACAGATGAAAAACCACTTAACCGCTCCATACCCTACTTTATAAGTGCAGGTGAAAAGATGAAATCCTCTACCCAATTGGGAGCTGCCCTCGGCTTTCTCGCGGGAACAACCTTCGGCAGCGGCATTGCTTTTTTACTTCGTTTCGAGCCGGTACCGTTAATGCTCTGCGTTACATTATGCGGTCTGACCGGCATGCTGACGGGTCTGCTGACCGTCACTGTACGGAATAGGCGCAGCCGCCTCCAAGAGCGCTAGGCACTGCTGTATGAGCTGGGAATCAGCTGCATGGGAAGTCCTCTTGTTCTGCTTGCATCCGTTGTTATGTTGAGAAAAGAAAAAGGTTTGTACGCCGTCTATTGGACGGTGTACAAACCTTTTTCTTTAGATGCGGTCGAGAGGACTCGAACCTCCACGGGGGGTTAGCCCACACGGACCTGAACCGTGCGCGTCTGCCAATTCCGCCACGACCGCGTATTATGTATCTTCTCATCCTGGATGAAAAGCACCTACGGTGAATCAATTCCTTGTTTTACCGTAATTCAGAGTATACATGTTTCTAATATATTATGCAACAGCTTTTTTCTGATGTTAACAGATACGTTATGTAAACCGATGCCGCTCTCGTTCAATTCAAACAGACAGAAGCAGACCCTTCTGTCCCTTGGGTCTGCCTCTGCGCTTTCTATTTTTCCACTGTCTGTATGACAACCGTTCGGTTACGGCCCTCTTCCTTGGCCAGATAAAGCGCATTATCCGCCAAATGAAACAACTCGGCTTCAGATCGGGCATGCATTGGAAACTCTGCAATACCTGCCGATAGGGTAACTGAACGCTCAACAGCAAGCACACTTTCCTCGACGGAAATCCGGATTCGCTCTGCCGCCTCATATGCCATCTTTGAATCGTAATCTCGAAGCAGCACGACAAACTCTTCCCCGCCAAAGCGGAAAGAGACATCTTCAGGCCGGACGGATATCTGGATCAGCTTGGCGATCTGTTTCAGGACCTCATCCCCCGTAGAATGACCATATGTATCATTAATTAACTTAAAGCGGTCAATATCGAGAACAACAATGGAAAAAGGAGTCTCATCCTGAATCCATTCCTGTATAACAGTCTCAAATGTTCTGCGGTTATTCAAGCCGGTTAACACGTCTGTTCTTGCATCATATACTAATTGATCTGTCTTGTTCCTGAAACTTGCCATTGCCCCGATCATTGTCCGTGTAAGCAGATCAGCTTCCCTGTTCCAGTGCGGTTTCACAATCGGCAGCTCTACTCTTCCTTTATCCACCTGCTGCACGAGATCAGCCAGAAACACAAAAGGCTGCACAAGCTTGCGGGCCACCCGCAGTACAATCAGGGTTAACAGGATGAACGGTACGGCAATGTACAGCAGAAGCAGACCAATCTGACGGTTCAACTGATCATACACCATTTGTGTCGGTGATACGACGACAACTCCCCAATCGGTTGCCGGAACCTTGTAATATCCTGCAAGCGTGCTTGTCCCTTCCAGATTGGTATACTTCTCTTGTCCTGTCTGGTTATTCATCAATTTCTGGACCACTATGTTTTTACTAATATTCTCGCCGATCCGGCTGACATTGGGGTGAAACAGCAGTGCTCCCTTATGGTCAACGATAAAAAAGTACGATCCATTACTGGTCTTCAGTTGACTTCCAAAGGACAAATCCAGTATATTATTCTCCTGCAAATAGATACTTCCGCTTATTAGACCTTTGTAGTCTCCCTTGTTATCAACAATCGGTTCACTCAGAAAAACGATTCTGCGATTCGTTCGCGGAGTCAGGTACGCATCCGATAAGTATGTAGATTTTGCTTTGATCGCCGCTTTGGCTGCTTCAGAGCTGACATGTTTACCGACGCTCACCTGGGAATACGGTGACCTCGATAGGACAAGCCCTGTCTTATCAGCCAGAACTACAGCATTGAAATAATCACTGCTGTTGTGGATCAAATCCAGTGTGGTATTCAGTTTGTCTTTGTCATTGTAATCGACATCTTTAAAATACGCAGCCCCGTACCTCAAGCTCCTCTGCATCGATTCAAAAAGGGAGTCCAGCGTTTGGCTCATCTGTACCGCATTTGCATAATTAAGCTTGAGCGAGTTGTTAATAAGAGCCTGTTTCTGGGTAGTATATGAGGTAATCACCATAATGGTCAGTGTCATCAGGACCGAAATCGTGACTAACCCTCCAAGTAATGCGGTAAGGCTAATTTTTTTAAATGTTCTGACTTTTCTGCGTAATCTGGATAACTTTTTATTTGCGATCATTTTGCTTCCCCCGGATTTTCATAAAAAGGCATATCCATATCATCATATATTAAAGTTGTTAAGAAACAATGAAGAGAACAAGATATCTTAACAATAATTTATAGGATTGACGAAATCATGACAAAATATCGTCTATGGAAATGCCTTGTTTATTTATCCCCCTCCCCACTCATCCTTCAATGATATAACCTTCCTCCAGAATCTGCTCTACAAAACCTGCCATATACCTCAGCTGAACATCAATGGGGCGCTGACTGCCCATCAAAATCCGGTTCTGGACTTCATTGGCCTCGGCTGGAAGCGCAAAAGCGCGTGTATTGGGAAATTCCCTGGCAAGGGTTGTATAGATAGCATTCACCAATGTATCCTTCCCTGAACGTCCAAACACATTAAGCAGCACCGCACCGCCTGCACGCAGTTTGTCTTTTACCATACGGAAGAAGGAAGCATTCGTAAACTGCTCCGGCGTTCCGGCTGCTGTGAATGCATCAATAATGATATAATCGTATACCCCCGCCTGCTCCCGTTCCAACAGTTCCCGACCATCACCAACCAGCACCGGTGAGCCCTGATATCCAAAGAAGTGCTGGCTGATATCCACAACCTCCGCATCCAGTTCCGCCACCTTGACTTGTCGATCTGACAGGTAAGAAGAAATCGTACCAATGCCCTGTCCCACCACAAATACTCGATTAAAATGCGGATCATTTCGTTCCATTAGATGCAGCATAGCTCGCGGATACTCCAGTACAATTCTGGAAGGCTGCTCCAGATCGATCGCCCCCTGAACCGCATCATCCGAGAACTGCAGCACACGGAAGTGTCCGATTTCCCCATAAAGTCTTTTGGTTTCGTAAACGGTCAACTCATGCTGTTCACTTTTATTCCGGTATAATACTTTCAATTTCCTGCTCCTTTCGGGTAAATCATCAGAACTGCGAATCAATGCTGCAGGCCAATAGCCTCGTGTAATGCCTGGACATAAGCAACGCCGAGATTCGACAGGGACGTGCTCTTATGACAGATCCATCCTACATTTATCGATTCTTCACATTCGAGCGGAACCGGAATAATCTCGTTGCCGTTCAGATCGGCGCTGAGTACACCTGTAGATATGGTATACCCGTTTAGACCAATCAGCAGATTAAACAGCGTTGCCCTGTCATTCACCTGAATGCTTTTCGGATGTGATAACGTACTCAGAATCTCTTCCGAAAAATGAAAGGAATTATACTCCCCCTGGTCAAAGGACAGATAAGGGTAATCTTGGAGCTGTTCGATAGCTACAGATTCCTGTTTGGCGAGCGGATTATTCACACTGATGAAGATATGTGGTTTGGCAGTAAACAAACTTGTAAATACAAGTCCAGCATCTTTCAACAGCTTGTTGATGACCTTGGCGTTGAACTCGTTCAAATAGAGAATGCCGATCTCACTGCGAAGGCTTTTCACATCTTGAATAATCTCATACGTTTTGGTTTCCCGAAGTGCAAGTTCATATTCATCATGGCCATACTGCTGAACAAGCCGCACAAAAGCATTCACTGCAAAAGCATAGTGCTGGGTTGATACCGAGAAATGCTGCGGAGACGGCTTTGCATTCAGATACCGATTTTCCAGTAATTCGGCCTGCTCTACGACCTGACGTGCATAGCTCAGAAACTCCACACCTTCCTTGGAGAGCGTGATGCCTTTGTTGGTACGTTCAAAAATGGTAATGCGCAGCTCCTGCTCCAAATCGCGGATTGCGTTGGACAAGCTCGGTTGGGAGATAAAAAGCCGTTTGGCTGCTTCATTCATCGATCCGTGTGTGGCAACCTCGATTACATATTTAAGCTGTTGTAATGTCATAACTCTGTCCCCTTTTTCCTCATCCATTGTACTTGAGACATCTCTTCCTTTTATCCAGAAAATGTGTTTTGTTTCTCTAATCCTGTCAGCTTGTTCTGTCCCGATAACTGACATCTTTCCGGAAACATACTGCGCTGCGCAAGTTTATCCTCAATAAAATCAACAACCTGCTGCAGCGAACGGATCTGCACCTGTACCTTTTTCTGATAATTGATCAGCATCTCCCGCTCTTCCGGGTAATCATTCAAATCCGACTCCAAAGACATCTGCAGAAATGGCTTCATCTCCTCCAGCGACATGCCCGTTTTCTTCAGGCAGGTGATCAGAAGCATCGTCTGGATATCCTGCTCGGAATAGATCCGGTGCTGGCTGGCTTTGCGCTCCGCCCGAGGCAGCAGTCCTATTTTCTCATAATAACGAATCGTATCTTTGGATAGTCCCGACCGTTCAGATGTTTCATGAATGGAGAACATGGTTTGTCCGCTCATCATTACGCCTCCCGATACATACTTCTCATTATCATACAACTTGGAGCTGGCTCCAAGTCAAGCCAAAAATCCAACCCTTGACTTGGAGTCGACTCCAAATTGTAGAATGGCCTCTCCTGCAGATCGATCGGCAATAACGATATGTTCTACTCATGCATAACCGATCGATTTTGACATGCATGAATATATTAGGAGGTCATGATGATGAACCATGTTAACCCGCTTCGTACTGCCGTAATTACAGGCTCCACTTCAGGAATCGGCCTGGAGCTTACAAGAAAGCTTCTAACAGACCAATGGCGGATTATCGGTCTTAATCGCTCGCCCTTTCCTGCAGATGATCCCGAAATCCAGACCGCATTAAACTCGGGGCAGCTAATATCCGTTCAGGCCCGTCTGACGAATTATGCCAGCCTCCGCACTGCACTTGAACAGATTCGAGCCCAGACAGATACCATTGATATTCTCTTCAACAATGCGGGAGGCAGCACACCCACTCTTCAATATTCGGATCAGGGACTGGAGCTGCACTTCGAGCTTCAAACCGTGGTGCCTTATATTATTTACCGGGAGCTTTACGATCTGCTCCGCCATGGGGGGATGAAAACCGTAGTAAACACCTCGACAACCTCTTTTCGTATGATGAGGGCGTTTGACCTTGGCATCTTGGAGCGGCCTGTCTCATTTAGAAAGCTATTTGGTCCATACGCAGCATCCAAGCTCGCCCTCTCATTATGGACTCGCGAGGCTGCTTCCACTACTGCGGCAGATGGGATTCGGCTTCTTAGTGCAGATCCGGGTGGAAACAATACGCTAAAAAGCAGCAAGGCTTCTGGTCTGCCCTTCTATATCAGACCTGTGATGAAATTATTCTTTGCTCATCCAAGTCGCGGCGCATCACTGCTCCATGACGCAGCACTTGGGACAGTAAGGCATGAATCTGGTGTATTTCTTGTTAAAAACAAGGAAGCTTCTCTTCCATTCATGGAACAGGGTGCTTCTGTGCTTCAACGGGTGCATGAAATCTATGAGCAGAAGTATTTAGGTACTCAAGATGATCTATAAAAAGGCTGTAAATCCCGATCATTAGAATCGTAATTCCGGTTCCAGACTTGACCCTAATCGGTCAGGTCTGTTGGTCTTTGTCCTTCATATTTTCCAAGCCTGCGCTCATAGGAGTTAAACATAAGAAAAAAGCCGTGTCACATGGACGCAGCGAAAATCGGAAGGAGACATAACAGGATGAGTAAACCAAAACAACCCAGTGGTCAGCCATTCATTATACCACAGCCTATTCGCAGTGACGGCGCAGGCGGTCCGGATTACGGACCAAGAGATGTAATGAGAGACAAGCAAAATCCCGACATGCTTGTACCGCCCAAGACAGATAACGGACTGCTGCCCAACCTGAGAATGTCTTTCTCGGATACACATATGCAGCTCAATCATGGCGGCTGGTCACGTGAGATTACGGTGCGTGATCTGCCCATCGCCACTACGCTTGCAGGAGTCAACATGAGTCTTACTCCGGGCGGTGTCCGTGAACTGCACTGGCATCAGCAATCCGAATGGGCCTATATGATCTGGGGAACGGCCAGAATCACTGCAGTAGATCAGAATGGGAGAAATTTCATCGCCGATGTTGGCCCGGGCGATCTCTGGTTTTTCCCCAAAGGTCTGCCTCATTCGATCCAAGGTTTGGAGAACGGGTGTGAATTTTTGTTGGTATTTGATGACGGCAGCTTCTCGGATCTGAACACCCTATCGATCTCTGATTGGTTTGCTCACACACCGCCTGAAGTATTATCCATGAATTTCGGTGTGCCAGAATCAGCCTTTCAGTCCATGCCGAAGGAACAGGTATATATTTTTCAAGATAACGTACCTGGTTCACTTGAGAGTCAGGAGATTCAATCTCCCTACGGAACGGTTCCACTTCCTTTTTCCTATCGTTTATTAGCACAGGAGCCCTTAATTACACCTGGGGGGAGTGTGCGCATCGTAGATTCCACCAACTTTCCCATCTCCACAACTGTCGCAGCAGCCCTCGTCGAGATCAAACCCGGAGCAATGCGTGAACTTCACTGGCATCCGAATGCCGATGAATGGCAGTACTATTTGACAGGGGAAGGCAGAATGACCGTCTTTGGTGGCAATGGCAGCGCACGTACCTTCGATTATCGGGCTGGAGATGTCGGGTATGTTCCTATAGCCATGGGGCACTATATACAAAATACCGGTGAGAACACGTTATGGTTTTTGGAAATCTTCCGAAGTGATCGTTTTGAGGACGTCTCACTCAATCAGTGGATGGCTTTAACGCCCCGTGACCTCGTGCGAGACAATCTGAATGCACCACCGGAACTGCTGGATGCACTGCGTAAAGTGAAATGGCCTGTCGTATAAAATAGTATAAACCTATATCATCCACTCCGAATTGGGGTAAAGGTGAGAGAACCCACAATAACGAAGGAGGAATATGAAGATGAAAGCCGTAACGTTCCAGGGCATCAAGGATATTCAAGTGAAACAGGTCGAGGATCCGGCACTGCAGCAGAAGGATGATATTATCGTTCGTATTACTTCAACCGCAATCTGTGGATCGGATTTGCATATTTATCAGGGAGCGCTGCCTGCCGCCAAAGACTATGTCATCGGTCATGAACCGATGGGCATTGTGGAAGAGGTTGGACCTGAGGTTACACGGGTGAAAAAAGGAGACCGGGTCGTACTGCCTTTTAATATTGCCTGCGGGCAGTGCTTCTATTGTAATCATGATATGGAGAGCCAGTGTGACCATTCCAATAGAAATCCTGATATTCACACTGGAGGCTATTTTGGTTTCACCGAGCGATACGGTGGCCACCCCGGCGGACAGGCCGAACTGCTGCGTGTGCCTTACGGCAACTTCACCCCCTTTGTCATTCCGGAGTCCTGCGAGCTGCAGGATGAGGCACTGCTGTTTCTATCCGACGTACTGCCAACGGCATACTGGAGCGTCGAAAATGCTGGCGTGAAGCCAGGAGATACGGTCACTGTGCTTGGGAGCGGCCCGATTGGGCTGATGACGCAGAAGTTCGCCTGGATGAAGGGTGCCAAACGGGTGATCGCCGTTGATCGTCTGCCCTATCGACTGGAGAAGGCCAAGCGAATGAATGATGCAGAGGTCTTTAACTTTGAAGAGTACGACGATATGGGCGAGCACATCCGCGAGATGACCCAGGGTGGAACAGATATTGTCATTGACTGTGTAGGCATGGATGGCAAAAAAACGATGCTGGAAGAGATCGGCCAGAAGCTGAAACTACATGGCGGGGCGCTGAGTGCCATCGAAATCGGCATGAAAGCAGTACGCAAGTTTGGAACGATCCAGCTTACAGGGGTGTACGGCTCTTCCTACAATATGTTCCCTCTGGGAAATCTGTTTGAACGCAATATCAACATCAAAATGGGACAAGCTCCTGTTATTCATTACATGCCTGAACTGTTCCGCAAAATTACAGCAGGAGAATTTGACCCAACCGAAATTATTTCACACCGCTTATCCCTGGATAACGCAAGCGAAGCTTACCGAATCTTTAACGATCACGAAGATGAATGCACCAAGGTAATTTTAAAACCTTGATTCTTAAAGGCAGTCTTACCTTTGACAGGGTAGGCCTGCCTTTTTTGCACCGTTTGAGTACCTGAATATTGCCCCGTTTCCCCTTCAAAGCCAAAAAAAGCATCCCTCCAATCATTTTCGCTGGAGAGATGCTGCAGGCGGATTACCAAACCCGTGCTGATGTTATACGATCATTTGATAATCCAATTGTATATTTTATTATTTAACAAGCTCAGGTGACTTCTTCCACAATCCCAGAATGAGACCCGAGATCACAGAACCAATAACAACCGCGAGCAGGAACAGCAGGGTGTGGTTAGCCAGAAGTGCTACAAAGACCCCACCGTGCGGAGCTGGTACGTTGATATTCCAGAGCTGCGTAAGACCACCGGCTGCTGCAGAACCAATAATACAAGAAGTCAGTACACGAAGCGGATCAGCCGCTGCAAAAGGAATCGCACCTTCTGTGATGAACGACAGCCCCAGTACATAGTTAGTCAAACCGGATTTGCGTTCCTGCTCCGTGAATTTGGATTTAAAGAACGTTGTTGCAAGCGCAATTGCCAGAGGCGGTGCCATACCGCCTGCCATAACTGCCGCCATCCATGCTCCGTCTGTGTTGCCGCTGGATGTAAATACGCCAATCGCAAATGTATAGGCAGCTTTGTTGAACGGACCGCCCATATCGATGGCCATCATGCCGCCGAGCAGCACGCCGAGCAGTACTTTATTACCTGTTCCCAGATTGCCGAGTGCATCCACAAGCCATGTGTTCAGGGAACCGAAGATTGGATCGAAAATGTAATAACTGATTGTACCGACGATCAGCAGACCCAGTACCGGATAGAGCAGGATCGGTTTCAAACCGTCAATTGCTTTTGGCAGCCCCTTCAGTGCCTTACGCAGACCAATAACGACATAACCTGCGAGGAAACCGGCAGCGAGACCACCAAGGAAACCGGCATTAGAGCTTACAGCCATCAAACCACCGACCATACCCGGCATCAGGGCTGGACGATCACCGATACTCATCGCAATAAATCCGGCAAGTACTGGAATCAGGAAATGGAACGCACCTGTTCCTCCGCCAATGGTTTGCAGCAACTGTACAATCGGATTGTCAGGACTCGCAAGCTGTTCAATCAAGAAGGAGATGGCGAGCAGGATACCCCCACCAACAACGAATGGCAGCATATGTGAAATACCGTTCATCAAATCTTTGTAAATTTTACTTCCGACGCTTATTTTATGATCGCTGGTGCCTTCATGCTTCGCAATTCCACCTTGGCTGCGATAGATTGGGGCATCCCCGTTAACCGCCTTGCGGATCAGTTCTTCGGATTTGCGGATACCGTCACTTACCGGTCTTTGCAGCACAGGCTTGCCGTCAAAGCGGGCCATTTCGACATTTTTGTCTGCAGCAATGATAACCCCTTTAGCGCGAGCAATCTCGTCAGCTGTCAATACATTCTGTGCGCCTTCGGAACCGTTCGTTTCCACACGAATATTAATTCCCATTTCCTGTGCTTTTTTCTTGAGCGCATCCTCAGCCATAAATGTATGCGCAATACCTGTCGGACAGGCGGTAACAGCAACAACAAAATCTTCAGAATTGGCATTACCCACAAGGACACCTGCGCTGTTTTTCACGTTGTCAGCACCATTTGCAGCCGAAGATGCCTGCGCTTCTCTCTCCAGCTTTGCTTTTTCTTTGGCTGCTTCCTTGGCTGCAGCTTCCTCCTGCTTGGCGTCGAACAAGGCACTCACTTCTTGAGGCGTATTTGTGTTCATCAATTCAGCGATGAAATCGCTATCAACCAGCAGCCTTGAAAGAGCCGCAAGTGTGCGAAGATGTGTATTCCCGGCGCCTTCCGGAGCCGCAATCATGAAGAAAATATGAGCAGGCTGATCATCCAGCGCTTCAAAATCCAGACCTTTTTTGCTTTTGGCGAAGACAACCGTTGGTTCGTTTACCGCTTTCGTCTTCGCGTGAGGCATAGCAATCCCGCCGCCAATACCTGTGCTGGATTCCGCTTCTCTTTTGTAAATCATTTCTTTGAACAGCACCGGATCGTTGATGCGTCCACTCCGATTCAAACTTGCAATCAGTTCGTCGATCGCCTCATCTTTGGTCGTCGCTTGCAGATCCATAATCATCGTTTCCTGGATCATCAAGTCAGTGATTTTCATCTTGGAACACTCCCTTAAGTTCGGTCGGCCTGCGCAGCAGGCCTCATATAAATTCATATCAGTACGGATGCTGTTAAACTTATCCAAAAGAAGACAGGCATGCCGTTTTTAAAGTGTTGTAATTGTAACCTGATCACGCAATGCTTCAATAAGCTCTCGTGCGGCAAGGTCATCCGAGAAGGCGGTTGCGCTGCCCGATGCTACTCCGGTGCGGAATGCTTCCAGCAGGTCTCCGTGCAGTACATACGTGCCTACAAACCCGCCAATCATCGAATCGCCAGCACCAACTGAATTTTTCACCTTGCCTTTAGGTACGGTTGCATGATAGACATTAGTCTTCGTGATAAACAATGCTCCTTCTCCAGCCATGGAGATCAATACATGTTTGGCACCTGCTTCAAGCAGTTTACGTCCGTAGGACACCAATTCCTCACGTGTCTCAATGGTTACGCCAAACAATTCGGCTAGTTCATGATGGTTTGGTTTGACCAACAGCGGCTTGTGAACGAGTGCTTCCATTAGTGCAGACCCTGTGGTATCAATGACGAACTCGGCTTCCGTCTGCTTGCAGACTTGAATGAGACGATCATAGAAATCTGAACCAAGTGACGGTGGAACACTGCCAGATAGAATGACAATATCTCCTTTTTGCAAAGAAGACAGTTTAAGCAGCAGCTGTTCTGCCTCATCCGCACGGATTGCCGGCCCCAGGCCGTTAATTTCGGTTTCGTCCCCATGCTTGAGCTTGATGTTAATGCGGGTATCGTCTGCAATGGTGACAAAATCGGTCTGGATCGCATCTTCCTGCAGCTTGTCGTTAATAAAACGTCCGGTGAATCCACCCAAAAATCCGATAGCCGTATTGGCCGCTCCAAGTTGATTCAAAATCCGGGAAACGTTAATGCCTTTACCTCCAGGCAGTTTCAAGTCCCGGTTCATGCGGTTTAATCCGCCCAGTTTCAGATCGTCCACTTCTACGATGTAATCGATGGACGGGTTGAGTGTTATCGTATATATCATCGCTATCCCTCAATTATTTTAGTTTTCCGGGTGACTACCGCTCGCCAATGTTCTGGCATTCGCTCCGTAATCAGATCTGCCTCCTCCAAATCAAACAATTTGGCAAAAGTAATATCCCCGATTTTGCTGGAATCAGCCAGCACATAGGATTTCCCCGACAATTGATGTGCACGCCTCTTAATCAAGGCTTCCTCCGGATCAGGCGTTGTATACCCCATCTCGGGGTCCACACCGTTACTTCCGAGAAAACATTTATCAAATCGAAAATTGTCCATGTTCTGCAGCGCAATGCTGCCAATGACTGCTTTGGTATGAATTTTCATCATGCCGCCTAATAAATAACTGCGAATTCGCTTGCTTACAAGCGCCTCGACATGGGAGAGTCCATTGGTGACCACCGTTACATCTTTAGCTTCGATAAAAGGGATCATGGCCAGTGTTGTCGTGCCGGCATCTAGGTAAATACATTCACCATTCTGAATTTCCTGTGCGGCCAACCGGGCGATAACGGTTTTCTGTTGAATGTTTTTGAACGTTTTTTCTTCCATACCTGGCTCTAACGTTTTTTCATTCACCAGTGAAGCGCCACCATGGATACGTTTGAGCATCTGACGGCTTTCCAGATCAATCAAATCTCTTCTAATCGTGGATTCAGAAACTCCGAGCACATCAACAAGCTCCTGCAGTTTCACAATTCCCTGTAAATGTAAGCGCTCTACAATTGCAGCATATCGTTCTTCAGTCAGCATATTCATTCCTCCAACTGCTTCTATAGTATCATAAATCCCGTAAAAAACAATCATTTTCATTCAAAATAATTTAAAAACCTTCAAATTCTTTCACTTCTCGTCTAAATTTCTTGTCCAAATGTCCCGATCACCCGTTTCTCTACACGCAACTGATAATCTAGTTCCTATTGTGGAGAGGTGAATCTTCTATGTCAGTCCTGACGAACAAAAGGCGGAAACCGTGTGAGCCCTATCGATCGAAGACAAGGGCAGTTCAACGTTACGGCTGGATTTCATCCAACTGGAGTGGTTACGTAAAGAGAAAATCCCGTCAAGCCTACCGGCGAATTTCCGCAGAGTGGACTGTTCCTTATGTTTTTCCTAGCTCGCGCACCTCATATTCATCTGCATGGATAGGTATTGACGGTTTTACAAACAACGATCTTATTCAAACAGGCACAGCTCATGATTGGATTCAGGGCAGACCCGTATATTATGCCTGGTGGGAAATCCTGCCGGATACAGAAACGATCATTCATCAACCGGTAAATGCCGGTGACTGCATGCGCGGTATCATTACCAAAATAACCCGCCACACCTGGTGCATCCACCTGAGCAATCTCACCAAAGGCTGGACTTTTCGCACCGTTCAGCGTTATTCAGGTCCTCAATCCTCCGCCGAATGGATTGTTGAAGCTCCTTCCATTGGCGGTTCCCCTGCCCTGATACCTAGACTCAGTCCGATTTCTTTTCGAATGTGCCGTCTTAATGGCCGCCCTCCGGCCTTCAGCACCAAAGATAAAGGCATTATGGTCCAGAACCAGCGTGTCTTGTCAGTTCCCTGGCCTCCCAATTCGTGCAGAGACGGGTTTGTTGTGCGGCGTGTTCGCTAAGTCTTGTTTGGATCATATAACTGAAAAATCCTGCAGCCGCCGACGTTTCTGACGCCGGTGCTGCAGGATTTTGGCCATGCCGGGACGGCGTCCTGCTGTAGTAACTCAGTGCTTCCTACGATAATAGCCCGATGCTTTCTTTTATAGTGACTCAGGCCTCAATTATCTAAGCTCTGTATTCCCGATATCTGGTTTAGGTTTGAGCCATCTACCTTCTTCGTTAATAAAGGCTCCCTTGAACCTTCCCATCTCCAGCTGTTCAATCAGCTTTTCTTCATCCGTTGTCAAAATCTCAGCTAACTGTTCAACGGTATAATAATCCGCCAGATTGTAATCAAGCAGAATAGGCACAGCAGTATCGTATAATTCGCGGATCATATTCTCGAAAGAATGGCGTCCCAGATTCGTCATCTTCTGATAAACCTGCAGCGGCTGGGAAACTAAAGTACGAAACGATTTGTCCTCCAGATTCATCCACAATGTGCTGCATGCCTGAACACTCATATAATTCTGGTCTACATCGTAAAACTGCATTTCCTCAATCTTCATGTATTTCTCTTGAAAAGCCACAATTTTAATTAAGGGCACATCACGTAATCGTGATGCTTTTTTCAGGTGGGCCCTGAACTGCTCATAATTCATCTCTTTATTTTGTTTCGCCTGCTCCATTTATAGATCCCTGCCTTTAACATGTTCCAAACGACATCTTACAACAAATCCTCATAGAACGAAAGAAGCATTGGTAAAAAACAAAGACGCACAGCATAATCTGCTGCACGAAGGACAATACCATGATTATATTTTTTCGCGTTTCGACCAAGCGGCCGTGAACTCTGGTTCATTGTACTCATAGAACTCGCGCAGGATTTGCTCCCGGTCGTCGAGGAACAGTTGATCGGCTATTCCTGTGACCAGCTTGGGTACAGCCCCTTTAGTTCCCGATATGGCCGAGGCAGATAAACCGCAGCTTGCCAGCGCTGAATAATTAAATACGAATAGTCCATGCAGCAGCGCCTTTCCCTGCTCGCTTTTACTAGTCATAGCAAATCCGGGACTTAAATACGGATGTGCATCAATCTGTTCGTTTCGGAGTTCGGGCGGCGCTTCATAACAATCCTTCCAGCGGGCAATATGCTCTTCCACAAGTCGAAGTTCAGGACGGAGCGCAGGATCACTGACCAGACCTGTACTAATGATCAGAAAATCAAATGTATACACACCATGTGCGGTTCGTATCTTCGCAGCCTGACCCGCGGCTTCTGCACCAAGCCATGGAGAGTTCAGGTGAAGCTCAAATCCCGGCCAGGAGGCCGCGCGGTTAAACGTGTCATTGGTTGGCGGCTGATTGAATTGAAAAAAGTGGGAAATCACCTGATACTTATCCGCAGCAGGCAGTGCATGAAACCGCTCGATCATGCCAGACTGTTCCATCTGGCGAATCGGATTCACCTGCGGCAGCTGTGCACGCCGCACAAAAACGTGAGCCTCGGCCACTCCCGAGGCAAACGCGTGATTTGCATTGTCAAAAGCCGACGCCCCGCCGCCGAGCACAGCAACCTTTTTCCCTTTTAACCGTTCAAAATCAATCTCTTCCGACGTATGTGCATACAGCTGTCGCGGCAGATGATCAGCGATGAGCGATGGAATATGCCACCGCCCGCCTCCTTGAATGCCAGTTGCAAGCACCACTTTCCGAGCAAGGATGACGTTCCCGCGATGCCCCTTCCCGGTTACATGCAGTCGATAAATTCCATCTTGGGCAGGTTCGATCAGGTCTAACTTCACTTCATTTCGTACAGGCAGACCCAACACTTCACGATACCAACGCAAATAGTTCATCCAGTCCCCGCGCGGTATTTTGTCCATTTCCTTCCATCCCTCTATTCCTGCCTGAGCCTCCCACCACGAACGAAACGTCAGTGAGGGAACCCCCAGGTCAATGGAAGTCAGATGTTTCGGTGTCCGCAGCGTAACCATACGCGCATACGTGTCCCACGGTCCTTCTTGTCCAGCAGCATTTTCGTCAATGATGAGAATATTGGAGATCCGTTCACGAAGAAGCCCGAATGCAGCCCCAAGCCCGCTCTGTCCTCCGCCTGCAATAACGACATCATACACATGTCCTTCTGCATGCTCTCTTGCACGAACCCAGTTGGCACCGCCAAAACATAAATACGCCAAATCATGCTTTACACGTTCATTTAATGCTTCGAGGCCCATACTTCATCAACCCTTTCATGATCTATCCAGAAAACAGGCTTCGGTGCATCGTGCATTGAGCATCCGGGTGTTCTTCTGCAGTACCCGAATCGAATTAGCGCTATTATATGAGTTCAGAGCAGGCATTGGAAGCAGGCGTACACTTTATTGTTACGCATGCTAAAAAACATAAATGTACTTGTTCATTTACACGAAAGTGAAGTGAACATAGTCGATAATTCAGCACGATCTAATGTACATAGAAGAAACAAATGTGCTGAACCACTGATCTGTACTATTTCAGCAGCATACGCAGTCGCTCTGCTGTATCCAGCTTTGGACAACTGCTGCAGTAACCATGGGCAGCGCTGTCCCCCTTACCAACCTGATAAGCTAAACAGCAGTACGGACGAATTAGAAACGTCGGTCCCTGCCACTCCGGATGTTCAAAACACTGGAGCCGAGCAGCAAAAGAATTTTCTTTCGTCGGAGCCAGCCATACGCCTGCATCATGGTGTATGAGAGCTAATCGCTCATCCGTTTTCCATATGGCTTGATCTCCGGTCATTCGTAAAATCAGCTGCTGCACATTATGGGCGACCAATGCATTCATTACCCTGATGTTTGCACCCGTGGCCGCAGCAGCAGATTGGAAAATCCGGATCAAATGCTGCTGCAAACGGTCTCGAATCCAACGGATCTCTGTGCTGCGCTGCACTAAAAAATGACCAGATGAGCCCATGTCCCCCCCACTCTTCAGTTCCAAACCCGGATGCAGCCTTCTCTCCACGCGGGTCTCATAGCGCATACCGCCTGTGCCGTTTAATTCAAATCGGATGACATCCTCTCCGGTGTTCAGGAGAGTATCATACAGACTGCAGGCCGAAATTACAGCCATTACCCAGACGGAATATCGTTTGGCGAAAAGGGTGCCTACAGCGATACTTCCGGCCCCTCCAAGCTCCAGTCCTTGTTGTCTCGCTTGTTCACTCAAGATCAGGTCTCTCTTCTCCTCGTGCAGCAGATCACTTACACTGAAAGCATATTCCGAAGCTTCATCTGCTTCTATAATGCTCGTTACGAAAAAAGATTCCAGTACGGCCAGCATCTCTGAACGCTCTTTCCCTGAATAATGAGTCATCTATTGAATCATACCTTTAATTTCACGGATGATTTCGGTTCGTCCGATGGCTCCCCATCCTTTAAACAGCCAGAAGGAATCTGTCTGATAAACCTGATTTGTCCGAACTGCCGGGACATTTTTCCAAAGGGAGCTATCATGCATTTTGCTTAAATAATCCTGGGCGTTGGGGTCCACTTCAAGCACAATAAAATCCGCATCAATATCGGATATTTTTTCCATAGACAAATCTTCACGTTGTTCCGCAGGTGTCACGGCAGCAGGTACAAAGCCAAGATCATGATATAAAAGTGTATTGGTTGGATGGCCTTTTTCGGCATAAATCTGCAGATTCTTCTCCCTCACTCGCAGGTAAGCCAGTTTTTTCTGATTCAGCTGTTCCATTTTTGCTTTGAGTTGATCTGCCTGCTTCTCTACTTCGGCAATCTTTTCCTTAGCCAGCTCTACCTTGTTATACATCCCGGCAATGGTCAGTAAATCCCGAGTCCAATATGTCGTACCGTCTTCATACTCCATCCAATCTGTACCCAATACAATAGTCGGGGCGATTTTCTCCAACTGGTCATATGAATTTTCGGCTGTTCGACTCTCAATAACGATGACATCCGGATCAATCTGAACAATCGCTTCTAGGTTAGGACTATCTGCCGAGCCTACCGTTGGAACACCCTGCAGCTGATCTGCAAGATAAGGCAGGTAATCTCCGCCATAACGAACCTCTACATTAACACCTGCAGGTTTCTCCCCGATGGTAAGCATATGATCGATATAAGCGGCAGATAACACAACCATTCGCTCAATTTTTTGCGGCAAAACCGCAGTCCCTTTTAGATGCTTTACCGTCTGCACTTCTTTTTCTTCTACTGCGGTGTTTTGTTTCACAGAGGTGCCATTTGCTGATTCTGTCGTAGTCCTGCCGCATGCCGCCAGAACAAGCATGAACAGGAACAACAGGACCATATAAGCTGTTTTCTTTCTTATCATTTATCGTCATTCTCCTTTTCACTTAATAATAATAATCATTATCATTATGGTAGAAAAAAAGGAACGAGCTTTCCATGGATCATTTCACTCTCTTTCCTTGTAAAATATCAACGTACACGAACGCCAAGTTGATCTGCTGCATAACGCATCGCCATTAAACGCCCGGTTGGGCCTAACGTTCTAAAGAAAATATCTCCTGCATTATAAATATGCCCTTCCTGCACAGCCTTAGATGACAACCACCCTGCTGAATGCTGCAGTCGCTCGAATTGAATGCGTGCTTCTTCCGTCGGGTCCACCATAATAAAAACATGATCCACATTGAACAGCTGTACGTTGTCGTTGTTCATCTCTACCGCCCACTGCTCTTTCGGGTAATGCTCAGGCATCTGAAATCCCAAATCTTCATACAGCAGTGCACCAGTCTGGTTATGGAGACCGTACATTCGGCAAAACCCGGAGGACACCCGGATAAACATGGCCGTCTGCTTCCCCCATTTGGATTGAATGCCTGCTTGAAGAATCCGGCTTAATTCCGCATGCTGTTCAATCCAGCGGACAGCGTGTTCACTGCGGCCCATGATGTCAGCCATATACAGCAGACTGTCTCCAACTTGGTTGCTGTGTTTAAGAACAGCTGTTGGAGCAATATGATGCATCCATTCATTCGGCTGCATCCGGTCACTCGTTATGATCAGATCTGGCTGCAATCTCTTCAGCTTGTCATAGTTTTGACCGAAACTGTCCAGAATAAGGACTTGCGAATAATCGGCTGCGCCTGCAGTCATACGGATAGGATGAGCCACTCTCTGAACATAAGATAAAGCAGATACAGGCTTTAACCCCAGTGTTGCAACAACATCATCCAGCCCATAGTACAGAGCTGCAATACGGCTGACTTTATTCTTCATATACAATGTAGGAGCAACACCTTCATTTTTCTTAAACACCCTGCTGAAGTAGTGCTCGTCCCTGTACCCAACCTGCTCCGCAATTCTCTTGATTTTGTCTGTAGAAAACAAAAGCTGTTTGGCCTTCGCCATCCGCTGCTGCAAAATATAATCCATCGGTGTCATTTCGAATTGTCGTTTGAACGTTCTTATAAAGTGATTCACACTAAGTCCCGCCAGGCGGGCCATCTCTTCGATTCGAATTTCCTTCATATAATGCTGTGTCATATAATCCACTGCCAAATCTATGCCAGCTTGAGGTTTGGAAGCCTGTCTCACACAGGTCAGCAAGCGAATCAGCAGCTGATGTAAAAGATACTTCCTGTCCAGATTGCCGGATTCCGCTGCAGCATAATTTTTATAGAAGAATCGATCCATCATTTCCCGAAGTTCACGAGTATTCGAAGAAAATTGGAGCCTGCCTGTAACAGGAAAATCAAAACCTTTCGCCTGCCAAACATTACGTATTCGAACAAGCTCCACACCGGAAAATAAAATGATCTGATATCGAAGAGGGCCGTCCATATTCACCTGTAATTCCACATGCATGCCTGGGCTCAGCATAAACCAATCGTCAGGGGACAGCGTATGCATAACGTTATCGATGGTTAAAGTCCCTGTACCACGCATTACTCGACATAGGGCGAATCTTTTCCATACCCTGTATTGGACTTCCCCTGAAATGCCATCGTAATCGCAGATGTGCACAGAAGAAAGGTACAGCTGTTCCAGTCTTTTAATCCATTCATTACTTCTTCCCATAGTAACTCCCTTTCCTTAGCCGTAAGCCCTAATTCTCACCAATATAACAACTGCCTTGTACAGTTAATGGGATTCTGATGCATTTTTGATTTTTATTATAGATTAAATGATAATAATTCTCAATTAAATACTAACCGAGTTAAATCCCCCCTCTACGGATAACCTATAATAATAAGCACTTCATCAAAATTACTTCGTGATCAGGACATGCAAAAAAAAGATTTGTTACTTTCTGTCATCCTGTTGCATTATCATAAACAGCATGTTATATTAATTGAGCCATCAATGATTGAGGCATCAAATATTGATCCATCAACGATTGAGAGCAGCCACAAAATCATGAGGCAATGGCATTGTATACTGGCAACTTTAATTATTTGTTAACATACGCCGTTGTTGATTCAGATTCACCCGGGAGGTCTAGTCATGACACGTATGGTTTCCAAAGAAGAGCAGATCATCAATCTGCTGAACATGCTGGGGAACAGAATCAGTCCCAAGTTTGAACGCTGTACCGGGATCAGTTCCTCTCGCTTTGAGATTCTGCATGAGCTGGATCAGGTTGACGAGATCAATCAGTCCATGCTTCAGAAAATCATTAATATCGACAGTGCTGCAATTACCCGCCACCTGAAACAGCTTGAAGCTGACCAGATGGTTACGAGACGCAAAAATCCCGAGGATAATCGGGTGACCTTTGTTCGTCTGACGGATCATGGGCGGAAACAGATCGAAGGATATAAAGCGGAGAAAACGAATTATATCCATCAGATTCTGGACGGTTTCAGTGAAGATGAGATTCATGCGCTCGCCGATTTCTTGGAACGTATGCAAAACAATTTTTAAACCATATATAGAGGAGAGATTTCCATGACTACAACACAAAGCAAATTCCAAAAAACAAATGATTTTAACGAAATTACTTACGGTCGTCGTTCGGTTAAATTGTATGATGCTGATGTAAAAATCAGTCGTGAAGAAATGACTGAAATTCTGGCAGAAGCTTCCCGCGCTCCATCTTCTGTGAATATGCAGCCTTGGCGTTTCCTGGTTGTAGATACACCTGAAGGCAAAGAAAAGCTCGCACCTCTTGCACGCTTCAACCAAAATCAAGTGCTGACTTCTGCCGCGGTGATTGGTGTATTCATCGACATGAACAATGGCGAGTACCTGGAAGAAATTTTTGGTAAAGCAGTCGAGCATGGATTTATGCCTAAAGAAGTTGCAGAGCAGCAGGTAAAAGTGGTTAAACCTTATTACGACAATATGCCTGCTTCCGATCTGCGTGATGTCAACCTGATTGACGCTGGACTGGTATCCATGCAGTTAATGCTTGCTGCTCGTGCTCACGGGTATGATACCAACCCGATTGGCGGTTACGAAAAAGCTCAAATCGCTGAAACGTTCGGTATGGACAAAGATCGTTATCAACCCGTTATGCTGATCTCGATCGGTAAATCCGCTAAAGAAGGACACCCGTCATACCGTCTGCCGGTTGATACCATTACTACTTGGGCTTAAGTATAAAAGGTTAGGTTATACCGTTATAAATATCAGACATCACATGTGTCATTTTCACACCCACTACTTACAAACACGGAGGTTTTCACTATGATTATCATTCATGCTCATCTGCAAGTACAAGCCGCTCAAGAAGAAGCTTTTTTGGCTGCTGCCAAAGAATTGATTGCAGCTACACGTGAGGAAGAAGGCAACATCAGCTATGATCTCGTGAAAAGCACAGAACGTGAGCAAAGCTACACGATGATCGAGCTGTGGAAAGACGAAGCAGCAACGGCTGCTCACAACTCAAGTGCTCATTTCCAAGCGTTTGTTCAACAGGCTGCAGCATTCATGGCTGCTCCGATGAACGTTGAAGTTTTCGCTGGAGAAGCTGTTAAACAATAACAGCAGCAAGGATTCAATATCCAAAAAGAGCCGTTCGGGGATCATCTCAAGATGATTCTCGAACTTTTTTTCGTTTCCCTTGGTCAGATTGAAAGTGGTACAATGGTGAGGCTGCATACATAATACGTTTGGAGGTATACGCTGATGAATATGAAAAAAGGATTGTTTTCAGGTTTCCTGGCTCTCGCCTTAACTTCCTCTCTTCTCGTCTCCACTAATGTAAGCGCAAACAATTATGCCGAAAGTCGCTCTCCTCTCTCCTATTCCCTCGTAACTAAAGGTTATGATTGGGGCCCGGGAGTGTACAAGATCATTTTAGACACAGGCACAGCCATTCAAGGAGATACCCTTAACAAAGACTCGTTTAAAGTTCTTGCTGAACGAAGTTATCCTGCGATTCATATGCAAACGCAGCAAAAGTATAGTGGATCAGACAGCAGCAGCAGGACCATTGAAGATGCTTACCTCTCAGACAAAGATGGCCATAGAAGTTCCAAGCCCACGGGTCAGTATATTACGCTCGAGATGAGAGTGCATCCTGATTTGGTCACAGCGAGCCCATTTACATTTGATCTTCAAACGTTCACCAACCGTTATGCAGACCTGCAGTATACTATTATTCAGCAAAAATCACTTCAGGATCATACAGGCAGCAGCGTTGACCATTTAACTACACGACCAGACACGCCGCATACCGTTATCGAACAAGGTGTAGATATGCTTGATACATCTGGTAAATTCAGCTACAAGGACCCCAAGTTTGGTCAGATCCATCTGACCTATGCCTCTTATTTGCCCGAAACCAGCAAGAAAAAACCGCTGATCATCTGGCTGCATGGTGCCGGTGAAGGGGGAACCGATCCAAGGATTGCCCTGCTGGGTAATAAAGTAACGGCCTTGGCCGATAAATCCATTCAGAACTATTTCGGTGATGCTGCTGTATTGGTTCCGCAGACACCAACATTCTGGATGAACGACGGAACCGGACAGTATACCAAAGACGGAAAAAGTATGTATACCCAGTCTTTAACCGCATTGATCAAACAGTATGTAAAGCAGTATTCATCTGATATTGATACGGACCGCATTTACATCGGAGGCTGCTCTAATGGCGGATTTATGACCCTGAACATGCTGCTCGCGAATCCGGATTATTTCGCAGCCGCATATCCTTCCGCAGAAGCATACGAGGATTCCTTGTTATCCAAACAGGATATCGCCAAGCTGAAGAATATCCCCATCTGGTTCACAGCTGCAGGGGCTGATCAGACGGTAGATACCTCCAGAACTTCAACAGCTACCTACAAACGATTGATTGCGGCAGGAGCCAAAAATGTTCATTATTCCTATTTCGATAAGGTGTTGGATATGAGCGGTCTATATACCAAAGGGAACGGTGATCATGCTCCATACGAATACAATGGGCACTGGTCCTGGATTCCGGTTCTAAATAATGACATTTCCAAAGACTTCAACGGTAAACCTGTGAAAATCAAGGGGAAAGCCGTAACGCTTATGGAGTGGCTCGCGAACCAAAAGAAATAATTTATAGGGAGAGTCAGTCCGGGAGCCGCAGTTAGCGGCTCCTTTTCTATGAATTCCATTTTTCAACTGCATCATTTTCATGCATCTTATTTCAGACCGCGTGCCGGCGGAATGCTCTGCGGATTGTTAAACACGTTTTGGGGATCGTACTTCGCTTTGACTCTGCGTAATCTGGCGTAGTTTGCCCCGTAATATACAGGTCCTGAACGTTTAATCCCTTGATCCGGTACGTTAATGTATGACCCAACAATATAAGGTTGTAATTTTTTGCGGGTGTTACGCACGATCGCTATATTTTTAGCGGCCTGAGACGGTTTGGTCCATGAGCTGTTCCATTCGACGTAGAACTTCGCTTTGCGCCAGTAAAATGCGGTTGACTTAGGAGATTTACGGCTGACGGCACCACCCCAGTTCAGGAAAAAGAATCCGGCAGTCTCTCCTTCTACATGTTCCAGAAACTCTCGCATGGATTTGATTGCCTGATCCGGGAACGTTTTTCGGCCAAAGCCAGAGGAGAACTGGTTGCTGTATCTTTGGGTCAGCACGGGGTCAGGAGGCAGCAGAAACGTAACGGCTTCCGTGTACGGGACGGAGCGGATGATCGTCTGTGAAGGTGTTCCCGTACTCGTGAGCGGCCTTAACAGCCGGAGCGCTTCTGTTTTGGACCCCAGAAAAAGTCCTTCCATGCTTACATTGCCGCCCTTTTTAGGCCCAATGGACAGTTCGCTCCCCAGACGGGTATCCACTGATGGAGCCCATTTTTGCCACACTTTCAGCACCTTCTCGAATTGAGCCCATGGCCACGTAATCCGATATACCGTCGCTCTCGCTGGCGCACGACGAACTTTGAATTTGTAGCGGGTATACACGCCAAAGTTACCTCCGCCCCCGCCCTGCGATGCCCAGAAGAGATCTGCGCTGCTTTTTTTGCTCGCACGAATGATCTTTCCGTTCGCATCGACCATCTCAAATTCCAGCAGATTATCACTGATCAAACCAATGGTCCGCTGAAGTGGTCCGATGCCGCCTCCTAGAGTAATACCTCCTATTCCAACCGTAGGGCTGTCACCAAATGGCGCGATAAATCCCTGACGTGCAAGTGTATGCGCAATTCTCCCCACCCGGTTCCCTGCCCCAACAACTACCGTGCCTGCTGCTTTGTTGAGCTTGATGGTGTTCAGATCACTTACATCAATGACGATACCCCCGTTCACCTGTGACAGGTTAACCTCAAGCGCGTGTCTCCCGCTTCGCGGCCGGATCGGTACATTGTTTTCACGAGCCCATTTGATGGCATTGGAGACATCCTTCGTTTTTTGAGCAAAAACGAAAACTTTTGGATACCTGTCGGTATGAGGGTCCCAGTTTTTACGTGCCGCTTCATAGCCCGGGTCTCCTTTAAAGATTACACGTCCGGTAAGTTTGGTCGTTTGTTTTGGTTTAGTTTTTGTTGTCACACGTCCCACTCCCTGCATTATGGATGGTTTTACAGCTCTTTTGCATTAGGCATTGTATACTGTATGACCGACATGCGCGGAGGGAATGGGCTGTAGGCTGTCCGGTAAGCAAAAAAATCCCCCAAGCTGATAGACAACCTGGAGGAAAAAACTATTCATTGTAATAACGAGGCATTCGGAACTTTTAAAGCGATTGGATATTCGCCAAACCAGCTGCCTCCATGTAAACTACTCGCTGACCTGCTCAATTTTGATGAGCCTGCGCGGTTCTTGTTCCTTTTCACCATACCAGACGAGCACATCTGCAAACAGATCCATGATGCGAATAAAGCTTTTTTTGTCCGCCTCCGTAATCTGATCGGCCAGCTTAAAGATATCATCGAAACACAGCTCGCGGACAAATGTCGTATATTTCGTGTATACCTCGCGGCCTTTGGCTGAAGGTTTGACGTAAATATCTTTGCGATTCCCGCTCAAATGATATTTTTCAAGCAGCCCTTTTTCGGTCAGGTTTTTCACGTTTTTGGAAAATGTACTGCGGCTTACGCCCAAACGGGCGGCCATCTCGGACATCTTCTCTTCCTGATCTTCTGCTTCCAGAATATACTCAAGCGTCTGAATCTGGGAAGCAGAGAACGTCATATCGGTTCCATAGCTTCGCTGCAGTTTGTAGGTGTTGGAATAAGCATTGCCATACTTGATAATCTTCTCGACAAGCTCCCGATGGTCACCCATCCAATCTAATTTCATGCGTAATCCCTTTCGTCTTCGAATTCTCTCTCTATTACTCTACTGAAATCAGATTCGTTTTTCAATCCATGAGATCGCTTCTTCAATCACTTCGTCCCGTGCCGTTTCATTAAAGATTTCATGCATGAGATGTGCATAGATTTTCAGCGTTTTATCCGTCGAAGCGATATCGCCGTAAAAATCACGGGAATCCTTTTCACTGACCAGCCCATCATTCGCTCCATGCAGTACAAGCACCGGATCGACAAACTGCTTCGCATGTTCTTTAAGCCATTCCACTCCATAACCCAGGCTGTTAAATAAATCTACAGAAATCTGTTTCTCTACCAACGGGTCATTCGCGTAAGCGGATACAACTTCAGGATCGCTGCAAACTCCGCTGCCAAGTTCATTTGGAAAATACGTGCCTGAAGGCAGAGCCATCGGCAGCTCTCCGACCACCTTTGTATTAAAACGGGTAAGTGCACCCGATAAAACGATGCCCTTCACTTTACCCGGGTATTTCGTGCCGAACGATGAAGAAGCAAAGCCGCCCATACTATGTCCGATAATATACAGCGGTGTATCGCCGCTCTCCTGCAGTGCCGTCTCCACGACAGCGTTCACATCATCGATCAGATGATGAAAGTCACTGTAAAATGTGCGCGGTCCTTCCGATCTGGCATGACCTCGATGGTCAAAACGGTATACGTTAAATCCACGATGATTCAGCTTCTCTGTCAAATAATCATAGCGGCTGGCATGCTCAGCCAATCCATGCACGATAACTACAGCTGCCTTCGCATGTTCTACCGTATCCTTACTGAAATAAAGCTGTGTACCATCAAAGGATTTGATCGTTGTCTCCATTTTAGTCATCTTTATCCCGTCCTTTTTGTGGTGTCCAGGCGCAAGCCCGAAAGATCATTTCCTTAAGGCTTTACCAAGAACACGTGATATAATGTCCATCAAAAATAATATTGTTTCTTACGGAAACAATATACCATCCGATCTATGCTCTTGTCCACAAAAAAATCAAGCGCTTTCAAAAGCTTTAATTAGCTCTTATAAGACTTCACAAAATATAAAAAAACCGCCAAACACTTGAAACACATTGTGCTTAGCGGTTTAGTGCTTATAAACCTTTCATTTCTTCAACAGCCGTTTTACCAGCAATCCGTCCAAATGTGAAGATATCGGTCAAGGCGTTACCGCCTAAACGATTGCCTGCATGTATACCTCCCGCTACTTCGCCGGCAGCATACAGATGGGCAATAGGTTGGCCGTTCTCATCCAGAACACGAGTTTTCGTGTCAATCTTGATACCGCCCATCGTGTGGTGAACTGCAGGCTTCCTAGGTGTAGCATAAAACGGAGCCTTCTCGACTTTCAAGCTAAATGTATCTTTATGGAACTCTGGGTCAAAGCCCGCATCCACATAAGAGTTATACTTATCAATGGTCGTTCTGAGAACTTGAGGGTCCATATTTACTTTCAATGCCAGTTCTTCAATCGTATCCGCTCTAAACAGAGTACCTGCTTCTACCTGCCGATCAATCTTCTCCTGGCTTGTATTCGCTGCGGTTTTCTTGATCTCATCATCAGCAATCAGGTAAAATAAACTGCCCTGCTCAATAGCCGCTTTGGTTAAAACATCTCGACCCGAAAATTCATTTACAAATCGTTCTCCCTTTTTGTTAACAATTACAAAGTTCTCAGGGGGTACCTGCAGCCCGCTGAAGAGTTCGCCCGTTTCCGGGTCAGCGACTGGCATCATTTGAGTGAAACCCATGCCTGTCAGTGCTGCTCCTGCACTTTTGCCAAGCGATATGCCGTCACCCGTCATCGCGTAGGAATTCGTCGTTTTGATATCATCGTCAATGTGGCTCCAGTATGTGTTATATTCCTTAAGCATTTGTGTATTTGCACCAAAACCGCCGCTTGCAAGTACAACTGCTTTGGCATGCACGGTGATTTTTTGACCATTAACACCCGCAGCGATTACACCTGTAATTTTCCCATCTTCAATGATCAGCTGTTTGACAGGCGTATCTGTAATAATGTTTCCGCCATTCTCTTCTACATATTGGCTGAGTGCGATGATAAATGCAGAACCATAACTTTTCACCGGTTTATGACCGCGCCGCCAAAGGGCACCCACTGGAGCAAATACAATACTTTTATCATATTCAACCCCGATATCCTCAAGCCAATGTACACTTTCCAGAGCGTTGTCCGTAAGGACTTTGACCAGATCGTATTGTCCGTAGATTGTGCTGCCATTCAAGTCGGTTCGTTTGCCGCCAAAATAGGTTTGCATTCTGTGAAGCAGTGGTGAATCAAACAAATGTGCCTTTTGTGTGCCGAACTTTTCCTGATACGCTGTAAACTCCGCTTTCAGAGCATGGAAATCATCTATATATTCGGGATGGATCAAGCTCTCGTCCGTACTTAATAAATTCTCAATCGTCTGTCTTTCCCCCGGATTCTCGTTAAACTGCTGCTGCCACTCGGGATCTGCCGCATTGACAGGCCCGCCTGAACGGATCGTGTTTCCGCCCACAGCCGGATATTTCTCAAGAACAATCGCACTCGCGCCTTGCTGTAAAGCTACAGCAGCAGCACTTAAACCGGCACCGCCCCCACCTACAACCACCACATCACAAGTGTATTCCTCGTCTTCTCTCATCTGGCTGCTGGCAGGTTTTGGACGTCTTTTCAGAATGTCAGGGTTCACTCCGGCAAGCTTAACCGCCTTGGCTACACCATCAATGACAGCATTACTGGTCTCAGAAGCACCTGAAAGTGCATCCACATTCAACGTCTGGCCTTCGATGATTTTATTCGGAATTCGTACAAAAACGACATCGGCGATGCCTTCGGTTTCCCCCTTCGCATCAATATCAATGCTTTCGATACGAGTTTCACTAAAGGATACTTTCATGGGAAGCTTGCCGCTGTGACCAATGGCATTGACCTCATATACACCCGGATTATAGGTGAACTCCTCTTCCTGATTGAGCTGATTGGAAATTTTGGCAAAACGAAGGAAGCGCAGGAAACATACCTCCAGGAAATCGATCGTTCCTTCTTGATTCAGATTGCCTGACTCGTCAAACGCTTTATGTGCACTTCCAAGCAAAAACTCATACCCTGGCATCACGTTAGCTTCAACACCCGGAGCATCCAGAATTTGACGAAGATGCAGCTGCGCACGCGAGGAGCCTTGTGTTCCCTGTGACGCACCAATAATCATCACGGGTTTACCCGCAAGCGGATGCAGCTCAAAGCTCAACCATTCAAGCACACTCTTAAGGGATGAAGGAATGGAATGGTTATATTCAGGAGTTGCAATAATAACTCCGTCACTTGCGATAATTTTCTCATTAAATGTTTGTATGATTTCACTGTTCGTTTGGTTATCGGATTGATTAAACATTGGTACGTCCGCGATTTCAAGAATTTCAATGGCTGCTCTGGACTCAAAATGTTTTTTCATAAACTGAAGCAGCATGCGATTATACGATTTCTTTGCATTTGTGCCTACGATCGCTATGATTTTCATTGTAGTTAGCCCCCTACTCCTGCCAGGAGAATTTTTTCGTTTTTTTCTTCAACGTCCTTTTGGAAAGCAGCTCCGTAGTGATCTCTGTAAACAGAACAAACTCCCTGAAAATCTCCTCAAGCTCCGCTACTTTCTCAGCACTGATCAGACTGCCGCTGTTATCAAATGCACTCTGTGATTTCCCCAAAAGGAATTCGCTGCTGGGCATTAATCTTGCACCAAGCTCAGGTGAATCCAGAATTTGTCTGAGATGTGCCTGGGCTCTGGAAGAACCCAGTGAGCCGTGTGAAGCACCTACGATCATAACAGGTTTGTTCTTCAAGGTTTGAGTTGTGTAGCTGATCCATTCCAGCGCACTTTTCAGAACGGCAGGGATGGCATGATCATACTCCGGAGTGGCAATAATCACGCCTTCAGCTTTGGTGATTCGATCCGAAAGGTCTTTTACCTGCTCGGGAATGTCAACCTCAGCATCCTCTATATCCTCTTTTTCAATGAATGCGGGCAAATCCTTAATTTCATATAAATCAATTTTGGCTTCATTCGAGAAATGTTTTTGCATAAATTGGAGCAGCATGCGGTTCGTGGATACATCCGAATTCGTGCCTACGATAGCTAAATAATTCATCATAATCCCCCTTCTGTCATTCAGAAATGATGTTCGTACATGTCAGACTCGTTCTTTCGGCATAACTCTATCATATCAGAGGTGAAATGATCTAATAGTTATTCATTGCAGTTTGATAACCAATTTGTTATAATCAGCTCAAATTCAAAGTTTGTTATTTTTTTCACAAAGGGTGAGGGACATGTCTAAGTTAGAATCTCAGGATATCTTATGTTACATCGACAGCCTCCTGAAATACAGTAATTACAGCAAAGCCGCCCAGTCACTTTATATTTCGCAGCCCTACCTGACAAAGGTGATTAAAAAAGTGGAAAGTCAGTTGAATTGTGAACTGATCACTCGCAGCAGGCTGCCCTATCGACTAACCGAGCAGGGAAAAATATATTATCAGTATTTGACTTCACTTGAGCACAGCTACGCGAAACTGGTGAGAGAAATCTCATATGTATCGGATATCGGCAGCAGGATACTGCGAATCGGGATTCTTCCGAGCCTCGGTTCTTATTTAACGCCTCTTTTTTTACCTGATTTTTTAAAGCTTCATCCTGCTTATAAAATAAACCTTGTAGAGGATATACCTGAAAAAAATGAGAAGCGTCTCCAAAATCATGAGCTCGACTTCTGGATCGGACAAAATTCGAGCAGCATATCTCCGAACCTGAACTCCGTTAGTTGGGGCAGACACCGTTACCGGGCTGTTATTCCGCGCTGCTCTGAACTATACCGGAACAATGCTGCAGTCATTCCAGAGGGGACTTTTGATATCAGCACCATTTTGCGTCAAAAGCTCATTCTAACGTC
Organism: Paenibacillus sp. AN1007; assembly: GCF_040702995.1. Lineage (NCBI taxonomy): Bacteria > Bacillati > Bacillota > Bacilli > Caryophanales > Paenibacillaceae > Paenibacillus > Paenibacillus sp. AN1007. The sequence goes on from NZ_CP159992.1 coordinate 3,706,979, forward strand.
TAAAGGTTCTGCCATCCGTAAACAGATCGATCAATTGTTAAGTGTGTACAAAATCCAGCCCAGCATCGTGATGGAAAGCAATGAGATTCGCACCGTATTAAAGCTTGCAAAGCATAATATGGGCGTAACGATTGTTCCTGAAAGTGTGCATATCGATGAGTGTGCCTCGGAATACAACATCTATCCGATCCCGATCGATAAGATGAGTCTGGATTATTTTATAGCACATCATGGGGAAAGAAAACTGTCCGGTGATGATCATGATCTCATCCATACCTTTCTCAATCACGGGCAGCAATGTGCGGTGTAGGAGGCTGTCATGAATACTTTTACGAAAACAATCCCGCTTATGGGAACTAAAATATCCCTTTATATCAAAGGGACAGATGCTGAAGGGCTTGCCGGGGAAGCCGCGAATATGCTGTTCCGCTATGAGAACGTGTTTAGTGCCAACAGTGATCATTCACAGCTTGCTGTGCTTAAAAGAGAAGCCGCAGCCGATCCTCTCAAAGTGGACAAGGAATTGTATGATCTTATCAAAATAGGTAAGGAACACAGTATGAACGAAGGTTCTTTTCTGAATATTGCCATAGGTCCCTTGATTAAATTATGGAGAATTGGTTTTCGCGAAGCACATGTGCCAGAGGATGCCGCGATCAAGAAGGTTCTGGAGCTGTTGAATCCTGAAAACATTCAGCTTGATGATGAGCAGCAAACCGTGCATTTATTAAAAAAAGGCATGGAGATCGACCTTGGAGCTATCGCTAAAGGTTATTTCGCGGATCAGGTTATGGCATTTTTCAAGAAAAATGGAGCTGATGCCGCAATGGTCGATATGGGCGGGAACGTACTCGTTCATGGCGATTCCCCTTCCGGGTCCAGTCACTGGAATGTTGGCATACAGAACCCCTTTTTGCCCAGAGGAAACGCAGCAGCACTCGTCAGCATCAGAGAACAATCCGTCGTAACCTCAGGCATATATGAGCGCGTTTTAGAAAAGAATGGACAGCAGTACCATCATATATTCAGCAGTACAACGGGCTATCCCATCGAATGTAATGTCGCTTCATTAACCATTATTGCGGATAAATCGCTGGACTGCGACATCTATACGACAGAATTGTTCGGGTTCGATGCGGCCTCTATTATTCATAAAGTAAATCAAATGAAGCATATTGAGGCTGCCGTCATCACGACCGATGGAAATCTGGCCTTCACCGACAATCTAAAGGGGAGAATCCATCCCGTATCAAGTTAAGATGATGCGAAAACTTTCAGGCGAACGCTTCGCTTTCTCAGGTTTTTTTCTATCCTTTCCGTTTCTGAATCTTAGATTCGGAGATTACATATACAGGACCTAAAATATCTATTTTACCGTCCTTTACACGAATAGCACTTTCCTGTTCTGCCGCATAAACATCCATCTCTTCAGATAGCGGAAACAGGTAACCTTCAACAAACGTATCGTAGCTGCGTCCAGCATGAGATTCATAGGCAAAATGATCAAAGCCCAACCCCTCATATATCGTAGTTGTTTCATCCTCAGGGGTAATATCATTCGAAGATATCCATTTTGCAGCCATATTTAATGCACCTGCACTTGCACCGATGATAATGGCATTACTGTTCTTAATCATATCGGCTAGTTCATATTCCGCCAAAAACTCATGCTGCTGCACAGGATCTCCCCCACACAGAAAAATGACAGAGGCTTTCTGAATGAGCTGCTGAGCCTTTTCTTTCGGAATACGGTAATCAATGAAATGATATTCAACAAAATGGAGGTTTGCCTGAGTTAACCATGTCCATTCTGTAATATCCTCAAAGTTCACCTGCTCATCTTCATCATCAGACGGCTGAGCGCTAATCATCACAAGCGATTTCCTATCTGCAATATCCTCCTGCAATCGTTCGACCAGTTTCTCTGGAAAAAAATCATTAAACCAACTGAAATAATAGTGAGTACTCAAACTGTATTACCTCCATATGTATAAATTTATGAGCTTTTATTCTCTATCTAAAAGATAGAACTTGAGGACATCATTTAAACGAAAATCAATATCATTTACAGTTAGCTTAACGTTTTAGTGAAAGTGACTCTATGGTAATCCGTTCTAAAAAAATCCCTTTCGTAAGCTGCCAATTCAAATCCGATATTGTTATAAAATTGGATTGTATCTTCATTTCCAACATGACCTAGTGTGTAAAGAATAATTTCTTTCTCATTCATTTTTTTTATTGTTTCTAAAATCGTATTGATCAAAGCCGCACCAATCCCCTGCCGCTGGGCCCCCTTCTTTACCACTACTCCCACGATCTCGTATAATCCTAACTCTTCATTATATAAATAACCTGCATGACCAATGGTTTCATCATTATCACCAATCGCAACGTAGTATCCTTCTGCATCGTTTTCTTCCCTCGGAACTAAAAACTTTGACCAACGTACAGGATATTGATCAATGATAAACGTAGGAAATTGTAGAGGATATTCACTCATTATTTTTTCTATGTTAATTTGGTCTTTATGTTCCAGCAGACGAATATGCACATGGATCCCCCCGTTTCAAGCCATCTTCCAATCATATTCCATAAGCTCTGCAGTTTTTACAGCTCTATCTTCGCCTAATAATTTTTCTACAACATACAGCGCAGCATCCATACCAGCAGATATGCCCGCGGATAATACAATTTTCCCATTATCGACATAGCGGGCCTCTTCCATGATTTCAGTAGAAGCAGGTACAATATGCCTTAATTCGTCCATAGCTAAGCGATTGGTTGTCACTTTTAAACCATCTAATAATTGGGCTTTTGCTAAAATCAAGGCTCCAGTACAGACAGACAAAATGACCTCTACATCATTTGATATCTCTCGAATCCAATTCGTAACCGTTTCATTATTCATTTCTTTTCTTGAACCCCAACCTCCAGGAATCACCAATATATCGGGATTAGGGCAATTATCAATAGTATACGCTGGATTGATGCTTAGACCTCCCAAGGTTTGGATCGGACCGTTATTTTCCGCGACAGTGTAAACATTGAAATCCTGCCCCCTGTTACTTCCTGAGATAAAGACTTCGTACGGTCCTGCAAAATCCAAAGGTTCAACCTGTTCAAAAATGAATATAGCTGCATTTCTTGCTCGTTTTATCTGTTCCATCGTCTTCATCTCCCATAAAATAAATAAAAGTATCCGGTCTAAGACCAGATACTTCGCCCAGGCGTACGGCATATGAAATATGTGCTTCCTCGTGGTTCTCCACGTTACGCCAGTTACACATACCAAATATTTACTTCATTATAATCTGAACATTTAGACGACTACAAGTATTTTCTGTACTGATCATATAACAGCTTTACACAAAGGATAATTATCTTGTAACGGATGGAATAATAAAGTCACGAATGATTGATCTTGGATTCTTCCAATTTCGTGCAGCAACCTTTGCCGTGATAACAACGACTATATCCAGTTCAGGAACACAACAAATGTATTGGCCTCCCGCACCTGCTGCAAAAAAAACCTTATGACCTCTTTCCTCGCTTATCCACCAATGATATCCGTACGTTCCGATTGACTCCGACCCACCACTTTTTTCACTGGTAGAATCTTTAACCCAAGAAGAAGAAATGATCTGTTTATTATCCCAAACTCCGTTATTCAGATATAAATATCCTAGCTTCGCCATATCCCGTGATAATAACTTTAAGTCACATGCTCCATATGGAATTCCCTTAGGGTCAGTGAGCCAAGTTCTCTTTCGAATACCAAGAGGAGAAAAAAGGTGTTTGTCAGCAAATTGTTCAACTTCTTGATTCGTTACTTTAGCTACTATGGCAGATAATAAATGTGAATCCGGACTTTTATACTGAAAGCTCCCCTTTAAGGCAGGGTTAACAGGTAGTCTTAAGATAAAATCGACCCAGTCATTACTGCGAATCAATCGATCTGTCATTCTTTCAACTAACCAACGATCGGTTTGCCAATAAAAACCTGAACACATTGTCAACAATTGCTCAATAGAGGTTTGTCCCGCTAAAGAAGTTCGATCAGAAATGTATTCAGTGAATATATCCCCTAATTTCTCATCAACACCAGATAGATATTTTTCATGAATTGCAATTCCAACTAATGTCGAAGTGAAACTTTTGGTCACAGACCTCATATCCATTAAGTCTTTCTCATTAAATCCATTAAAGTACCGTTCATTAACAATAAAACCATCTCTAATTACAAGCAAACTGTTTACATTACTAAAGTTCTCGAGAATGTAATTATTAGCTTTTGCAAGAATATCTTCATTCATTTCTTTCTCTTCTGGGGCGGAAGTCTGCCAATCATCCGTTGGCCAATAGCTTCGTGGTATTGATTTGTATTCTTTAGAATCTTGCATGATCTCTCCCTAATTCATAATTTTAGATATTTCGAGATTATCGATTCCTTATTATTCATTAGATCCCAGGGTGATCCTTGAGCAATTACATATCCCCCCTTGTCTCCACCTCCGGGTCCCAGTTCAATAATCCAATCACAGAATGACAGGAACTCTGGATCATGTTCTATAACGATGACCGTGTTCCCTTTTTGAGTTAAATCTTCTACTAATAACATTAATTTAGAAATATCTGAATAACCTAGGCCAGTAGTTGGTTCGTCAAGAACATAGAGCATATTTGATTTTCGAATATGACCCAGTTCTTTCGCCAGTTTTACTCTCTGAGCTTCACCGCCACTTAGAGAAGGAGTTGGCTGCCCTAACTTCAAATAGCCCATTCCTACACGCTCAAGAGTATGTAACATATGCACAATCGATCGATCATTTTTAAATATTTTTGCAGCATCCGTTATTGAAGAATTTAGAATATCGAATATATTGTTATCTTCATATTTCACTTCCAGAATTTCAGTTTTGTATCTTCTGCCATTGCATTCAGAACATTCGCGAGTAACCTCGCCTATTAATTGTACGGTTCCCTCACCCTTACATTTTTCACATTGTCCATCAGAAGAATTAAATGAAAAGTGTCCGGGACTGTAACCTCTCTCCGCAGCCAAAGGCTGTGAAGCAAATACCAAACGTATTTTATCCCATATTCCAATATAGCTTGCAGGGATAGATGTTTTATGTCTTCCAATTGGGGACTGAGATACGGCAATACAGCCTTTCAACTCCCCATATCCCTCTAGTTCACAGCTTATTAATTCACTACAACCTTCAGAGTCGTTTTCATCATCATTAATATCTGTTGACTTTTTAAAACGCTGTTTTAAAAGGGGAACCAATGTATCTGATATCAAGGAACTCTTTCCACTGCCAGACACCCCCGTAACACCTATTAGCAAACCTAAGGGGATATTAACCGTAAAATTTTTAAGATTATGAACACTTACATTCTTAAGCGTAAGTTTTGGCGTAATATCGGTAACTCTTCGATAGTGGTTCTCTTCTTTTCTTGGCAAATCATATTGCTTTGATAAATATTTTCCTGTAATCGATTGTGTTGCTTGTAACATATCTTCGACGGAGCCTTGAAAAACAACTCCCCCCCCTTTTTCACCAGCTTGTGGTCCAAGTTCCAACACATAATCCGCAGCCTTAATCATCATAGGATCATGTTCTACTACAATAACGGTGTTCCCCGCTTGTTGTATTCCCCTTAATTTATGAATAATCAATTCCTTCTCAATTTCATGAAGACCAGAAGTGGGTTCATCGAAAATATAGGTTAACGAATCAAAGGCAGACTCGATGTGATACATGAGAAAAAGTCGCTGAATCTCCCCTCCGCTTAAAGATGGTAAACTTCTATTTATCGATAGATGAGACAAGCCCAGTTCAATAAGAAGATGAAGTCGTCTAATAATTAGGTTTATAATCGCTTTACCGTTCGAAGATATCTGTCCTGATTGTATAGTATCGCTTAAAAAAGCTTTAAGCTCATGGATACTCATGTTCCCTAAATGACCGATATGCTTGGCATTTATAGTCACTCTGCGAGCTTCTTCTCCAATTCGAAACCCCATACAAATTGGGCAAGTTACTCTTGAACAAAATTGAGTTTCTCCTACGCTTCGTGCTCGAACCGTAGAACTCATTCTTCTTTGTATACAAGGTAACAGACCTTCAAATACATCATGCATTCCATAATAAATGAATTGTTGAGCTTCATCAGAAAGACGACAAAATGGCAGTGTAAGGTCTATATTATTGATGTTTGCAAAGTTACTAAGTTGAGCTAGTAGTGACTTCCCAAAAAAACCTAAACCTCTGCATATTTCTAGTACATTTTTATTTTTATTTGGTACAATCTTATCTCTCATTAATTCGAAACTATATCCTCGACCTCGACAATCTAAACACATTCCGAGTCCTGTATTAAAAGAAAAATAGGGAGGAGTTAGTCTGCTTTCCTGAATCCCACACTTCTCACAATATAGATTGTAATCAAGTGTAGTATTGCATCTTGAGCAAGTCATTTGCCCTTCAAGTGAGAAGAGTTGTCCCAATAATTGACTGATATATGTACGTGTTCCTACTACGCTACGTGGATTCGATTGCCGAATAATTCTTTGTTCAACTGAAATCGTTGGTGACAGACCCGTAATCTCGTCAAAGTGGTCTTCTTGATTGGTTTGTCCAAAAAAGCCGATCGATTGAAGGTAACGATTACGTCCTTCCTCATAGAGGATATCAAAAGCAAATGTCGATTTCCCTGACCCACTGACTCCTGTCACTACAGTGAGCTTCCCTTTTGGAATGGTTACGTTTATATTTTTCAGATTATGTTTTCGGGCATTCCTAACCTCTATAAATTTCATTTTTAATCAGTCCTAGTATAGAGTATTTTTCATTCATTGTACTGCTCTTTTGATGAATAATACAACCCGCCAAACACTCTGAAATCCTTGTGTTTAGCGGGTTGTTTAGTATGGAGCCTTTAATCAAATTCAATTCATAGCCACTGACCTATTTTTAACAAGCCTACATCAAACTCCATAAATTATAGATCATCATTGCTGCTTCGTCACGGTTAGCCGTTTTCTTCGGTGCAAACTCATCATTACCTACACCGTTTATGATGCCTGCTCCCTGTATTGTCTCTACCGCTTGCTTCGCATAGTTTGCGATGTTTGCTTTATCCTTGAAAGCTATAGCTTCATGATCTGGTAATTTTAGTTGCTTCATTTGGATCGCTTTGTATACCATAACGGCCATATCTTCTCGCGTAATGTTCTCATGAACTCCGAAACGACCATCTGGTTTCCCGTTCACAATCCCCAGCTTCTGCGCGATTGCGATATTTCGATAGTACCATTCTCCTTGCTCCACATCACTAAAGCTTGCTGCTGCGCTCTCATCCGATAACTCCAGCACATTCATCAGCATGGTGATGAATGCTGCTCTTGTCACCTGACCTTTCGGGTTAAACTCGCCGTCGCCTATACCCTTTACAACGCCTCTTGCTCTCAATGCCGAGATCGCATCTTTCGCCCAGCCCTGGGTCACATCCTGAAAGCTCGCTGTAACATACGCTGCCGTATATTTACTTAGAATCGTTGGTTTGAACTCTACTTGACCTGTCCCTGCATTGTATCTACCATTCATCACGACTCTCAGCTCTCCGTTGCCCTTTACATCGTATACGATGATGTTGTTTGGATTCTCAGAAGCCTTCAGCGTATATGGCAATGCAATCACGAGATCATCTCTACCATCAAAAGCCGTAAGCTTCGTACCATCTATCTTTAGCTTGATATCATATACGACCTCACCATTCATCCTAGCTTCTGTGCCAGCTGGCAGTTGATTAGACGATATTTTCTTGATCGACAATCCTAACGTTTTCCCTGCGCTTATTTCTGTTCCAAGCCGTTCGGTAGCCAACGTTACGACTGCTGATCCTGTGTTAATCTCGATGTGACCTACCTTAGAAGTTGCACTTGTTAAGCGGGGATCTACCGCTAGCTCAACGATTAGCTCGTTCAAGCTTTGATCTCCTTCAAGTTGTACCTGTAGCTTATCACCTGTCGTTTGATCAAGTGCACGCTTCACCGTATCAGGACTTAGCTTCACTATAGAAGCACCGTTCTCATTAACAACTGGCTTAATGTTTATCTGACCGTTGTCCATCACCACTGGTTCACTTCCACCTGTAGAAGCTGGCGGTACTGTATGTGCAGGGATGTTACCGCCACTACCACCGCCACCATCTCCATTACCACTGCTTGGTGCTTGTGGTGTTCCCGATACCACAACCCCTGCCGATTCTTGCCCCGCTAAGTTTACCGTAGTAATACGGAATTCATAACGCGTGCCATTTGCAAGTTCTGTGATTTCATAACTGCTAGCCACATGATTCAGCGTTACCGTCTTAAACTCTGTATTTCCATGACCTGTAATCTTAATTGCGACTAGATCGCTTGCAGGATTACTCCATTTCAAAGTCAGCTTCTGATTACCCGCTATTACGCTTGTTCCGGTCACTTCTTCTGGCGCAGTCGGTTCAACCAGTGGTGTCACCGTTACTGTAGCGTTGGATGATATACCACCATCTACTGTAGTTACTGTAATGCTTGCTGTTCCTGGTGCCACCGCTGTTACTCGACCTGTCGCACTTACAGTCGCTACAGCTGGATTACTTGAGCTCCATTTTACTTCCTTTTTCGTTGCATTTGCCGGTGTGATCGTAGCTGTCAATTGCCCTGATTGACCTTCTACGATGGACAATGTCGTTTTGTCCAAGCTAATTCCGCTAACAGATACGTTCTTCCCACTGAGTGCATCATACTCACTTTGTGTAATCGGAATGACCGTTCCGTGACGTGGACTAGCTGGTAAGTTGTAGTTCGAAGATAATGTCCAGACACCTGATGCAAGATTGGTTGTCTCGAATGGAATATAACCTCTTCCACCAAACTCATCTACGAATAAATACCACTTCTCTTCTGTATTCGATTTGAAGATCGTCGGTCCCTCAACCCATTTCATGTTACCCACACCTTGATTAAGCATTTTGAAGGTTGGATCTAAGATCGAGTCACCCATCTCTTGGAAAATCATCTTGCCAAATGGAGCAATAGCTCCGTTGTCTCGTTCATCCTTCGTAAAACGATACACTTTACCATCATGTTCAATCATTGTGGTGTCAATGATGGAATACCCATAATCCAAATATACTTTCGGTTCAGTAAACGTATAGAAATCTCTTGTCTTGCTATACATCATTTGTTGATAAGCGTTACCGGTATGGGATGCATCATCAAACATTCTTGATGCCCAAAATACGATATATTCACCTGTTGTCTTGTCGTACATGATTTCTGGTGCCCAGGTATTACCGGCTTCTTCCGGTGCAACCTCTACCATGCGTTGATCTGTCCAGTTGACGAGATCATTCGATTCCCACACCATAATGGAACGGCTGCCCCATGTCTGTGCTTTGCCCCAGTCACCATTGCCGTTAATTTTCAGATCGGTGGCGATCATGTAGAACTTGTCGCCTTCAGGCGAACGAATAATGAATGGATCACGTACTCCCTTCTCCCCTAAGGCAGAGGTCAGTACAGGTTTACCCTCATTCAATTCTCGCCAGTTTAACGGATCATTACCTTCACTTAGTGCAAAGTAAATTTGCTCACCCGTTGAAGTACCTTCCCCAGTAAAATAGGTGAAGAAGTATCCTGCATATTTTTCATCGGCAGGCCGTTCCTTGACCTTGGCAATAAACTCCTTCGTAGTGGATGCTGAATTTAATGTAATTGCAGCTGTGAGCTTCACGTCTACATCTCCACTACCATGTGCAGGACGCTGCACTTCACCAGTCACTGAAACGACGTTTGGTTGAACGGAAGACCAAGTAATCGTTGATCCATATAATCCAGATGACGGTAAGGAGAGATGACCTCTTACATCCTGAATGTTATGAACAACTAGTGCCGCTTTTGCTTCATCTACAGCATTGGCATCGCTCGGCAATGCTTTAACCATCAACGTAAAGGTTTTGATTTTTGTCTCTGTACCATCTGTAAATACCGCTGTTAACGTTACAACTTGATCGCCAGCTGCGTTATCTGGTCTAGTCACGACACCTGTAGTTGAGATCACATTGCTCTTATCCGTTGTCCAGCTTATTGTTGTGCCATACGCACCAGCTGTTGGCAAAGTTACATTACTTGTAATCGAATCTTTGGATGTATTCGAAGCAAGCAGATCATTGATCGTTAATTTATCTGTCGCACCCGATACAAGCATGCCCTTCATCGAAGCAATCTTCCGATCCGCACGAGCCTTAAGGGTTGTAATATCTGCTGCCGTCATAGCACCATCATAGATTTGGAAGTCTGCAATCAACCCACCGAAGTATGGATCAGCTACATAAAATGACTTCCCGATGGTTCCACTGCTGCCTGAAGTATTTTTTATTTGTTCTAGCGTCATTCCATTCGTTGAGCCTGATGCAACAGCAACACCATCAATATAAATGGTTAGTGTACCATCCTTGCCTGAAACAACAGTCGTTACTACTTTCCATTCATTATTCTTTAAGCCTGTGGTCGAAGTTGAGGACTCATTATTCCAGGCATTCGTCGCGATGCCTAAACGCGCTAGACCGTTAGCGTTATAACGTGGTGTGAAATACGTATAGTGCGTATTATCGTTTGTTCTTCCTAATGCATACAACCACTCCGCAGCGTTGTTACCGCTCCAATTCACAATCGATGAAACGGTGATATCCGTTAATCCGTCGAGAATTCCTTGTGGCAGCTCTACATAGGAGTCTGCTCTCCCCCCATTAAAGCTCAGCACACCAGCATCTTCCGTACGAATCCATTCTGCCTTAGAGGGATTCACCCATTTTCCGTTGAATTTTCCGGTTTGGTCAATAACCGTTGCAGTCGCACGATCGATATCATTCATATCGTAGTGTAGAATGAGCTCAGCCCCGGATGGCTGCTCTACTGGAGGAGTAACGTCTTCATCCGCTAATGCTGCAATCTCTTGACCAGATAATGCACGATTATAAATACGGAAGTCATCCAATTTACCATCAAACAAACGATCAGAGCTATTTCTCGATTTACCAATATAATTCATCGTTGTTTCCAGTAACATTCTGGGCTCAACATTAAATGTCGAGCTGCGTTTAACCTCATGCCCATTCAGATAGAGTACTGCCTCAAATTCATCCATAGTAATGGCAATATGCTGCCAAGTCTTCGTTGGTAATAATCCAGCATTTCGCAATGCATATTTATAATCTGCTCCGAGTCTCGTGCTGTCATTGCTAAATTTCTCTGTAAAAGGGGTTACGACAGCGAACTCCAGACTACCTGTATCGCCTTGAGTACTCAAGTACATGGTGTTGCGGTTAACCTGTCTGCCTGTTTCGGAAGCAAAATCAAATATTCTCTGATTGGCTTGATTTTTGTTCATTTGAACCCATGTAGAGAACGTAGCCTTCTCCAGATTCAAAGATTGAATCAGGTTATCGGGCAGTTTCACATATCCTGTTGACCCATTAAGCTCTAGCGAAGCACCCGTTTTACCGATACGATCCTCTTCATTAATGGCTGCTCCACCTACCAGTGTTGCGTGATGGCCATTCCCCGAAATATCGTCCAACGTTGTACCATTCACAGTATTTGCATCAAATGAGTAATGTACAACCGGGTCTGTTGATGGTGCCGGTCCCTTCGAAGCATACTTGTCTTGCAAAGTATCATACTCCACACGCGAGATTGGAATCACCGTTCCGTGCCTTGGTCCTGGCGGAAGTGCATATTGATCACTGCTTAATACATTATTAATATATTGCTTGCTGCTATCCAGATCTGTTGTATATCGTACATGATAAGGCCATGAATCCAGGAACAGATACCACTTGTCTTGATGAATATCCTTAAATATCGTTTGTCCTTCGTTGTTTCCATTTTTTCCGATCAAGCCAAGTTTGTTATCACGTGTACCCGGAACAGCGTCGTATTGAAGGCCATTGGCAGCAAAACCGTCCTTGTCATAGTAGAAATTTGGTGCTTTCTCCACATACACTTTGGTATTGACTTCTGATTTGGTAAATCGATACAACATATCGTTATGCTCAATAAACGTCGTATCAATGGTTGGAAGTGACTCATCAATCATGACCTTTGGCTCTGAAAAGTTATAGAAATCTCGTGTTGCTGCATAATACATCACATTATACTGACCTGCGGGTCTCCCGTTATAATCACCGTATGTCTCTGTATTTTTCATTGATGAAGCCCAAAATACGATATACTCTCCGGTTGCAGGATCATAGATCGCTTCTGGCGCCCACGTATTTCCTCCTGTCTTGGGAGCAACCTTGACCATTCGCTGCTCGCTCCAGTTAACGAGATCCTCCGACTCCCAGATCATCATGTAATGGCTACCCGTAATTTGAGCCTGGTCGAAATTGGTGCTCTCACCCATTTTCAAATCGGTTGCCAGCATATAAAATTTATCACCTTCTGCTGAACGAATAACGAATGGATCACGAAGTCCCTTTTCACCCATATTCGATTGAAGGATCGACTTCCCATTATTGAGCGCTTTCCAGTACAATGGATCTTCTGCTGTAGCGAAGGAGATTTCTTCACCACCCTCATATTCACCTGTAAAGTAAGCAAAGAAGTACGCATCAAGCTGTACTGGCGCAGCTGCTTTTTTCACGGTAAGGTCAAATGTTCGCTCTTTAGAAGCTGAGCCATTTGTAATTGTAGCTGTTAACGAAACGGACATATCCGCAGCTTGACGGTTTACCCAGCCCAGCTGTGCAGCATCACCGGCCGCTTCAGCCGTGCCTTTAACAACGGTAGGTCTGCTAGATGTCCACGTAATGGTGGAGCCTTGTTCTCCTGTAGTGACAAGACGTAAGTTGCCTTTAACGTTATCCGCATTGTAGATCTCTAATTGTTCAGCATCCAGATCAACCTTCTGCTGGTCATCGAATTGCTTCAAGATCGTAACAGGGAATACAGCCGATGTAGATACGCCTTGATACGTTAAAACAGCCGTAAGTTCTGCTTGAACATCACTTGCTTGAGCATTTGGACGTTCTACAGCGCCGCTGTTAGAAATAACTGCAGGCTGACTGGAACTCCAGGTGATACTCACGCCGTTTTTACCGCTTGTCGGTAAGGTAACATTTTTCGTTATTTTATCTGCACTCTGATCTGCCTCGTCCAAGTAACTATCTATGCTAAGTTGATTCGCTGCATCATCAACTGTAAGCTGACGTATTTGAGAGATGTGAGTTACGGCTTCTTGTTGATATAACTCGCCCACTTCTTGCTCCGTCAATGCCCTATTATATACTCGGAAATCAGCTACGCTTCCTTGAAAATATGGATCGTTCGTAAAGATTGATTTACCGATGAAACCGGAGAACATAGAATTCGGATTAATGATGTCTGACAGCTTTAGTCCGTTCGCATTACCTGAAGCAGCCTTTACGCCATCCACGAATAATGTGATCCTGCTGCTGGCTTCGGAGAAGGACACCGTTACATGCTTCCACTGTCCGGCGATTAGGTTGGAGTTTGCACTGCCTGTAACTAACGCTTCGTTCGGCCAGCCATTTTTAGATATACCCGCAGCAATCATATTGCCCGATCCACTTCCGTGACGTGGGGTTACGAAAAAATATTTGTTCGTTTCCGGTGTTAACACCGTACCCAAACCGAAAATCCAGCGATTCGTACCATCATTCGTCCAGTTCACGATGGAAGATACGGTAATCTCATTCAGGCCTTGTAATAGATCCATTCCATTGGAGCCCTTAGGAATCTCAACATATCCACTATTGGATGTAGAACTTCCTCCATTGAAGGAAATAAAACCAACCTCACGGTTAGAAATGAATTGTCCATTGTTTGGATTTTTAAATATCCCATCAAATGTAACTTGCTTGTTGGCGATATCCTTCAGTACGAGTTGACCCTCTACCTCTGCAGTTGTTTTCATGTTGTAATGAAGAAGCAAATCATCATTTAGCGACTTATCTTGAACCGTAATGGTAATGGATGATTCAGCCACATAGCCTCCATCCTCCGTTTGTACCGTAATGGTAGCTGTACCTTCACTAACCGCTGTAACGTTACCCACCGAATCGACATTTGCTGCACTGGAATCACTAGATGTCCAGATAACTCTTTTATTGGTCGCATTGAATGGTGAAATTGCAGCAACTAATGTCTCGCTGTCCCCCACGGATAAACGAAGTGTAGGTTTATTAAGCGAAACCCCCTTAACGGCGATCTGCTCAATAGAGCTATCCTCAGGTAATAAGGTGACGATAAACTCCTTCGCTGCTTGGTTCCCACCCAAAGAAATGGTTGCCGTTAAGGTCACTTGCTGCTCCGTTTCTCGTAAGAATACTTCTCCCGTTGGACTAATCGCACTCTCATCGCTGGAAGTCCACGAGATCACTGCACCATACTTATCGGCAGAAGGAAGTTCAAGCGATTCTGTAACGGCGGATAGGTCCCCTAACGTCAGTTCTTTTTTACTTTGTTGTATTTGCTTTTCATCGAGCGATTGTTCATATACTCCAGCGATATCTTCACTACGTAGTGCCTCTCCGTAAATTCTTAAATCCTGAAAGCTGCCCGCAAAAGCAGCATCCGCTAAATAATTGGAGCGACCGATATAAGCTTGCAAATCCGTGCCAAAGCTTGCTGTTGTTTTCTCTTTTGGGACGGTTCCTATACTTACTCCGTTAATATAACCTGTAATAGAGCTTTCTGTGATAACCGTTGTATAGTGAACCCATTGACCTTCATACTGTGTCGTAGAAGGGCCTGATACGCCTACCTCCGTCGTCCAAGGCTGGTCCACATTATCGTGATCTGTAAATACGGACTTAAAATCCCCACTGGGATTCGATGGATTAAACAGCCAGTAATTCGTTGGCAGTTGATTTTCAGCTGCTGGCGTACCGTAAAATAATGCTGCGTGGTTCCCGCGTCCAGCGTTACTCTTCATCCATACAGAAATCGTTGTATTTTCTTGATGATCAAACAAGCCCGTAGGAAGCTGCACATAGTTCGCATTGCTATCTGTCCCTCCAGGCAGAGTAAGACCATCGGCATACGTAATGTCGCCTACAGCCGCTCCATGCTTGCCATTACCTGATGTATCCAATACATCTTCAAGCAATGGATAATGCGCCAACATCGTTGGTGTAATTGGGTCAGCTGAAGCTTGATTACTAAATGGCATATCCAAACTAAAACAGCAGCTGAAGGTCAACAGTAAAACCAAAGTGATGTTTGTCATTCGCTTTCGCATAGCATTCTTCCCCTCATTGAATATTAGAAGCACACAAAACCATAGCTCGCTTTCAAACCAAGACCCCTTCACTCAAGAAACTAGAGGACCACCCTGAAATGAATACGCTTACATTCCTCCTCATATTACGTGTTCAGAGATCTCAATTCAATGTACTATCTTGTTAATAACGTGAACTTTTTTATTTCAATTTGAAATTTTGACGTGGACTGAAGCGTTGTCCCTATACCTAAAATCAATCGTTTTTATTCCAATATATACTCTGCATTGAAATTAAAGGATTTAACACCAGATAAACATAATATATATAGTTGGGCGCTTGTTAATTTGATAACGCTTCCAAATACGGATGCGAGTGAACCATGAGCACACCGAATCAAAAAATAAGGAGGATTGTATCTATGCCAAAACGATTTAGAAAAATGCTCGGGTTTCTTTGCTGCTTGGTCATGGTGGTCACGCTAATGCCTACGAGCTACGCTGCCGACAATGACAACATCGAGGACGCAGCCGCAGCGAATGAAACAAAGGCCGCCATGTTTGGAACCCCTGAACTCGGGTCAAACGACCCCCTCTGGAGCCAAACCATGGAACATCACATCAACAAAAGCACTGTCCCCACCGACCCAAGACCTCATGCCACAGGTACAGCCAGAATCCTTTGGGACCATGACTACCTGTATGCCCGCGTAGTTGTGAATGACAGTAATCTATATCAGGGAGCTGGCGGAGACCACCGATACGACAGTCTGGAGTTTTATGTTGGTGATGGAAGCAGCGGCTCGAACCAATGGCGTGTCAGCGCGACGGGAGTGTTTTCAGGGCAGGCCGCTCCAGGCAGAGCTGCATGGACCCAGATTACAGATACCGGATACATTGTGGAAATGAGAATACCCAAAAGAGATTTGATCTTACAGGAGGGAAATCTTACCTTCGAGGTGTACATCAATAACTCGACAGAAAAGGGCGCTGACCGCTATGAAGTCGTTTCCTGCTTTGGAATTCCGGACGCGGCTTATACCAGCTCTGATTCATTTACAGACAGCCTGCAGCTCATCTCAGCCACCGAATTGGACACCAGATTTTCAATCACTGCCACAGCGGGACCGGGCGGCCGAATAACGTCAGTTCCACCCGGCGATGTGCTTAGAGTAGATCAGGACTCTGATAAAGAAATTACGTTTACCCCCGATTCCGGTAAAGTTGTGGATACGGTAACGGTAGACGGCGAGATCGTGCCCCTATCTGCTGGCACTTATACCTTTACGAATATTGAGGCAGACCATACCATTCATGTGACCTTCAAAAACGATCCGGACGCAAGCATACTTCCTTTTATCGTATGGAATGACAACTTCGCCAGTGGCGAGTACACAACGGCTGTTATCATTGATTTAGGCGAGGGGAAAGCAGCGTTAGGCTCCGAGCTTCGTCCAGACTTATTTGCCCTGTCGGTAAGAAACACGACCCTGAACGGCGAAGCGGTGACCCTTGAAGGACCACGCAAGATCACAAGGGTTTACGCTAATGATGAACCGAAGGTACGCGGCTATGTGGGGCCGGTAAGCAATTCACCAGATTATCGGGACGGACTGGCGAGCGGCCGTTACATCGTCGTTGAGTCTGAGTTTTATTCAGAGAGCGGCGGCAATACAACACTGGATGGCAGCAGTAACTCGACAAAGCAGGTTTACACCCTCAGCCAAAAGGGTCAGATCGTACTGACAGAGGGGAATCCACTTCACAACGTGGTTTTTGAGCAAGAAAAGGTTGTGAATCCAATCCTTGATAAGTTCGCAACATTCACGGATCATTCGGTCAATCGCTCGCTCTACCTTCATAAGGATGAGGACGGTAACGTGATGAAAGGATTGCCGCTGTATGTGTACACCCACGGCATGTCACGCGGCGGCACAAACGCTGCGGCAGACCAAAAAGCGGCCATGAAATCCGCCAATGGATCGGTCGCCCTAATGAAAAAAATGGCACAGAATCCCGAAAAGTACGCCAGCCACATCCTGAATATTTCCTATAATGGCGTTTCTGTTCCCTCCACACAGAATGTGAAGAAGGTCATCGACGCCCTGATCGCCAGCGGCGAAGTAGATCCTAACCGTGTTTACGCAGCAGGCTTCTCCTGGGGCGGACAGTATACGAACAACTTAGTTAACAGCTACCCTGGCTTCTTCGCTGCCGCCGCACCTATGGCCCCGGTAAGCGGTTCACCGAACGCTGCGGCTAACGACGCTCACAACACCCTGGCCTATTGGATGTTTTTAAATGCTCATAATGTTGGAGGCTACCAGACTAACCTCAATAATTTCATCAATACCAATATGCCGAAAATGATTAACGCGAGAGCTTCACGCTTCGAAAGTAATGAGGTACTTACGTGGCCTTACAATCAATTTGATCAGCCGAATCTAAGACCGAATCCTGCCAACACACCTGTTCTGGCGGATTATATAGCGCATGAAGTCGAAGCGGCTGTTCTCTACAACGAGATAACGATGGGGACTTGGAGCATCGCTCCCACGGCGCAGTCATCCAACTTGCCTGCTTGGAACAACGATTACACCGATGTCTTTGATTGGATGTTTGCGCAGCGAAAACCGGTCGTACCCGGTGCGCCGAGCGGATTCAACTAAACAATATCTAACCTAAAGTGGCCCACTAAAGAATCATTTTAGAAAAAGTCCTTACTTTACTCCCCATAAGAAGACAGATTTAAGAAGCAATCCAGCAAAAAACGCCATCACATTTAAGTGATGGCGTTTCTCTTTGGAATGGAGCTGTCACTGAATTGAACTCATTAACTCGTAGAAATATTGAGGTTCATTCGTTTTGTTAAGATGATACCATGCATCTAATGTTTCTGGCGCAAATACATCCAGTGCTCTAAAAATATGAACAGAAAACTCAAGTGGAGCTGCTCCGGAAGCAGTAATCAGTTTTCCATCGGTAACAGCCGATTCCGATATGTAATATTCTTCGCCCGTGTAAGACGGACAAATCATTTTAAGATACGTCAGATCATTGCTTGTATGCGAGCGGGAATCTAACAAGCCTGCTTGAGCAAGTCCTATGGAGGCCCCGCAAATCGCCCCGAGTACAATCCCTTCCTGTAAACACATCTCGGCAATTTGTAATATGGGCTTATGAACAGCCTCTGCCCATGTATTTCCGCCAGGTAGTATCAGTGCATCTGCGCTTGTAATGCTGCACTCATCCACTTGAATGTCGGGTGTTATTTTCAATCCGCCCATTGTAGTTACTGGAGCTTTATCTATCCCAACGGTGACTATTTGTGCTGAAGCCAGCCCCTTTCTAAAGTATCTTCCTGAGTTAAGCTCGGCCGTCAAATAACCGATTTCCCAATCGGACATGGTGTCAAAAACATAAAGATATACTGTTCTTTTCATTTTAATTTCTCCCCTTTTTTTATCTATCAAGGACTACAGTCCATCGGTAATCAATGACTATCTCATTATAAAACAGCTTCACTGACATCCGCTGTCAGTGAAGCTGTTATTGTTGATAATATTCCATTAACTCTGATGCAATTGCAGCAAGTCTGTCTTTCACACTCTGGGGTTCAAGTATTCGAATGGATTTACCATAGGATAGAAGAAAATACGGGACAGCATTATGAATGGATTTTTCCTCGAATAAAAAGACGGCTTGATTGGACGTCCGCTCTTGCAGATGATGTCCTAAAAACCAGTGCATGTTTAGTTCATCCAACGCCTCCGGCCTGCCTTCGATCCTTAAAGAAATTAACCCTTCCTTCCCCATAAGATCAGGTAACAGGTTTTTCATAAAAAATTCACGGCTAGAAAAAGCTTCAGGACGCTTAAAAATGAGTTGAGTACGCTTGATTCGTAAAATCCGATCTACCCGAAAACTTCGTATTTCATTCCTTAGATGGCAGAACGCAACCGTATACCATCTATTATTCCAGTAAACGATTCCATACGGATCTATCATCCTGTTCTTTGGCTTCTTTTCATGGTTTGTACGGTAATCCATCTCTACAGTGATTTCGTTTTCTACAGCATGCTCCAATTCCGCTAATATGAGCTGACTCGAAGGGCTGAGCATGCGGTTTATCACTTCAAATCCAGCTAACCCTTGGTTTAGCATACTCTCCTGCTGCTCATTCGAATACATTTTCAACTTGGATGTCGCATTCTCTAATGTCTCACTCAACGGGTATCCAGCTTCTTTTGCAAAAACAGCAGCATGAAGGAGTGTCTTCTTTTCTTCCATATCAAACAGCAGCGGTGATCTGATAAAATGATGCAGCAGACTATATCCACCATGATGACCTGCGTCGGATATGATAGGCACGCCGCTAGAACATAATGCATCAATATAGCGATAAACGGTTCTGATATTCACTTCTAACTTTTCGGATATTTGTTTTGCAGTCCACTTCTCTCCCGAATTCAGCATCCATAGAATGGCTAACATATTATCATTTTTCGGCATAACATCCCCCTCAACCGTTCCATCATATTTGGGATTCCACATGCGTCTACTGCCTGCAGTCCGCATGATTTCACCAAGAATAACACGATCAGACAGTACAAGACTTAATACACCCATCTTGAATAGAAACCATTAATTCAAACAAAAAAAACGGCATTTCTGCCGTTTCTCGTTAAACTCTTATGGAGCCTAGGGGGATCGAACCCCTGACCTCATCGCTGCCAGCGATGCGCTCTCCCAGCTGAGCTAAGGCCCCAGGATATGATGTTACATCTTGTCCAGCACTGTTACAAAACATTTTTACAGGCGACTTCTATATCATATAAAATCCCTTCTCGACTGTCAATACCCTTCTGAAGCACCGAAATCTATGGAGAAGAACATTCATGTTACGGGCACACACGGCATATACCAGATGCAGCCCCGGATTGCTCTTCTCCCTTTCCCCACGCCGCTAGTCCTCCAGATCTTCTTTGGACAGCAGTGATTTCAGTTCTTTCATAAACATGTTGATGTCTTTGAATTGACGATACACCGAAGCGAAGCGCACATAAGCTACTTCATCCACCGGAAACAGCTGCTCCATTAACAGCTCACCAATCTGGCGGCTCTCTACCTCAGCTTCGGCTGTGTTCCGCAGCGATTTCTCCACTTCAGATACCATCATCTCCAGCGTTTCCACGGATACCGGACGCTTCTCACAGGCACGAATCAATCCACGGAGGATTTTGTCGCGACTGAACTCTTCACGGCTGCCATCCTTTTTAATGACGATCAACGGTGTTTCTTCGATCATTTCAAAGGTTGTAAATCTTCTCGCGCACTGCTCGCATTCTCGGCGGCGGCGGATGGATTTGGATTCATTCGCTGGTCTGGAGTCCAGCACTTTGGTACCCAGATAACCACAATAAGGACATTTCAACTTCAATCACTTCCCACGTTTTCTTTTTTCCACATATTCCCTGAGCATATCTTGTTATGAAAATCGCACTCGCGACACATAATACTTTTACCAACCCGCGAGGAGGTGAACAGCAATGGCACAAAGCAACGGTAACTCCAACAACTTGGTTGTAACTAAAGCTTCCGCAGCTCTGGAGCAAATGAAATATGAAGTAGCTCAAGAACTCGGAATCAGCATCCCACAAGATGGATACCAAGGTAACATGACTTCTTACGAGAACGGTTCGATCGGTGGATACATCACGAAGCGTCTGGTAACAATTGCAGAACAGCAATTGGCAGGTCAATACCAATAATTATCTGCATCGTAATACGTTACACAGAGGAGCATGGAGCGGCCGGTACACCACCGGTCTGCTCCGTGCTTCTCCTTATCTTTTGACAAGCAATCGCTCTAGAACGTGTCGTAGATCTTCACATACTGATTATAATAGTAAATAACCCGTTGTACATAGTGGCGTGTTTCGCCAAAAGGAATATCCTTCACCGTTTCGATTGTGCCATCCCATACACCATTTTTCAACCAGCTGCTGACCTTCCCCGGTCCGGCATTATAGGCTGCAATCATCACAATTTCGTTGCCGTTAAACTGGTCTGACAGGTTTCGCAGGTACCATGTGCCCAGCTGAATATTCCGCTCAGGTTCATGTTTTAATTCTTCCAGCGAAGTGGGTGGAATTTTCGCCTGCTCCAAAATCCAATTTGCCGTATCCGGCATGAGCTGCATTAATCCGATTGCACCGCGCTTGGATTCTTTGCTCGTTTTGAAATTGGTCTCTACCCTGATAATGGAAGCAATCAGAAATGGATCAACCTCATAGCTTTGAGACTGTGCCCGAATCTCTTCCTTATATTCAATGGGA
Organism: Paenibacillus sp. AN1007; assembly: GCF_040702995.1. Classification (NCBI taxonomy): domain Bacteria; kingdom Bacillati; phylum Bacillota; class Bacilli; order Caryophanales; family Paenibacillaceae; genus Paenibacillus; species Paenibacillus sp. AN1007. The sequence continues at coordinate 3,728,613 of NZ_CP159992.1, forward strand.
TAAAACCAGGCCATCCAGTTCGTATTTAGAAATAACACAAGTACAAAGGAAACAAACATAATCAGCAGTACACGTTTTTTACGCAATATTTTCATAACAGACCCTTATGCGTTAAAAATGATTCAAGCTGCTTCTCTGTCTGGGACCATGAACCGCTGTTATCAATGACAATATCTGCACGCTCTCTTTTGCGTTCAATATCCATCTGTGCGGCAATTCGTGCTTCAGCATCAGCCTTGATCATCTGATCGCGGTTCATCAGCCGCTCCAGCTGTACAGCTCGGGGTACATAAACGACCATAATTTCCGTAAAACCATCCTCAAGCCCCGACTCGTACAGCAGCGGAATATCCGACACCACCAGCTTGTCCGGATGTTTCAATTCGTATGCAGCCGCTCTCTCACGCATTTCCTTCCGGATCGCCGGATGAGTAATGGCCTCAAGCGCTTTTCGTTCCTCAGGGTGCTGAAAAACAATGCTCCCCAACTTTTTCCGATCCAGCGTTCCATCCTCATGCAGTATATCTTGTCCAAACCGCTGAACAGCGGCAGCCAAAACGGGATGCCCAGGCTCCATGACTTCCCGGGCGATAACATCTGCATCGATGAGCAGTGCTCCCTTACTGGCGAGATAGGCGGAAACACTGCTTTTGCCTGTCGCGATTCCGCCCGTTAAGCCTATATTCATCGTCTCACCTCATAACAGCTTTATTACTCCTCAAAACAACTTGAATATTCCCATAATCATTAACAGCAGGGCCGGCAGAATCGAAAGCTTCTGCATCCAGCGCTGTGCTGCAAATCGAAGTCCTACATGCATACCGAGCGACAGAAACGCACCGCTGAACAACGCAATGACCAGAGCCGTCCACAGCGTAGGAAAACCGAGCAATGCCGCTCCAAGCCCAGCACCGAACGCATCTAGTGACAGCGCAATCCCCAGCCACATCGCTTCCTGCGCAGAGATACTTCCTGAGTTATCGATATCCGCCTTCGAAGGGCTGCGCAGAATCTGTATGACCACGCCAAGTTTACGCAATTCCAATGTAAATACCATGCGCTCCACCGATCCATCCGTTGGAGAAGGCTGCACTTCCAGAACCATTAATTGATTCCTGCCTCTGGCTGCAAGCCCAGGATCCGCTGCTGCATTTTCCTGAAGCAGTCTCTCCTTCGACACCGCACTCTCCGCTTCCTCACGTTCTTTGCCTCGTCTAAGAATCAACTGCAGTAGAGACCACGCACCGATCACAATCAGAATGACAGCTCCAACAACGGAAGCTGCGCCCGGTGTCACGACATGGGACAATAACACCCCTACCTGCATGGACAAAGCGATAACCAATCCCGAACAAAGTGAAATAATAGCAATAGATAAGAGCGGAATCTTGGTCCTCCGAAGCCCGTATGTAATTCCAACTCCGAAACCATCTAAACTCACTGCAAAAGCAAGCGCCAGTAATGAAATAAAATGATGCAGCACCCCGGATTCCTCCCCTGTGCGGTACGTGCCAACTGATGATGTCAGTATGGGTATATGCCCGCTTATTTCTGCCATATCAGTATATGGAGGGAGGAATCCAAGGGTGCTATGATTTCATCATTTCATTCATTCAGTTGAAGTTGGAGAGTGGAGATGGCTGACATTTCGGGCAAAAATGCGTCCCGCGTCCACCTACGACACTTTTTTCAATCAACGTGCCGCAGGTGTGGCATGGCTCCGCTTTGCGGCCATAGATTTTCAGCTGATGCTGGAACATGCCCATCTCGCCCTGCCCGTTAACATATGACTTGATGGAAGAGCCTCCTGCATTCACAGCATCCTGCAGCGTAGCCACGATCGCTTCATGAAGCACCGTTAACTGTGCTTCGGTTAATGTCTTTGCAATCGTCTCGGGATGAATACCTGCGCGGAAGAGAGCCTCGTCCACATAAATATTCCCGATGCCTACAACATATGCCTGATTCAGCAGGACCGCTTTGATTTTGGTTGTGCGTTGGCCCACCGCAGCACGGAACGCATCCACGGTAAAAGCCTCATCCAGCGGCTCAAGCCCAAGCTTCATTAGAGGTTTGGATACCAGTTCCTCCCCTGCGGTGAACAGATGCATCGTTCCAAACTGACGTACATCCTTGTAACGCAATTCGGTGCCATCAGTGAAGTGGAAGATGACATGGGTATGTTTCTCTACCTCTTCATTCTGATGGTACACACCGTAACGTCCTTCCATCCGCAGATGGGAGACCAGCACAAGCCCGTCCAGCAAAATACGTAAAAACTTGCCCCGGCGCTCAACACCAATCACGGTATGTCCTGCCAGTTCCAATGCAAATGCTTCTATATCGTCAGGCCGCTGAATAATCCGCGGCAAATGAACGGTAACATGATCAATCGTTTTGCCTACAATAAGCTGATTCAAAGTTCTTCTGACTGTTTCGACTTCCGGTAGTTCCGGCATGATGTTCTCACCTCCATTATATTATAACGGAAGATGACGCTCAGCGGGACCCCTTCTTATCTATTTTGCCTCGTACCAGTTCTCACCAAAGCTAACTTCTGCTTTCAGAGGTACCGACAGCGGAAGCGCTTTTTCCATCACCGAAGGCACAAGCTCCTTCATCAGCTCCAGTTCATCCGCCGGCACTTCAAACACAAGCTCATCGTGTACCTGAAGCAGCATGCGGCTCTGAAGCTTGCGTTCACGCAGCGCCTCGTCCATCTGGACCATGGCCAGCTTGATGATATCGGCTGCCGTTCCCTGGATCGGTGTGTTCATCGCTGTGCGTTCCGCGAAGGATCGCAGATTAAAGTTGCTTGCGTTGATCTCAGGCAAATAACGACGGCGTTCCAGCATCGTTTTCACATAACCGTCCCGGCGTGCAACCTTCACGATATCATCCATATAACGGCGCACACCTTGGAATATTTCAAAATACTGATCGATAAACTGTGCCGCTTCTTTCCGCGTAATATTCAAGTTTTGGGAAAGACCGTAATCACTAATTCCGTATACGATCCCGAAGTTAACCGCCTTGGCGGAACGGCGCATGTCGCTATCCACTTCCTCCGGCTTGACGCCAAATACATCGGAAGCAGTTTTCGTATGGATATCCATATCATGTACAAAAGCTTCCTTGAGACGTTCATCATCTGAAATATGAGCCAGCACACGCAGCTCAATCTGGGAGTAGTCGGCTGCCAGAATAGACCAGCCCGGCTCGGACGGTACAAATACCTTCCGAATTTTGCGTCCTTCCTCCATACGGATCGGTATATTCTGCAAGTTCGGGAACTGACTGCTCAGGCGTCCAGTTGCAGCAATCGTCTGGCGATAGAACGTATGCACCTTGCCATCCCGGTCCGATATCTCTTTGAGCAGACCTTCCACATATGTCGACTGCAGCTTGGCGAGCTGACGATACTGCAGAATATGCTGCACCACATCATTATAAGGAGCCAGCTTCTCAAGTACTTCAGCATCGGTGGAGTAGCCGGTTTTCGTTTTCTTCACCACAGGCAGCCCCAGCTTATCAAACAAAATCTCACCCAGCTGTCTCGGTGAATTCAGATTAAACTCGGTACCAGACAGCTTGTAGATTTCAGCCATCAGTCTGCCAATCTGTTCTTCAAACTCGCTGCCGAGCGCCTGCAGGTCAGCAGTATTGGCCTTGATTCCCTGCTTCTCCATGTCGGCGAGAATACGGGACAATGGCATCTCCAGCTCGTGAAACAGGGAATTCATCTCGTCGCTTTCCAATGCCTGCTCCTGAAGCGGGATAATTGCGGCCAGCGCAGCAGCTTTCCGGCACAGGAAATCGCCTAGAACATCCGCCTCCGGAACTTTGTATTTAGCTCCTTTACCCAGAACGGTATCGTCTTCCGCCAGGGAAGGTAACCCATACTTGGACGTCAGCCCGCTGATCGTCTGATTGGACTCCGTTGGGTCAAGCAGATAGGCGGCCAGCTGCACATCAAAAGCCGCACCAGCAAATTCAATGCCATGCGCATGCAGAGCCAAATCTACGCGATGCAGATCATATCCACGCTTCGGCTGGTCTGCACTTGCGAGCCACTCCCGTACAGGGGCGGCTGCATTGGACTGCAGCAGTTCTGGCGATATAAATGTATATTGCTCCCCTGCACCTAAAGCAAGCCCAACTAACTTCGCCTGATGCGGATTGTCCCCATGTGTTTCCACATGAAGTACATCGATCGAACCCAGTATATCAATCAGTTCAGCTATGTTTTCTTCTGTCGCAATTGTGGATTCAACTGCTGCAGCCGGAACAGCCTCCTGCTCGGAGGCAATGCTGCCGCTGAAAGACAAACGCTCCAGCAAAGATTTAAATTCCAGCTTAGCGAGCGCCGGTCCCGCACTTGCTTCCTTCAGTCCATCAAACTGCATATCTTCCCATGTCTGTTCCAGCGGAACCTCGCGATGAATCGTCGCCAGCTGTTTGCTCATGCGAGCATCCTCCGCGTGAGCTTCAATCTTCTCCTTCATCTTGCCTTTCAGCTCGCCTGTGCCGTTCAGCACCTCTTCCACCGATCCGAACTGGTGCAGCAGCTTTAAGGCAGTCTTCTCTCCCACACCCGGAATGCCCGGGATATTATCGGAAGCATCGCCCATCAGACCTTTCAGATCAATAATCTGCAGTGGCGTCAGGCCGTAACGTTCCTTGATCTGGGCAGGATCATACAGCTCAATCTCGGTAACCCCTTTGCGCGTTAATCCGATATGCACATGCTCGGAAGCAAGCTGCAGCATATCTTTGTCACCCGATACAACGAGCACCTGTCTGCCTGCTTCATCCGCACGTTTCGTCAGCGTTCCGATGATATCATCTGCTTCGTAACCTGCCAGTTCAAACTGTGCAATCCCCATTCCCTGCAGCAGTTCTTTGAGCAGTGGAAACTGTTCGGACAGCTCAGGTGGTGTTTTCTCCCGTCCACCTTTGTATTCCTGATATCCTTCATGACGGAACGTCACTTTGCCCGCATCAAACGCCACCATCACATGTGTAGGCTTGTGTTCCTCCAGCAATCGCAGCAGCATCGTCGTAAAGCCGTATACCGCGTTGGTGTGCAGACCTTTCGAATTCGTCAGGGGTGGCATTGCAAAAAATGCCCGATAAATAATGCTATTTCCATCTATAAGAATAAACTTGTCCATTCCAGCACCTCGCGTATCATATGGTCAGACTGTACTTATCATACCTACTCCCATGATACCATACCCGCCACTTACATCAAAAAACTGCACACCCCTTTTCCACCACTTTTCTTCCGCAAAAAAAGAACTTCCTTCCCAGTCAGCCTGTGCACAGGCCAGCCGGAAGAAAGTTCCCCTCATTTCGATCAATATGATCTTATCTGATATGTCTGTTATTCCTTGCTTGTGCAGCAGGGCCTGCCCAGAACAACTTATTGGTTCAGGTCCGGACGCTGACCCGTAACCAGATACACCGTGCTCTCGCCAATGTTCGTCGCATGGTCACCAATACGCTCAATGTAACGTCCTACCATCATCAGCAGCATAGCCTGTGACGCCTGTGTCGGATGATCGCTCATCAGCGTATAGAGATCCCGAATCATATTGCTGTACAGCTGATCGACCTGGTCATCGGTTTGTGCCATTTTATAAGCCAGATCCGTGTTTTCCTTGAGATACGATTCAATGGACTCATCAATCATGGATTTCACAACTTCGGCCATCCGCGGAATATCCACGAGCGGCTTAATCAGCTCTTGTCCTTCCATCCGAAGAGTCACTTTAGCCACATCCAGGGCCAGATCGCCCATACGTTCCAAGTCGCTGGAGATTTTGAAGGCTACAATAATGCGTCTTAAATCCTTAGCCACCGGCTGCTGCGTAATGATCAGCTTTGAACCCAGCTCCATAATTTTGTCTTCAAGGGCATTGAGATTCGCGTCATTTTTGATGATGACTTGAGCTTTCTCCGCATCCATTGTCTGTAAACTCTCAATCGCACCATCCAGGGCCTCTCCTACATGTTCACCCATCTGTTTAAGCAGGGTGCGCAGCTCTTCCAGCTCCTGATCAAATTCTTTTCTGCGAATCATAGGTTTCAAGTCCTCCTTCTCCATCATCTCCGGGTAAGCCGGGATCGTTCCTGTTCAGCTCGCCTTAACCGAACCTGCCGGAGATATAATCCTCGGTCCGGGAATCTTGCGGTGTGGAGAATAACGTCTCCGTATCAGCTGCCTCCACCACTTCACCATTCAGAAAAAACACGGTACGTCCAGATACACGCGCAGCCTGGTGCATGTTATGTGTAACCATCACGATGGTATATTTATGATGCAGCTCTTTGACCAATTCCTCGATTTTCAGCGTGGAGATCGGGTCCAGCGCCGAAGTCGCCTCGTCCATCAGCAGCACATCCGGCTGTACAGCGAGTGCACGTGCAATGCACAGACGCTGCTGCTGTCCGCCAGACAGACTTAATGCCGATTTTTTCAGGACATCCTTCACCTCATCCCACAGTGCCGCATGAACCAGACTCTGTTCTACGAGTTTATCCAGTTCTGCCTTTTGGGTTACACCGTGCAGACGCGGTCCGTACGCTACGTTATCATAGATGGATTTGGGAAACGGATTCGGCTGCTGAAATACCATGCCTACCCGTTTGCGCAGCGTCTCCACTTCAATCTCGTTACTATAGATATCCGAACCGTTCAGCATAACTTGTCCTTCCACACGAACACCCGGAATCATGTCATTCATCCGGTTCAATGTGCGGAGCAGTGTAGATTTACCGCAGCCTGAAGGTCCGATAAACGCCGTAACGGTTTTCTCCGGCAGATCCATCGATATATTTTTAAGCGCGTGATGCGTGTCGTAGTATAGATTAAGCCGATCAATGTGAATGAGGTCTTTCATAGATGCTCACTTCTCCTTCGCTGCAGGGATCATTGGATTCCCTTTACGTTGAGACCGGCAGCCATCCGGCATGCGAATCGGCTCGGTCATCTTTAATATCCTACCTTAACATTGTAAAAACAGTACCACCTTCATGTTAACGGAATGTAAAAACACCTGAAGAAGACCCAGGCCGCCGTAAGTCCCAGGTCTACTTGCTGTTTGACATTGTTATGCCGCTGCACCAGTCTGCCATTTCCTCTAGACGTGCTGCAAATCATGTTCATAATCATTGCGCAGTCATTACCTGCAGCTTCAGGCGAATATTCTCCGCGATCTTCCCAGCTTCCCCGCCTTCAGCAGCGATAGTTTCGACGATACAGGATAATGCATGTACCGCATGGTTCAGCGTACCGAAAGCAGCTGCTCCTTCCTGCACATACACCGCACTCTCATCGATCTCGGTCCCGCTTGCCTGAATCAGAGATACCGTCTGCTGGGTTAAGCTTTCAATCTCCTGAAGCAGGGAGGACATGTTCTCAGCGACTTCGCGCGTTTGTTTTGCAAGCGCCCGGATTTCTCCGGCAACAATCTGGAATCCCCGTCCATATTCTCCGGCGTGAGCAGCCTCAATCGACGCATTTAGTGCCAGCAGCCCGCTCTGATCGGCCAACGTCCGAATGGAACGTGCCATTCCTGCACCCGTTTTGATGGATTCAAGCATCTGACTGGCATGTCTGCCCTGATCCCCCATATGTTCATGAACCCGACGATAGGATGACTCGACCTGATGGAGACGGCTTTCTCCTTCATTGGATAATACAATAACCTGTCCGGCTTCCCGTACGGTCTCATTAGCCGCCTGAACCAGCTTGGTTACGGCTTGGTGAATACGGGAAATCTCCTGTCCGCTCTCTGTCACTGTACGTATGCGATCTGTGGATGCGGCCTGCTGCAGCTTCCGGGAGATGGACATCACATCACGCATGGTCAGTACCCCGAGCAAGCGATCCTGCTCCGTTACGAGCAGGCAGTCATAGAAGTGCTCCTCATCCCGCCGCAGCGCGGCATCAATAATGGCTGCTGGTTCCGTATGTATATCCACAATAACTGGTGACGCGTTGGCAGCATTCGTAATCGGTTTACGATAAAATAAATCTGCGGCAAATCTTCCGTTAAGCAAACGATATAAAGTTTCCCGCATCAATAATCCTGTCGGCTTCATATATTCATCACACAATACAATGCACGGATGCTCACGGCCGTCACTCAGCATAGCTGCTGCTTCTCCACAGGTCGTATCCGCTCTGGCCGCTGGTACCTCGCGGCAGTATTCATATAAAGAAACGATGTTCTCATCCCTGATATCATTTGTCGATGTTTCCCATTGCATTTCAGATACAATAGAGCATTGTTCCTGCTCCTGCTCTTGATCTTTTTTTTGTATATCATCCAGAATTTCAGGTCTTTCCTCTAACAGCATGGGCATAATTACGTATTCTCCTTTACGTGTTAACTCCGCCCTAAGGTGGGATTATAGGTACAAAGTATCACTTGGATAATTTTATCCTACTCCCTATTGATAAAGAAAAATCTCCCTTTATGTAAAATGAACGTAAAAATAAAACTCCCCGATCATTTAGCTAGAATGATGGGGAGTTTTTCTTTTGACAACCAATTTATAACCTACACCGCGAATCGAATCAATGTGGACCGATTCGGGATCAAGCTCCAGCTTTTTGCGTAATGAACTTACGTGTACATCTACGGTCCGCTGACCTCCAATATAATCAAAACCCCAGACGGCGTTCATCAAGTCATCCCGGGTCAGTACAACTCCTGGTTTCTTGGCGAGATATAACAGAACCTCGAACTCTTTCGGACGCAGGCTGATCGATTGTCCGCCCAAAGTCACTTCATATTTCAAAGGATAAATTTCAAGTTCACCTAGAATAATGCGCGAACCGTCTTTATCCTCAGGCTGCGGCAGATCTTCACCATTGGAATAACGTCTGAGTACCGCATCTACCCTTGCCAGAAGCTCGGATACCCCAAAAGGTTTCGTAATGTAATCATCCGCACCCGATTTCAGCCCCTGCACAACCTCGGCTTCACCGTTCTTGGCCGTAAGGATAATTACCGGTGTACTCACCCCTTGAACGCGCAGTTTATTCAGAATATCCAGACCATTCATGCCCGGGAGCATCAGATCCAGTAAAATCAAATCGAAATCCTGGGACAACGCCCGGTCATATCCTGCTGACCCATGGTCCTCTGCCGTTACGTCATACCCTTCCTGTGTCAGGTTGTACGTAAGTAATCTCGATAATGTCGGTTCATCTTCTATAACCAGCAAACGCTGCGCCATGATACCCCTTCTCTCTTCATAGGTTGTCTGTTGCCACAACACTTTTTCTATCATAGCACTTATTTGTTAACGCTGTGTAAAGCTAATGACTCATTTTACATTTTGCTCCTATACGCCTACGTTTTTTTCTTATTGAAGTAAACTATAATTCTTTTTTGACCGAAGTAAACTAGATTTCTTCCTCCTGGATCAATGGCAGCATGACCCGGAATGTGCTTCCCATACCCAGCTCACTTTCAACTGACAATTTGCCATGATGCAGCTCGACCAGGTGTTTTACAATGGAAAGTCCCAGACCTGTGCCTCCGGAATTACGGGATCTGCCTTTGTCTACCCGGTAGAATCGTTCGAAGATGCGCGGCAAATCTTTTTTCGGTATACCAATCCCGGTATCGGACACCGCAAAAATAACCTGTTCTTCCTCACTCGTCTGATCCATCTTCACCTGAAGTTTTACTCTTCCGCCCTCCGGTGTATAGTTGATGCCATTGGATAACAAATTAATGAAAATTTGCTTCATCTTATCCTCATCCGCTTCGATATACAGTTCCTCCGGCACGTTCATTTCCAGGCGAATCTGCTTTTTCTCTGCAACCTTGGACAGAGTTCCCAGCACCATTTCAAAAAAGGACTGCACATGCACCGGCGAACATTCCAAAGGTGCACGTTTCGATTCAATCTTGGACAGCTCCAGAATATCTCCAATCAACCGGTTTAACCGATCACCTTCGTCATAGATAATCTGCAGGAAAGAACGTTCCGTTTCTTTATCCTGCACACCGCCACTGAGCAGCGTTTCAGCAAACCCCTTCACCGCTGCCACAGGTGTTTTCAGCTCATGAGAGACGTTAGCCACAAACTCGCTGCGCATCGACTCCAATCTGCGAATCGCTGTGACATCCTGCAGCAGGAATAACATCCCGCGATATCCGCCATTGTCTTCCGACATGGGTACACCATCCAGACGAATTAACCGTTCTTCGGGATTAAATATGCTTACTTCTTCATGCATACGCTCCTGAACAGCAACACTCTCTTCAATCGTACGTGTCAGCTCGTAATGCCGTTTGAGTTCCGTATAAGGTTTGCCAGTGACTTTCATCGCCTGTATGCCAAGCATGCGCTCTGCTTCCCGATTGACCAAAGCAATCGATTGTGCGGCATCAATCATGACGATCCCGCCGGTCATATTCGCCAAGACACTTTGAAGCAGTGCTTCATTGTCTCGAATCGTTTTGAGCTGGGACTGCAGACTGTCTGCCATGCCGTTAATCGCCAGACCGAGCTGGCCGATCTCATCCCGGCGCGTCACCTTCACTCGGGCATCGTACTCCAGTTTCGTAATCCGATGTGCAACTTTGGTGATATGCTCAATCGGTGAAGTTAATCCCCGTGCTACCCGGTAACTGACAAATGCCACAATCAGGAAAAGCAGTCCGAGTGCGGCAAACATAATCATCCAACCGCGTTGAAGTCCTTGATCCACCGCCTGCAGACTCATGGACAGCCGAATATATCCGTCGAATTTGCCGCTTGGCATTTCAATCATGTCACTTTGGTCGGAATTTACAGGCAGCGCTACATACAGCATGTCCTGTCCCAACGTCTCGCTGTATCGGATGGACTGCCCAAAGCTCCCCTCCACAGCCGTCCGGATCTCTTCACGATTCTGGTGATTATCCATCGCTGCCGGGTCACTTTCGGAATCACCGATGACGATCCCATCTTTGTTGATAAACGTTACCCGCGAGTCTGTCAGACGATCCAGTTCAAGAGCCCGATCCGAGTAATATTTGCGCGTCTCTGCGGACGTCGGATCGGAAGCATCATGAAATGGAAACGTTGCTTTCAGCAAGTTAATCTCGCGCACCATCGTCTGCTCCAATGCGGCAATGTGCGTCGTTTTGAAAACTCTGCCCATCGTATATCCGGCCACAATAACGGACAGGCCAATCAGCACCATCATAATCAGGGCCAGGCGAATGCGAAACGGTCTCATTAATCTCTTCCTTCTGGTATATTTTAATAAAGGTGAACACTTCGTTTTTTCAGGTTTTTCTGTCCTCTCCGTTCATATGTAATGAATAAAATTCATTCAAATGATGAAAAAACAATGATTTATTAATTTAGTTCAGTGCGGTCACCGCGTGTTGTTGGATGTGAAATGACCAGGAATTCTACGTCTTGTTCACTTTGATTTTGCATTTGATGCGGCGCTCCCGGCGGGATTTCTATGCCTTCATGTGCTTCCAGCACATATGTTTCTCCGTCAAGCTCCATACACGCCTCACCACTGAGGATAAAAAAGAATTGGCGGCTCTTTGTATGTACATGTCTTGTCTCTGCCGTGCCTGCAGGAATGCGCTCATGAATGACACTGAGAGTCTCACCTTGAACCAGATGCCAGCCATCACACTGAGCTCCCCATATATAGTGCGGTGCTTCTTGTTTGCTTATTTTCATATGAGCGCCTCCCGAATATGTTATCCGGTCTATCATATCACATATGATCAGATATCTTCCCATGTAAGACAGCGAATAGCAGAACAGCGTTCATCCCTTATTCCATGTTTCAAGGGCCATACCTTGTATAAAATATCATAGATATATCAACGCAGATACAGACTTATGTAAATCATCTATTATCCTGCTTCCAGCTCTTCTCTCAACTCCGCCTCTTATTTTTTAAAAAAGGGAATGACAAAAAGACAGAACGCTGCTGCATGTAAGCGTTCTGTCTTCTGCATCAGCCCAGTCACTGCATCTGTTCAGCAGTTTCTTTGGACTTGCGGCCTAACCGTTCACCACTTCGCCGCCGTTCACATGCATAACCTGTCCGCTGACATAGGACGAGTCATCGGAAGCAAGATATACATAGGCTGGTGCCAATTCATCCGGCTGACCTGGGCGTTTCATTGGCTGTGACGCACCAAATTCACTAACTTTCTTCTCATCAAATGTTGAAGGAATTAACGGTGTCCAGATTGGGCCGGGAGCTACGGCATTTACACGGATACCTTTCTCGATCAGATTCATGGATAGTGAGCGGGTGAATGAGGTAATTGCCCCTTTGGTAGACGAATAATCCAGCAGGGTTGGGCTTCCACGATAAGCGGTAATGGATGTTGTATTAATAATCGTGCTGCCCTGTTTTAAGTGAGGCAGTGCTGCCTGTGTCACGTAAAACATGCCGAAAATATTCGTACGGAACGTTTTTTCCAGCTGCTCTGGCGTAATATCCTCCAGATGCTGCTGCGGATGCTGTTCTGCCGCATTGTTTACAACGATATCGAGTTTACCAAGTTCATCCACCGTCTGCTGCACACTTTTCTTGGCAAAGTTCACATCGCCGATGTCACCTGCGATCAGAATACATTTGCGGCCTTCCTGCTCCACCTGACGTTTCGTTTCTTTCGCATCCTCATGCTCACTCAAATATACAATCGCCACATCGGCGCCTTCTTTCGCATACGTAACGGCAACAGCTCGTCCAATCCCGCTGTCCCCTCCTGTAATTAAGGCCACCTTGTCCAGCAATTTGCCGGCCGCTTTGTACTGCGGTTTCTCAAATTCCGGTTTAGGGGTCATTTCGGACTCGATCCCTGGACGCTGATCCTGATGCTGTGCAGGCATCGTTTTTTGATTTTGCTGGGTTGTGTTCGACATTATACATTCTCCTTTCGAAATGAACATGCTGAAATGAAAAAGACTCGGACCTGAGCAGCATTCTTCCTTATCTTTCGTTCGTCATAAGTCTCATTCTGTAGGATGGCATGAACCGACTAGAATATTCTTCTGCAGTTTGGAAACCAGATCATCCATAAGCTGCTTCTAATCGTTATTTACCACTTTAATGGAAAACTAAACGATAGAATCTTTACAAGGTTAGATTATGGTCAAAATCATGAATGTTCCGTTTTTTTTCAATTCCACCTTTTTCATGCTTCAAAGTGTATTCCTAAGCAGGTGGGGCTGATGTACAATGGAAAATATACTCGACGATTATATTCTAAATTGACATGGAGATCTGAACATGGAATCGCATATTAATTCATACATTACACTTGTGACCACTTCAGCAGTATTGAATCTGTTCCTGTGTATGTATACCTATTTCAGAAGAGCTCATTTTCCAAATGCCAGCATTTTTATACTATACACCGCCTCCTTGTCGGTCTATACCTTCGGCTACGCCATTGGCCTTGCCAGCAATACGCTCGAACAGATGAAGTTCTGGAATATCGTACAGTACATCGGTATGCCGGTCTCTGCCCCGCTCGGTCTGATTTTGATGATTCGATACACTGGAAGGAAATTATCCAAATGGCTGACGTCAGCGCTGTTCATCATTCCTTCCATAACCGTTCTCCTGGTTACTACGAATGATTGGCATCACCTTTATTACAAAAGAGTGTGGCTGCGTGAGGACAGCACAATTCCTGTCATGGCAATGGATATCGGGCAGTGGTATGTCGTGCACGGTGCATTTACATTTTCTTGTTTGTTATGTGCCGGCCTTATTTTAATTGCACAATGGCGGCACACCAAAAAAATGTATCGTCGGCAGCTGCTTACATTAATTGTTTCACAGATTATTCCGATGGTTGCGGCATTTGTATACTTAATCGGCGTGACTCCGCTTGGTCTGGACCCTGTGCCTGTACTGATGTGTGTTACATCGTCTATGTATATTTGGGCTATTCTTTCCTCCAGGCTGCTGACCATTGTGCCCATCGCCAAAGAGAGCATTTTCGAAAGCATGCGTGAAGGAGTTATTGTGCTGGACAGCTCGTATCGTCTCGTGGACTTCAATAAGTCCCTGCGGCTGATGCTGCCTGAGATCGAAACAACGATGATTGGACAACCTCTGAATGACATCTGGCTTAAGCTCGCAGGAGAAACTTTTCCTGTTGAATACGGACGGGAAGGACTGCAGACCGACCTTTACTGGCAGCTGGACGGTGAAACGGTCTGTTACCAAGTCAGGACGTCGTATGTGTTCAATCACAATGCTGAAGTTGTAGGCATTCTTATTATGGTCATCGATATTACCGAACAGCGCTTTTTACAAGAACAGCTGAAGCAGCTTGCTTATTTCGATGGTTTGACTAAGATATACAATCGGACTCAATTTTTGAACAAAGGAAGGGAACTGCTTCAGGAGGCACAGCTCAGCCTTAAACCCATCTCATTTATACTCTTCGATATCGATCACTTCAAACGGATCAACGACACCTACGGACATGATGCGGGGGACCAAGCCTTGATTCACGTCGTATCTGTGTGTAATCGCTATCTGAGCAGCGATATGTTGTTTGCCCGTTACGGTGGAGAAGAGTTTGTGATCGCCCTGCCAAACATGACTCTTGTGGAAGCTCATGGTCTCGCAGAACAGCTGCGAATCGCATTACTGCATCAACCGCTGGATCTGCAAAATGAGTCCATTACACTGACATCCAGCTTCGGGGTGGCTCAGTGCAGTCATGAATCGGATACATTGGAATCTTTGCTGCATAATGCCGACCATGCCCTGTATGAGTCCAAACGGGATGGGCGAAATGCGGTGCGGGTACATGCCGAGACTGTCAGTCAGCATTGATTCTGTGAGGTGCAGGCGGTTTAGGCAGGTTCAAAGAGTCAAAGAGATATTCTCCACTGCAGCAAGGTTTGGAAGGCACAACAAACAGACAGCCCCTTCAGGCTGTCTGTTTGTTGTACTGTCTGTTTCGTTGTTTGATTAAGAACTGCTGGTACGCCTGCTCCGTAAAATATTGAACTAACTTCATATTTGCGGAGCTGCACACTTATCTGCTTCATTGACTAGGCTTGTCCACTTATCCTTACGAGTGCAAACGCTTCAGCTTAAATTAACAATGAAGCAGCCTACGCACAAACAACCTCACTGCTTCACTTTGAAAACAGCTCTTAAGCTTGCTTTCAGTCAGCTTCTTAGAAAATTTGTCTTTCCACCATCAGATACACCATAATAAGCAGGAATACCGCAAGCAGCGTGCTGAACATACGGATTTTGCTTTGATATGGAGTTACATCCTTATTATTTTTCACACCTTCTGCGGCAAGACGCAGCGGTTTCCCCATAATTCCGCCAATCGCTGCAATAGCCAGAAGCAGCACCACAACAACAGCCATCCAGATATGGGAGTAATCACCCTTGGTCATCAGATAACCACCTGTAAGAAGCTGGATAACAAGTGCATACTGCGCAATTTTGTTCAACGAACGAAGTGACGCGAATGCTCCCTCCTGTGCTGGCAAGCTTAATGTGCGAATTTTGCCGACCACGAAAGGCAGGATCAGATAGAATCCCATGGCCAGTGCTCCGACGATATGGAGCAGATACATAATCATTGTCAAAATTTTCAACCTCCTCAACATTTTCGCTGTGCTGTATATCACATTTTATTATACTGGGGAACTTATCCAAAGAAAAGAAAACCTCCGCGTTTACGGAGGTTTTCTTATTTTCCTTGTTCAAAAAGTCTTCAAACTTAAATATTAACGATCGAAATGACATTTCGTACCGAGTCTGCAGACGTATCAAGCGCTGCTTTCTCTTCGGCAGTCAGCTCCAGTTCGAAGATCTTCTCGATGCCGCTGCCGCCCAAGATGGTCGGCACACCCAGAAACAAATCATTATATCCGTACTCGCCTTCAAGATAAGCAATGACTGGAATAATGCGTTTCTTGTCTTTCAAGATGGCCTCGGTCATCTGAACCAGTGAAGCCGCCGGAGCGTAATAAGCACTGCCGTTACCCAGCAGGTTCACAATCTCACCACCGCCTACGCGGGTACGCTGCACAATCGCTTCAATGCGATCTGCCGGGATCAGGGTATCGATCGGAATACCGCCAACACTCGAATAACGAACGAGCGGTACCATATCGTCACCGTGACCACCAAGTACAAAGCCGCGTACATCCTCTACCGATACATTCAACTCCTGCGCAATAAACGTGCAGTAACGGGCCGTATCAAGCACACCCGATTGTCCAATCACGCGGTTTTTCGGAAAACCGAGCGTCTGATACGCTGCATATGTCATGGCATCCACCGGGTTGCTTAGAATAATGACAATAGAATCAGGGCAATATGTTTTCACATTTTCACACACAGACTTCACGATACCTGCATTCGTATTCACCAGATCATCACGGCTCATGCCCGGCTTGCGGGCAATGCCGGCGGTAATGATCACAATGTCCGAACCGGCTGTATCCTCGTAGTTGGAAGTTCCGACGATATGACTGTCGAACCCTTGCACAGGACTTGCCTCCAGCAGATCGAGTGCTTTACCCTTGGTCGGATTCTCCAGTTGAGGAATATCAACCAGTACAACATCCCCGAGTTCCTTCTGGGCAAGCATCAGTGCAGTTGTGGCACCGGTAAAGCCGGCACCAACGACTGTGATTTTTTTGCGCTGAATAGTCACGATTCACATCTCCCCTTACAGGTTTTTGTTACAGGTTGCTAATGATTTGATCAGCGAATTCGGAACATTTCACTTCTGTTGCGCCGTCCATCAGACGTGCAAAGTCATAGGTTACCGTTTTATTGTTGATGGATGTTTCCATGCCTTTGTAGATCAGGTTAGCCGCTTCCTGCCAGCCCAAGTGCTCAAGCAGCATTACGCCGGACAGAATTACGGAACCAGGGTTCACGACATCTTTATCTGCGTATTTAGGTGCAGTACCGTGTGTTGCTTCGAAGATAGCATGTCCAGTTACATAGTTGATGTTCGCACCAGGTGCGATACCAATTCCGCCAACTTGTGCTGCGAGAGCATCGGACAGATAGTCACCGTTCAGGTTCAATGTAGCGATAACATCAAATTCACCCGGACGAGTCAATACTTGCTGCAGCGCGATATCAGCAATTGCATCTTTTACGATGATTTTGCCAGCATCTTCAGCTGCTTTTTGAGCTGCATTAGCTGCATCTGTACCGTCTTTTTCTTTGATCACATCGTATTGTGCCCAAGTGAATACTTTGTCGCCAAATTCTGCTTCAGCCACTTCGTAACCCCAGTTTTTGAAGGCACCTTCAGTGAATTTCATGATATTACCTTTGTGTACCAAAGTAACGGTCTTGCGGTTATGGTCAACAGCATATTGTACCGCTGCACGAACCAAACGTTTCGAACCTTCCTCAGATACAGGTTTGATACCGATACCGGAAGTTTCAGGGAAACGAATTTTGTTAACACCCATCTCCTGCTGCAGGAACTGGATCACTTTTTTCACTTCCGCAGAACCTTCAGCGTACTCGATACCTGCATAGATGTCCTCTGTGTTTTCACGGAAAATAACCATGTCAACCAGCTCAGGACGCTTAACCGGAGAAGGTACACCATTGAAATAACGTACAGGACGCAGGCAAGTGTACAGGTCAAGTTCTTGACGCAGTGCCACGTTCAGGGAACGGATACCGCCGCCGATTGGCGTAGTCAGAGGTCCTTTGATGGCTACGATGTACTCACGAATCGCTTCGAGCGTATCGTTCGGCAGCCACTCTCCGTATGTATTGAATGCTTTTTCACCAGCAAACACTTCATACCAAGCAATTTTTTTAGTACCGTTATATGCTTTCTCTACCGCTGCATCCAGAACGCGTACAGATGCTTTCCAGATGTCACGGCCTGTACCGTCACCTTCGATAAATGGAATGATTGGATTATTAGGTACTTGAAGCGTACCGTTGTCAATTTGAATTTTTTCGCCTTCAGTTGGGAGTGCAAATTTTTCCAATTTCATAATTACAATTCCTCCTAAGTTTTGGTTTCACAGTATGAAGCATACCACATTTTTGCAGGAAGGAAGGGCTGTCTCTACTCGGCAGTACAGCCTCATATTCACAAGCCCCTCACCTCATCTATATGATTATACTGTTTTTGCTGTCGTTTAGCGAAGATCGATAGAAACATACTTTTGATCCGTTGGACCTGTGTACTCGGCACGCGGACGAATAATGCGGTTATCTGCAAGCTGCTCCAGAATGTGCGCTGTCCAACCGGACACACGGCTGATCGCAAAGATCGGTGTGAACAATTCCTGATCAATCTTCAGCTGCGTATACACCGAAGCGGAATAGAAGTCGACATTCGGCTTCAATCCTTTTTGACCTGTCACGATTTCCTCAATCTTCACGGACATCTCATACAAACGGGTATCGTTGTTCATCTCACCCAGTTCTTTGGACATCTTCTGCAAATGCTTCGCACGCGGGTCACCGTTCTTGTACACGCGGTGTCCAAAGCCCATGATTTTCTCACGGTTATTCAATTTCTCCTGAATAGCCGCTTCCAGACGATCCGGTGTACCGATCTCGTCCAGCATTTTCATAACAGCTTCGTTTGCACCACCATGCAGCGGCCCTTTGAGTGCACCGATCGCAGAAGTTACGCCTGAGTAAATATCAGACAGGGTCGCTACCGTAACGCGGGCAGCAAATGTTGAAGCATTCAGCTCGTGATCCGCATGCAGAACAAGTGCCTGATCAAGTGCTTTTACCGCCGTTTCGGACGGTTCTTCTCCTGTCATCATGTATAAAAAGTTCTCAGCGATGGAAGCGCCTTCTTTTGGAGCGACAGGCTCCTGCCCCTTACGAATACGTGAGATCGCCGCTACAATGGTTGGCAATTGCGCCTGCAGCTTCACTGCTTTGTTTTCGTTCGCGGCTTCTGTCATCTCGTCGGCTTGCTCATCATAGAGCGCAAGTGCGGAGACTGCAGAGCGTAGAGCTGCCATCGTGCTGATGTTTTTTGGATACAACTTGATTTGGGCGATCAATTCGCTTGGAATCGGCGCGTAATCGCTCAGACTTTTACGAAGTGACTTCAATTCATCTGCTGTTGGCAACTTGCCAAACCAGAGCAGATAAGCAACTTCTTCAAAACTCGCATGTTCAGCCAAATCATCGATATCGTATCCACGGTATGTAAGCACACCGTCTACAATAGAGCTGATCGAAGAGGTTGTTGCAACGATACCTTCCAGACCTTTGGTAGCTGTCATATTACATCTCTCCTTTAATAAGCGAAATCAGGAATCATTCTAAGTCATATCAGTGCCGAAATGCACCTAACCTCTTTTGTAAACCGTTTCATTTTAAAAATGACCTAAGTTGTCAAAATTCGGTTTTCTTATCTGTCAATCGGTATTTACTTATATCATCATACTGGATTTTGTCGTTTATGTGAACATGATGAGAGTTCATTCGCACATCAAACATATTTATCGGAGTGATAAAGCATTTTTGAAAACCTTTACACAAGCAGGGTTTACATTTAATGTGTATTCAACAATTCATTCGGCAGCCCTAGTGGATTGCTATAATTAGGCAGCTTCAGGCATACGCTAGGCAGACGATCCTCCATAAACCATACGGTGTACTGCTGCAGCAAGTTCGTTTTGCGTTTCAAAAGCTTACGATTGCTCTATATTAATTAAGATAAGCTCTTGACTGAATAAAGGAGAGTTGATAATTGGATCGAATCATTCTCAAACGTCTGCTTCGCGGTCTATGGGTTATTATCGCTGCCCTTCTGATCGCCGCAGCCATATATCTGCTGTTCCCGCTGTTATATCCTTTTGTCATTGCCTGGATTATTGCTTATGCCATGAATCCGCTCGTGAAACTGCTCCAGAACAGACTCCGTTTCCCGCGCTGGCTTGCAGTCACCTTGTCACTGATATTATATTTTGGTGCAATTGCTGTCATCTTGTCTGCTGCCGTCACCCGCATGGTTAAGGAAGTCATCTCGCTTACCACCAGCTTCGATCTGCATGTAGACGAAATCAAAGAAACGTTTGTACGCTGGACACAGAACGATACCATTCAAAGTTTGATTACGCAGATTAACGATTTCTACAAAGAAAACCCGAACTATCAAGAAACCATTAACAGCAATATCAGCAAAACAACGGAGACCGTCGGAACAGCGGTAAGTGACCTTGTCACTGGTTTTTTCAACCTGATTCTAAACCTGCTGACCTCCCTGCCTAATATGGGTGCAGTTCTCATCGTGGTGCTGTTATCTACATTCTTCATTAGCAAAAGCTGGACACGGCACAGCATAACGGTCTCCGGCTGGGTTCCGTCCGCTGTTCGCAAACCGATCTCTGATATCTGGAATGATCTCCAAAAAGCACTCTTTGGTTATGCACGCGCACAGCTTATCATGATCTCGATTACAGCTCTTTTCGTCATGATTGGACTGCTGATCCTGCAGGTCAACTCCGCCTTCACAATCGCACTGCTCATCGGTCTGGTCGATCTGCTTCCTTATCTCGGGGTTGGGCTGATTATGGTGCCTTGGGCTGCATATTTGTTCATGAACGGAGATCTCTACCTCGGCATCGGCATTAGTGTCATCTATCTCATCCTGCTCATTGCCCGGCAGATCATTGAACCGAAGGTCCTTGCCAGCAGTGTTGGCCTTGACCCTCTTGCTACGTTAGTGGGTATGTTTGTTGGTTTGAAGCTGTTTGGAGTGCTCGGCCTGATTATCGGTCCGGTGAGTCTGGTTATCCTAGACGCTTTTAACCGCGCTAATGTGCTGCGCGATTTGAGAACCTACATCATCAACGGCAGAGTCCGATGAGGGCCAATGAGCCTGATTCAGGGTTTAGACATGTTTCGGTAATACGCAGACTGCGCCAAAAAAGCTCCGTTCCAGTAAAACAGATCTGCGGAACGGAGCTTTTGGTGTGAAGATGCATGTTCTCTAATACCAGAGATTCATGCTTGGAGTTCGTGCATGACTTCTAAACATGCATTTTATAGATGCATCAATGTTCACTTCGGACGCCGATAAAACGTAATGCTGCCATTTCTCATCTTTTTTTCCAACCAGCCCAGGAAGAACAGCCGGTATACCGGACGTGTTAACGGAAAAACCAATGTAAAACCGATCAGATCGGTCACAAAACCAGGTATTAACAGCAGGAAACCACCGACAAATACAAAAAGACCATCGACCATTTTACGGCCAGGCACCTTACCACGTTCCATCTCCATCTTGGCATCCATTAATACCTTTCGCCCTTCAAACTGCAGCATGGCTATACCAATCAAGGACGTGAGTATCATGAGAAGCAGTGTTTTTCCGGCCCCGATCCAGTCACTCATCAGAATGAAACCAAACAACTCAATGACCGGAATAATTAATAGTAATGCCCACATCCATTTTCGCATTGATAGGTTACTCCTTTCCTGAAAGCCACACTTTTGCGAGCACGCTGTAAAGCTCAGGAGCTGTTTTATCCAGCCTGACTGGCTTCCAGTCTGTATTCACCCATACATGCTGGGTAGAACCGGTCACCAATCGTTCACCCGGAAGAGATTCGTTATGAGACCATACCCGCTCCCCGGCGTTGAGCGGAACATCAGGTGCTTCAGCCATACGTCTTATGTCATACTCGTAACTCAAACGCAGGCCGCTAAAGGCGGCAATTCGAGTAAAGATGATAATCTCGTCATCATACCGTGCAGGTTTGTGATACTTCACATCCAACCCGGTTACAGGAAGCAGTAATCCCTGTTCCTCCATTTTACGATATGTATACCCCATTTGGCGAATCATCTCCGTACGGCCGATCTCAAACCAGTTCAGGTAGTTCGCATGGTAGACAACTCCCATCTGATCGCTTTCCTGATAACGCACACGTAGACGGGCCGTATACCAGTCACCACTGCTCTCTTTTTGCACCTAATCCGCCTCCTTAGCTCTACCATTCATACGCATGAAGTCGCAGAATCGTGTCATGAAGATGGAAAAAAAGCAACGGGACATCAAGCCCCATTGCTTCTCTCCTGTTACTTTCCAAAACACTCGAACTTAAGCGTTGTTCGGGATTTGGCTTACTTTGATCAGGTTCGTAGAACCCGAACGGCCCAGAGGTACACCCGCTGTAATCACAACCAGGTCTCCTTCTTTGACCAGACCGGATTTCACGCCGCCTTCAATTGCGTTTTCAAACAAAGCATCCGTAGAATCAACCAGTCTACCTTTAACTGGTGTCACACCCCAAGCAAGTGCCAGACGACGGGACGTTCTGTCTTCTGTCGTCACGGCAATGATCGGCGCTTCTGGACGGTATTTAGAGATCATACGCGCCGTATGTCCGGATTCCGTGGAAGTAATGATCGCTTTTGCGTTCAAATCTTGAGCGGAAAGAGCAACGGATTGGCTGATCGCTTCGGTTACAGTCGTTTGCTGTGCAACACGTTGTTTCAAGTACAGCTCTTGGTAAGGCAGAGCGGATTCCGCTTTTTCAGCAATACGGGACATGGTCAGCACAGATTCCACCGGGTATTTACCAGCAGCTGTCTCACCAGACAGCATGATTGCGTCTGTGCCGTCAAAGATCGCATTTGCTACGTCACTTGCTTCTGCACGAGTCGGACGCGGGTTGCGCTGCATGGAATCCAGCATTTGTGTAGCTGTAATAACCGGCTTACCTGCAACGTTACATTTTTCGATCATGCGTTTCTGTACTAGCGGTACTTCTTCAGCAGGAATCTCTACACCCAGGTCTCCACGAGCAACCATCAGGCCGTCAGACACTTCAAGGATTTCGTCCAGATTGTCAACACCTTGCTGGTTTTCAATTTTGGAGATGATTTGAATGTGACCTGCGTTGTGTTTCTCAAGCAATTCACGAATTTCAAGAACGTCGCTGGCTTTACGTACAAAAGAAGCCGCGATGAAATCGATTCCCTGCTCAATACCAAACACGATATCGTTAGCGTCTTTTTCAGTGATACCCGGCAGCGAGATCGCAACACCCGGTACGTTAACACCTTTTTTGCTTTTGATTGTACCGCCGTTAACGATACGGCATTTGATTTCAGTGCCCTGCACTTCTACCACAGTCAGTCCGATCAGACCGTCGTCGATCAAAATGGTCGATCCAGCTTCAACATCCTTAGGAAGGTCTGCATACGTAATGGAAAGACGATCTTTGGTTCCCAGAATTTCTTCTGTAGTCAAAGTGATGTACTCATCCTGTACCAGTTCAATCGGCTCCACTTCGAGTTTACCTGTCCGAATTTCCGGTCCTTTGGTGTCCAGCAGGATTGCTACGGTTTTGTTCAGCTCTTCACATGCTTGGCGAATCGCTACGATCCGTCCGCCGTGCTCATCGAAATCACCGTGGGAGAAGTTCAGACGGGCTACGTTCATGCCAGCCATAATCAGTTTCTTGGTATTCTCCAGGGATTCACTGGATGGACCAATCGTACATACAATTTTCGTTTTGCGCATTTTGGGTTTCCTCCGATTTTAAAGGTCTATCTTTATATCTCTATTTTTCTTTTTCCAACTATTTAATTTACTATACTTTCGATCATTTGTATAGGAAATTCGTCACATTATTCTGCATTTCCCGACAAATTTCTCACAGGCTCTGCTTGGAGCGGCTGTTCTGATGCTTCTACCTGAAGGGAATCTGACCCCGTTTGTGACGCTGCTTCGTCCATAGACTCGCTCTCTACCGCAGATTCTGCCGCAGGGGCTGGTGCTTCAAACGTCACGGAACCGATTTTGCGGAATTTTTCATAACGATCCTGTTTCAGCTGTTCTGCACTCCATCCCTGCATCTCATGCAGATGTCGAACAAGAGCTTCAGAAATTGCTGATGCAGCTCCATCATAGTCCCGGTGGGCCCCGCCGCGCGGTTCAGGAATAATCTCTTCGATGACTTCCATCTCCAGCAGGTCTTTCGCTGTAATTTTCATCGCTTCCGCTGCCTGATCTGCCTTGGATGCATCTTTCCAAAGAATCGAAGCCGCGCCATTAGGAGAAATCGCCGAATAAATAGCATGTTCAAGCATGAGCACCCGGTTACCTACAGCCATAGCCAGTGCACCGCCGCTTCCACCTTCGCCGATGACAACAACGATGACAGGAACCGAGAGTTTGGCCATCTCCATCAGGTTCCGGGCAATCGCTTCCGATTGTCCTCTCTCTTCTGCAGTATTACCCGGATACGCTCCTTTAGTATCAACAAACGTAATAATCGGACGTCCAAATTTGTCTGCCTGTTTCATCAGACGCAGCCCTTTACGGAAACCTTCGGGATGAGCACTCCCAAAGAAGCGAGCGATGTTATCCTTCGTATCTTTTCCGCGCTGCTGTCCGATAACCGTTACAGTTTGTCCATTCAGCTTGGCAAGTCCGCCAATAACCGCGAGATCGTCGCCAAACATACGATCACCGTGCAGTTCGATAAAGTCAGTGAAGATCAGCTGGATCAAATCCAGGGCGGTTGGACGCTGCTGGTGACGAGCCAAATGCATTTTTTGAGCTGCCGTAATCCCTGTGTAAATCTCTTCTTCCAGTCTATGATAACGTTCCTCCAGACGGGCGATCTCTTCGGTAAAATCGATCCCTTTTTCCTGTCCGAACTGAACGAGTTCTTCAATTTTTTTGCGCATCTCAATCAGAGGCGCTTCATATGGCAAACCACCCGCCATTTAGACCCCTCCCTTTTCACTGTGCATATCGAGAAGCTTGCCAAGGGTTGTCCGAAGTTCTTTCCGGTGAACAACCATATCCAGCTGACCATGCTGGAGGTTGAATTCTGCGGTTTGGAAATCATCCGGCAGCTTCTGACGAATAGTCTGTTCAATAACAATTCTGCCTGCAAAACCGAATACAGCGCCAGGTTCAGCGATAATAATATCGCCAAGGCTCGCGAAACTAGCCGAGACTCCGCCTGTCGTCGGATCGGTAATAACGGAAATGTAAAGCCCGCCCTGTTCGTCCAAACGGGCCAAAGCTGCACTTGTTTTCGCCATCTGCATCAGACTCAGGATGCTCTCCTGCATCCGAGCGCCGCCAGAAGTAGAGAAAATAATCAAAGGAAGTTTCTTCTCTATGGCATGTTCAACCGCACGGGTAATCTTCTCCCCTACAACGGAGCCCATGCTGCCTGTGAAGAAATCAAAGCTCATCACAGCGACAACGACAGGCAGCCCTTCAATCGTGCCTTCTCCTGTAATTACGGCTTCCTTTAAACCCGATTTCAGGCGCTGCTGCTCCAGTTTGTTACTGTATCCCGGAAAGCCGAGCGGGTCTACCGATACCATATCGGCATCATGCTCAACAAAACCGTCTTCGTCCAAAACCATCGCAATACGTTCCATCGCATTGAGGCGCATATGGTATCCGCACGCAGGACATACCTTCAGGTTTTTCTCCAATTCCTTGCTATATTGAATCGTGCCGCATTTGCTGCACTTGTTCATCAGCCCTTCGGGAATTTCACGTTTTGGGCGCTCCACGGCTTCCTGACGTTCACCTGGAACCGCACGCTCGGAAGGTATGGTAGCGTACTTCCGTTTCTTTTGGAATATATCTTTGAACACAACTACACCTCTCCAGCCATTGATTTGATGGCCGCAGTTTGCAGTCGGCTGCATACAACAGCCTGATCTGCATGCTGCGGTGAACCGCTTACGCTTATAACTCATGCAATGCCGTAGAACCTGCCCGACATCCACAACAAAAAAAGCCGTCGGCACAAGGCAAAAATCAGCGGTTTCTCTCCGCACAATTGATGCAGCCTGCAATAACCGATTAACAAAAAAAGAAGGAAGGACAGCAGCATACACACATGCAAGTCGATTCCTCTCTCCGCTTCCGCGGTCAGTCCCTTATGTACCGATGGTACTTTTTTGTCATCTGCCAAGGCACTTCAATATCGAGTGAATCAGGAATGCAAAATAGAATTTAACACTTCCTGAACCTCTTCCAACTCCCCAGAAGGGACGCGAATCTCATATTGCTGCTTGGATAAACTGATGGGACGGGTCTGTACCAGAAAACCTTCTTCCGAAAGCTTGGTCTTGATCTTGTCCGCAACCTTTGCTGTCGGCGCAATGTAAATCACCGTCCACATGCCATGTCCGCCCCCTAAGCTAATGTTCAGAGCCCGTATATTGGACTAATGATACCATACCTCCGTTTTTTTCTGCAAGGAAGGGTTGGGGACCTTTAGGGAGAAAATCGGATTATTCGAGACATTGGTCCGTATCCGGCAGGCTAGATGGTTATAGGAATGTGATTTAATTCGCAGACATAATTAAAAGGGAAGGAACCCTGCGGGGCAGCCACGGCCGCCCCTGATTCTCTTGGGCAGGTTGATAGGATAACCGCTAAATACTGAGCTTAATTACTGTATTTTACAGGTCGGAGGGGTATTTCTTGGCTTTAATATTTTTGTGAGCAATCCGGGCAGAGGCTCGAGCCGCAAGACCTGCGACCAGATCATCCAGAAAGACGTGAACAGCCGAATTGTGTTCATTCAGATCATGAATAACGCCTATTTTTTCTTTGTCAAGGTAACCAAAACTGGTTAAACCAATCATGCCATACACATGGGTTATCCCCAAAGCCAGAGTCTCGTCCACTCCGTACAGGGACTCATCTGCTTCCATAATAGCCTGCAACGGCTGAGGCAGAAGCTTTTTTTCAGCCAGTTCGTCAAGTGCAATGCCGGTATACAGCGTATACTGTACCTCTCTTTTTTGCAAAACGGATTTTACGCTGGTTACACAGTCGTCCATGGTCAGTTCCGGGTGGTACCCCTTTTGCAGACGATATACAATTGCTGCGATGGCATCAATCTGTACACCCCGCCGAGCCAGCATGGCTTCCACGATCTCATATGACATATCTCGACCTCCCGCATCAATCCCCCGAGGACCTCAAGGTCCTACGGTGTTCTCAAGTGTATGCAGCAGTCTCCCAAAATGTTCATAAAATGTGTGAATGTACACCTTCAAGCCGAATCAACTGGTTCTGTTACCGTATCTATTCCATCAAGTGCAGGTAAAAAAGAATGTCCGCCGTTCCAGATCATGAACGGCGGACATCCGGGCTGAAGGCGGGGGCATCACCTGCTTCAGCTCTTATTTGATTTTGACTGTCCCTTCACCGAGCATCTTCTCCATTTCGGAGAACAGTGCCGGTGAAGGTTTGATCCGGTAGGCGTCGCTCAGGGCGAGCAGCTTCTGATGCTGCTCGTAGAAGAGCACGGTCGCCACCGGGCCGGGATGCTGCTGAAGCAGCTCTTTGAGACGCACCAGCAGCTCGGGTTTTTCGGCCTGCGGGGTGAGCTTCACGAACACCCGCTGCTCGGCCCCGCGCGGCGTGCTGCCCGGCCCCGCGCTGCCAGCCGCAGGCGCTGCACTGCGCGTGCGTGCGCCAGCTGCGGCGGTGCCTGTACCTGCCCCGCTGCGCAGCGCAGCAGGCCCTGGGCTTCCGCCTGTGCTGCTGCGCTGCGCTGCGGCTCCCGCGCCCACCGGCCGCTGCGGCGAAGCCGCCTGCGCCGGACGCGAAGCGCTGCCGCTGCCGGGCCTGCCGCGGCGCTCGCGGCTGCGCAGCTGCTGTTCCAGTGCCGCCGATGTCAGCGGCGCCACTTCCTCAGCCAGCAGCTTGAACCCTTCGTCCTGCTGCTGCACCTTGGCCCGCACGACAAGCAGTTCACCTTTCCCGACATGCTGCTGGCTTCGCCGCCATACCTCGGGAAAGAGAACCACTTCACAGCGTTCGACTTGGTCTTCCAGCTCCATGAACGCCATAGATTTGCCCTGTTTCGTCGTAATCGACTTCACAGACACCACCATACCTGCGGCGACGGCCATCGTATCGTCAGCCGCCTCCGTCAATTCCATGATCCGGTCAGCTCCACTCGATCCTAGTAGATCTTCGTAATCATCCAGTGGATGACCGGACAGATACAGACCGAGCAGTTCACGTTCCAGCTCCAACTGCTGGCTCGCCGAGAACGGCGGGATTTCAGGATATTCAATCTCCCAGTTGGGCGTCTCAACAAAATCAAACAGCTGAATCTGCAGATCCTCACGTTCCTTGCGCCATTTCAGGGCTGCTTCTACCGTCTCATCCAGCATAGCCAGCAGCTGCGCACGGTGACCGGGCAGACTGTCAAACGCACCTGCCTGAATCAGCGATTCAATAACACGTTTGTTGCACACCCTCAGATCTACTCGCCGACAAAAATCGAGCAAGCTGTCGAAAGGTTTTTCCTGCCTTACAGCCATAATGCTTTCCATAGCCTGCGTACCCACATTTTTCACGGCAGCGAGCCCAAAACGAATTGCTCCGGAAGACAATAAGATATCGGCCTGATCTCCGCCTCCTGCCGCATTCGCAGCAGCGGCATCCTGACCATTTTCAGAAAGTAATTCAGTTTCCTCATGCTGCTTCTGTCCATGGGTCTGATCGTGGTTCTGCTTATGCACGTCATCCTGCTCCTGATGGGCCTGCACTTTGTCGGAGGCAGAAACGCTTACCAGACCCGGGTCTGACGGGTGCTTCGACGCTTTGGAGTCAGGCAAAGTCGACGACGTCTGCCAACCGTCTCCGTTCCCTTCATTTACGCTGACAAATACATCATCCCGCATAAATTCGCCATCATTCGGCATGGGTCCAGGATCATCCGGTAAAGGTGCCTCACCATACTCAGCATGTTCATCATCATTAAGATTGGAGACACCGTAACTCGTTTCGTGCCCTTCCGCAGACCTTTCTCCAGTCCCTGTTTCCACACCCTCAGCGCCGTTCTGGTTATCTTTCTCCGTCTTACCTGATCTGCCGCTTTCACCCATCTCGTTCACAGCAGACAAGCCAAAAACAGGTGTAAATAAAATGCCGCTCTCATTCACATCTGGCGGAAGCACATCAATCTGCATGTGACGGCATTCGACAACATATTCTGCAACCTTCCGATGGCTGCCCATAACAGCGGTAAGCATAGAGGCCATGAAATGAACGGGATAATGCGCCTTCAGATATGCAGTTTGGAATGCAAGTACACCATATGCCGCTGCGTGAGCACGCGGAAAGCCGTAATTGGCAAATTTGACGATCATATCGTAAACAAGATCCGCTTCAGCTTCGCTGTATCCCTGTTTCAGACTGCCCTGAACAAAGTGGCCTCGTTCCAGATCGAGTACTTCTCTTTTTTTCTTGGAAACGGCTCGACGAAGCAAATCCGCTTCTCCCAGAGAAAAACCTGCCATACGGGATGCGATCTGCATGATCTGCTCCTGATAGACGATAATACCGTACGTATCTTTCAGAATTGGTTCCAGATCACCGTGTGGATAATCCACTTCAATCTGCCCGTGTTTGCCTTGAATATACTTCGAAATAAACTCCATCGGACCTGGACGATACAGCGCCAGTACGGAAATAATATCTTCAAACACACTTGGCTTCATTTCCTTCAACACCCGGCGCATACCTGCTGACTCCAACTGGAATACACCCATCGTATCGCCGCGTCCCAGCATCTCATAAGTGAGTGAGTCATCGTCAGCAATTCGTGCGAAGTCGGGGATTGCTTCACGCTCCCCTATCCAGCGCAGACAGCGTTCTATAATGGAGAGGGTGCGTAGGCCGAGAAAGTCCATCTTAAGCAGCCCGATCGATTCCAGATTTTCCATGGAGTACTGCGTCAAAGCTGTTCCTTCGCTGCCTTCCTGCAGTGGAACGGCATCCGTCAGCGGATCTCGTGAAATGACGACACCCGCAGCATGCGTGGAAGCATGACGAGGCATGCCTTCCACTTTCATTGCCATATCGAGAAGCTCACGTGTCTTGGGTTTGGTCTCATACAGCGCCTTCAGCTCCGGCGCAGCTTCCATTGCTCGTTCAATGTTAATGCCCAGCTGTGCAGGAATCAGTTTCGCAGCCTTGTCCACTTCCCCATAGGGCACATTCAGCGCCCGCCCAACATCTCGCACTGCAGCCCGGGCTGCCATTGTTCCAAACGTAATAATCTGGGCAACATGGGCTTTGCCGTATTTCTCTGCCACGTAATCAATAACCTCGTCACGCCGCTCATCACTGAAGTCGATATCAATATCGGGCATCGATATCCGCTCAGGATTCAGAAATCGTTCGAAGAGCAGATTATATTTCATCGGGTCAACATCCGTGATACGCAGTGTATACGCAACGAGACTGCCTGCAGATGAGCCCCGTCCGGGGCCCGTCACAATGCCCTGACTATGGGCATAAGCGATAAAATCCCACACGATCAGGAAATAATCCGAGAACCCCATACTGTCGATAACGCGCAGCTCATAGTCCAGCCGCTGCTCCAGCTCTGCTCGAAGCGCTGCGTCATTCCAGCGGTCCGTCTCTGCGTAACGTGCGGTCATGCCCTCTTGACACAGCTGACGCAAATATGCGGATGGTGTCAAGCCATCAGGCATCGGTCGGTATTCGGGCAAAATGGATTTGCCGAATTCCAGCTTCAGCTCGCAGGCATCCGCAATACGCACCGTATTAGCAACAGCCTCCGGCACATGAGGGAACAGACGAGCCATTTGTTCTCCGCTCTTCAAATACAGCTGGTTCGTTCCGATCCGCAAACGCGTTTCATCATCTACTGTTTTGCCTGTACCGATACAGATCAGCACATCCTGCAGTTCTGCATCCTCTTCAGACAGATAATGGGCGTCATTTGTCGCCACAAGCGGGATTTCCAGCTCTGCTGCCAGCTTGATCAGCTGGGGGTTGACTCTTTTTTGCTCCGCCAGCCCGTGATCCTGCAGTTCCAGATAAAAGTCGGGTCCAAAAATATGTTTGTAACGCATCGCTGCACGGCGCGCCTCTTCTTCACGTCCATGCAGCAGATGCTGAGGTACTTCCCCACCCAGGCAGGCGCTCAAGCAGATGATGCCCTCATGATGCGCAGCCAGACTTTCCATATCAATACGCGGTTTGTAATGAAAGCCCTCCAGATGCCCTATCGAGCTCAGCTTCATTAAATTCCGGTAACCTGTCATATTCTTTGCCAGCAAAATCAAATGGTAGATTGGCTGGTCTTTGCGGCTTCCCCGTTCTTTGCGGGAACCTGCCGTCATGTATGCCTCGCAGCCGATAATCGGTTTAATTCCACGTTCCATGCAGGCTTTATAAAATGGGATTGCACCGTACATCACGCCATGATCGGTCAGTGCAAGTGTCGTCATTCCCAGATCAGCGGCTTTATCCACGAGATCCGGAATACGCGCAGCGCCGTCCAGCAAACTGTATTCACTGTGAACATGCAAATGCACAAAAGAACTCATGTTTTAACTTCCTTTCCCCGCTTACAGTGGCAGCACGCTGCACCTCAGCAGTGTGCTGCCCTAATGTACGTATAACGAATAATTCGAAATAAGACTAACATGCGTCTATATGAATGATTTCAGCTCGAATTTAAATCTCTCACATTATAAAAAGAGTTTATTATTCTATTTTATCATAACGCCAGGGGGCTCGCCCATACAATAGAAGTACAAGCTGCTCTCCCTGCTGCTCATCCAAGACAGGAGGTGTGCGGCTGGGTCTGAAAGGGGTGTTTCCAGTGAGCACTTTTTTGTCCAAAGCCATCCTTGATTTTTTTATTGCATTTGGAATTGTGTTGGGCGGTGCAATGCTCGGAGGTATAGGTGCGGTCATTTCTCTCCAGCCTCCCACACAAACCATGCTCGATATTTCCGGCAAGATCAAAATATGGGCTCTTGCTGCCGCTGTGGGTGGTACGATCGATCCGATGCGTGTGATTGAGAGCAATTTTCTGGATGGCAATCTGTCACCGGCAGTCAAACAAATCCTGTATCTGATCTCGGCCTTTATGGGGGCACATATGGGAACGGAACTGGTGAAATGGGTGTGCGGAGGGGGCCGGAGTTAATATGATCCGTGATGACCCTGCATGAGGCTGCCTCCCTTCTCCCGTTACCGTCCCCTGATGCGCATGACTGCCGTATTTGTGCTCGGAATAATCACTGGATGTGTCGTGTACAATGGTGTATTTCACCTCAGTTACAACAAGCTGTGGCTGAACAATCAGGAGCTGCAGCTGCAGCTGCACCAGAACGAGGAGGATATCAAAACACTGAAAAAATACAGCAAACGCCAAACGGTCATCAAGGAAATCAAAGTCCGTGCAGAAGAGTCTGATCGAGGTCCGGACGAGGCCTCTCTGAAACTGATGCTGCAAAAACTCGGGGATGAACTCGAGGTTCTGCGGGGAAGAGATGTATTCAACATTGACGAATACAGCAAAATGACACGCATCATGCTTAACCAAAAAATTTATAAGGTCAGGGAAAAAGAGTATTCCGTGCAGGTCAAGACGATGCTTGTCATGGAAGGTGTCCTGCAGGTTTGGGTACAGATTCGGATGCACGTTCCGGCATAGACCTGGGAAAACTATAAAAAAACTGCCCTTGTCTGCATGTGCACATGCTACAATAAGGGCAGTATATGTTTCTCAGAAAAGGAGCTGCTTCTGCGTGTTGATTGAAGTATTCAAGTATGTTCTCATCGCCCTCTTCGCGATTGCGATGATCTGTTCTGCAGTGAACAGCATCCGTTCACGCCGGACCTCTGACAAAAATGATGCAGGCTTATATCGTTCCTGGACAAATATCTGGATGGGGTGCATGCTCGTCATTCTCTCCTTGATCCTGATGTTTGTGTTCACAGGCTCTACACTTTCGGTCGTTGTGGAAGCGCTTTTCCTGGTGATGGGGGCCTACAACGTGTTTGCCGGAATTCGGAACCGCAGTTATTACGCCAGGCTCAGACAGCATTCCGGAGATATCCCTGCATAGCGTCTTCCCATTCAGGTGATCTGGATAATCCAAATCCAACCAAAAAGAGAGCGCCTCCGAATTATAGGGTGGATAAGACAAGCCGTGTGCATTCAACATTTTAACGATGAATGCGTATGCTGCGCTGTGGATTTCTCACAGCAGATCAACGGTCCGTCTGACACCAGATCGGGATGCTCTCTTTTTCTATGCGCTCTGTACTTCACCATATTCGCCTTATATGTGAAGTATTATTATTAACCTATGCATGATCTATGGACTGAAGGGTCATGACTGCTTTACATACCACACTGCCCTCCCGAGAGATGACAATATCCATTTTGCATGTCCGTCGGCTCGTCTCCAGAATCATGGGGCGCACCATAATCTGATCCTCAATCTGCACCGGACGGACAAAATAAGTCGTTACATTATCAACCACATGGTCGTTGCCGGTGACGTCCCAAGCTGCTCTTCTTGCTGCTTGTGTCATGACATTCAGCAGCACACCTTCCGAGATCGTACCGAGATCCGTAGCCATCTGGGGGATGATAAAACCATGGAACAGCAGTTCATTCTGCTCTCCGCGTTCCTCGGCAAATCCATTCCAGATCAAATGATCAAATGTCTCGCCAAGCTGGGGCTGCTTCTGAGCATCCCGCATAGCCTGCAGCACTTCCTTGCGTGTGACGGAAGCAATCAGCTTGCGGTTGCGGTCCACAATCGGCAGAAAGTCGATCCCTTCCCAGGTCATGATCTGCGCAGCAGAAGCAAGAGACGTTTGCAGGGAAGCGGTGACCGGGCGGCGGATTACACATTTTTCAATGCTTTGATCAGCCTGCAGCTCACTAACATCCTTCAAACTTACGATCCCGATGACCCGGTTCCACTCATCTACAACTGGGAAACGATGCTCTCCGGTCTCCGACACCAGCGTATGAAAGTCTGCGGCAGAACTCGTTACTTTGAGTACCTGCAGCCGAGGTTTTTGCCCGATGATATCCTCTACGAGCATGATTTTTTTCTTAATCAGCCGGTCAAAAATGGCTCGGTTAATCATCGAAGCTACGGTAAACGTATCATGTCTGGAAGATATAATAGGCAGTCCAAGCTCATCAGCCTTCAGCCTCACGTCTCTGCTTGTGCCAAAGCCGCCGGTAATCAACACACCAGCCCCCTGCTCCAGTGCGAGTGAATGTGCATCCTCCCTGTTACCAACAATCAGCAGACTTCCAGCATCAATGTAACGAGCCATCGCCTGTTCTTTCATCGCCCCGATCACATACTTGTGCAGCGGCTTCGGCAGCCCCTCGTTCCCTCCCAGCACATGCCCTTCTACAATGGTGACAACATCGGCAAAAGTCAGCTGCTCCGACATGCCTCGAGGTCTTTTTTCAATTCGCACGGTTCCAATTCTCTCTTTGGTTACAACCAGTCCGAAATTCTCCGCCTCTTTGACCGCGCGATAAGCAGTTCCTTCACTTACGCCCAATTCACGCGCGAGTCCGCGCACCGAAATTTTGCTGCCTACCTTCAACTGTTCAATATGCTGGAGAAGCTGTTCATGCTTCGTGACGTTTTCTTCCTGTCCGTCCATCTGTACCACCCCCAAGGTTGCATCTGTACTATACTGTATCTATTATAACACGATTATAGGAAATTAACCCCATCCCTGCCCCAGACCTGAATCTTCAGAAAACACAATGCGCCTGCTTACAAATAAAGACCGAAATCCTTATTGATCCAGGATTTCGGTCTTATTCCGGTGCAGTCCATGACTCATATTACGCTGGACTCATTCCGTTCCTGCTTGTCCAGCAGTTTCATCTCCCACTGCCGCAGCTTCGCCCGGCGCACAGCTTCCAGCGCACGTTTCTTCTCTTCATCCACACCAAGAATGAAATGCAGATGAGCACCTACGATTAACAGGGAAAACAGCACCCATACGATGCCAAAAATATTAACCCAGTCCATTCCGCCCGCAAAGGATATGCGTGGAAGTGCAATCACCAACATTGACAGTGCAATCAGCAGATAGATCACATGTTTTGTTTTTTTCAACCTCTTCACTATTCACAGCTCCTTCGTTCCATATATAGCTAGTCTATGAACGATTCAGAGGGAATATGAGAGGATCAGAGAAAAAAACCGGACAGATTAGTGCTTATCGAGCTAATCCCTTAGGCTTCAGCTCCGCCGTACAAATGAGCCAGGCTGTCAGCGATAATTTTGTTTACATCCTCGATAATTACACTAAGGCGGCGCTCTGCATCAAACAGGCGGCGGATGTTCAGGTTCAGACTCAATACCTCGAAGAGCTTCTCCATTTTTTCCATCTCGTCCGGTGCCGGCATATCTCCGCTCATCATGCGCTGCTGCAGTTCCATCTGCTGGTTGCGGAAGTTATCCAGCATCGCTTTGGCCTCCGGATCAGCCTCAATCAATTTCATCGCAGAGGTAATCTCTTCCACCTCTCCGCTTTCTCTCAGTGCTTTTGCCAGATCATTGGCTTTGTCATAAATATTCACTATAATTCCTCCTCTAATTGTTGTTCTTCCGTGCCGGAACACGCAGTGTATGTTCTCAAACAAAAGGTTCTGGATCAGGCCGCCCAAAAACGCCCTGAATCAAACACATTTAATTCCGGTTGGGTCAATCACCAAGGGGTATATGTCCTCATATGATGAAGCACATGCCATGTTCAGATGCCGTTCAACTTCAAGATCAGACATCAAGCTGCCGCCCGGAAGGAGATCCGTGATGTCCACTAAAAAAGTAACGATACAGGTTACCGGCTCGGGCATCCTGCAGGACGACGTCATCATGCTGGGCGAAGGGGTCCTCAAGGCTCTAAAGATTCCTTCGGGAAGACCTCTTCAGCTGCAATTCGGTTCTTACCGCCGCGAAGTTACTGTTATTCCGGTTCCCCGGTATGACGGATTACGACTCAATCAGACGGTAGCCAGCAAAACCGGCCTTGTCCCTCGTTCGGTCCTGAGGGTATCTTACCGTGCTTCCAGCCATACGCTTCGCCTGGGACCTTACATCAGCGTTATGGTAAGCCGGGATTACCCCGAACAGCCCGATCGGCCCTTTGGCTCGATTACGATGTTCTGCCAGGAATTAGTGCACGCCTGCAGGAAGCAGGGCGCCTATGTATCCTTTTTCACACCGGAGGACATCGGAGCAGTAACCGGCTATATGAAAGGCTGGGTGTATGATGACGGCTGGAAAAAGACCGTTCTGCCTGTAGCAGATGTGGTCAATAATCGGCTGACGTCCCGTAAACTCGAGAACAAACCTAGCGTACAGCATTTTATGAAAGAAGTAAAATCGCTTTACGGCACACACACCTTCAATGAAAAGTTTCTGGACAAAAACGAGGTGTTTGACGCACTCAAGTCCATCCCGACACTCAAACGGGTGCTGCCCGAGTCTCATCTGCTCAAATCATCAGCGACCCTTAAGACGATGTGCCAGCGTTATCCGGTTATTTTTCTGAAGCCGGTGCGCGGCTCACTGGGTAAAGGCATTATCCGGGTCTCCCGTCAGCCAGAAGGAGGATATCTGACTCTGGCGACAAGTGTCGGAGGTACCCGCAGACAATCGTATGCTTCTCTGGATAAACTGTATGCCAGCATGTCTGGAAAAATGAAAACAACGCGTTATCAGATCCAGCAAGGACTGACCCTGATTGATCACAGCGGCAGACCCGTTGATTTCCGTGCGCTCGTGCAGAAAAACAAGACAGGTAAATGGAGCGTAACCTCTATCGTTGCCCGGATTGCCGGAGGCAGTCACTATGTCTCCAATCTGGCGCGAGGCGGAAGCCTCAGCACTGTTAAAGATGCCGTAGCCAAAACACAGCTGTCCAGTTCCGCCAAAGCTTCGGCATATGCAGGACTTCATACGGCTGCGCTGGAAATCGCCAAAGGCATTGAGAGTGCCATCCCTGCCCACTTTGGTGAACTCGGTATTGATCTGGCCCTGGATACAAGTGGCCGTGTATGGCTGCTTGAGGTGAATTCCAAACCATCCAAAAATGATAATACACCGCTGAGCGAGAGCAAAATTCGCCCTTCGGTCAAAGCTATGCTTGAATACTCCACCTATCTGGCCGGTTTCTAAACATTCATTCCCTAACGGAGGTGCAGCTTGATGTACACATCATCACCAAAGAAGGACACGATGGCGGTTCTGGTACGCGAAGCGGAAGGCTCACCTCTCTTCACGGATGAACGATTCTGCCGTCAGCTCTGTGTGGAAAGCCCACGATACGGGATACGAGTTGTCGTTATTCCGATTCCGGCCGACCTCGCCGTAAGCAGCATTCGCAGAGGATACGTATATCACCAGAAGCAGTGGAAGAACATTCGTATTCCTTCCCTCGATCTGGTGATGAATCGCTGCCTGCGTCCTCTCTCCAGAGGTGCAAGGCAGCAGTTAGAGATGTATTTACCTCTTGGCTCCGGCCTTTATCAGCGATCCTGGTCATCGGCTCTTCCCGGCAAATGGGAAGTTCATCGCGTTCTATCCAGGTCAACCACGCTTCGAGGACTGCTTGCTCCAACTTCCAGGGCCAGGCGGCCTGTTCCCTGGAAAATATGGCTTGCACGCTGGCCCAAAGGTTTGTTTTTCAAACCTGCTTCAGGAACTCATGGCAGGAATACCTTTCGCCTATCTAGGGGAGAAACGCCATCTGCCTGGATTGTGGAAGGTCGTACTGCGAGCAACGAAAACTTTTGCATCACATTTCATCAAGCGGAAGACGTATCTTCCTGGCTGGAATCACATCAGGCTGTACAAAAGATGATTGTGCAGCCTTATCTGGAGCTTAGCCATCAAGGAAGGGCTTTTGATATACGGGCGCTGGTT
The DNA here is from genome assembly GCF_040702995.1 of Paenibacillus sp. AN1007. Taxonomy (NCBI): domain Bacteria; kingdom Bacillati; phylum Bacillota; class Bacilli; order Caryophanales; family Paenibacillaceae; genus Paenibacillus; species Paenibacillus sp. AN1007. The sequence goes on from NZ_CP159992.1 coordinate 3,766,381, forward strand.
CAAAAAAATGGGCAGGGCCGCTGGGCACTGACGGGATGCATGGTTCGGGAAGGTGCTGAAGGCTCTCTCACCTCCAATCTTCATGGTGGCGGTAACGCCTATCCCGCAGAAGCATATCTTATCGAACGGTACGGAAAGGTCCGGACTGCATCGCTGCTGCTGCAGATCAGACATTACGCCGCTCTCATCCCTCCGCTGCTGGAGAGCCGCTTCGGCAGACTTGCGGAACTCGGACTTGATTTTGGAGCCGATGCAGACGGACAGCTGTGGCTGATTGAAGTAAACTCAAAACCAGGCCGCACCTCATTTGCAGAAGCACAAGATGAACACATGCATGCCCTGACATATACACAACCGCTTGCTTATGCCCGTTATCTGCTGCAGCAGTATGTTCTCGCGGACGTTTCGCGTCCAATGAAAATGCCGAATTCATCCAGCAAAGCTGGCCTGAAACGTATCCCGATTCCAGGCGGCTGAGGTTTGTAATGCCCGCTTGCCATGGAGCACAAGGATGTTTTTCAGGATAGGAGGATAAATCATGAGTTTGACCTTTTGTAATCTGCATTTCACCCAAAAACCCGAAAAAGTGGTGTACGTATCCAATGCTTTAATGAAAAGCCTCAATCTGTCCGGCAAAAAGACGATACACCTGCGTTTTGGACGTGATCGCGTGCCCGCCACGATCAAGCCCATTCGCAAAGCCGGTAAGCATCTGTATCTGGCATCAGGCATCCGTAACTTGATGAACGTTCCCAAACGCGGAAGCATCTATCTTCGCAACCTCCAGAATGATGAAGTGCAGCTTGGCCCACTCATCGGGGTGCTGTCGGACGGTTCTTCTTCAAGCTCTAATCCGTTTGGTTCGCGAACAGGTTTTATCAAGCAGCTGCTTCGTGAAGGAAGCCGCAAATCGTATATCTATGCTTTCACCCCGAGAGATATCAACTGGCAGAACGAGACGGTCTCCGGTTACTTTCTCAATGAGAGCGGCACTTTTTTCCGCAGAACCGTACCCCTGCCAGATGTTGTCTACAATCGTTTACCGAGCCGCCGCTCCGATTTTTCACCAGCGATCAATCAGCTGCGGGAACGGTTTATCCGCCGCAAAATCCCTTTTTTCAACTGGAGTTTCTTCAATAAATCGGATATTTACAAACTGCTGGAGAACGAACCGACCGCAGGGCGTTATATCCCGGAATCCATCACCAACCCAACGGTCGAACAGATGAAGGAGATGCTGGAGCGGCATCAGTTCGTTTATTATAAACCAACCGCAGGCAGTCTCGGAAACGGAATCTATCGTTTAACCTATTCGCCCAAACGTGGATATTTTGCACGTTATCGCAAGAAAGGCGGCAATGCCCTGCTGCGCTTTGGCTCGTTTAACAGTCTGATGCGCATGCTTCAAGGCAGACATGGCAAACAGCTGCGCGGTTATGTCGTGCAGCAGGGAATACGGCTGATCGAGATTGACGAGTGCCCTATTGATTTTCGTTTCCATATGCATAAAAACGGAAACAATCAGTGGGTTGTAGTCGGCATCGGCGCCAAGAAAGCAGGACGAGGAAGTGTCACCACACACATCAAAAACGGCGGCTCTCTGATGACGCCTGAACAGGCGCTCAGCCGCAACTTCGGGGACCGTGCGGGCGAGGTTCTGCAGCAGGCCAAATCCGTCGCTATTACACTGGCCCAGGCGATTGAATCCCAGCACCAGCATCTGATTGGTGAGATTGGCTTTGATCTGGGCATTGATCAGGAGGAACATGTATGGATGTTCGAAGCGAACGCCAAACCCGGGCGCTCCATCTTCCGTCACCCTTCACTCCGGCTGGAGGGAAAATCTTCGGTGGAGCACATTTTGGAGCACTGCCTGTATTTGAGCAAATTCCGGAAGAAGGAAGACATTTGATGAGCCTCCATGATGATTTCAAACCTGTGATTGCCGTGCTCACCATGCATGATCAACGGCGCATGTTCAGAGGAAATCATCAAAACTTTCAGGATATTCTGCAAACAGGTGAAAGCATGGGATATGTCGTTTATATCGTGACCGTTCGGGATCTTGATGTGACCGGACCTACCGTGAAAGGATATACGTACAACAAAGGGAGCGGCAAATGGACTTCACAGCCGTTTCCCCTCCCTCATGTTTTGTATAATCGTATCCCTAACCGGGAAGACGAACGCAAGCCTTCAGTACAGCGAAAAATTGAAGAGTGCCGACAGTCCGGTATCGAGCTGTATAATCCGTTTTTTTTCAACAAATGGAACCTGTTCGAGTGGCTGAAAAAATCCAAGTCCACCCAGCAGCTGATTCCGCATACCCGGCGGATGCGCAGCGCTTCTTCACTCGGTACCGTGCTGCGCGCCTATCCGTATCTGTATCTCAAACCCGAGAGCGGCAAAGCAGGCAAAGGCATCATGATGCTCAAATTCCAGGAAAAAGAAAAGCTGCCTTACCGACTTAAAATACAGAATACCCGGAGAAGTATGACCTACAAGGCGGCCACGTTAAGCAAGTTATGGGCACGAATTCGCAAAGAAACCGGACATACGCCTTATATCATGCAGCAGGGAATTGAGCTGGCTTCCTCGCACAAGCGCCCTTTTGATCTTCGTGTACTTGTGCAGAAAAATGGCAAGGGACAGTGGAGCGTTACCGGAATCGGAGCAAGGCTCGCAGGCTCCCGCAGCATTACAACTCACGTGCCTCGCGGCGGAAGTGTCGAAGATCCGGAGGAACTGCTCACAGAGTTGTTCGGAGAGGAGATGACAGCGGCTTTAATGAAGCGGGTCAAGTCCACCTCATTAATGATCGCAAGACAGGTTGAACGCGGATCAGGACATACACTTGGTGAAATGTCCATGGATCTGGGCGTCGATGACCTGGGCGAGATCTGGTTCTTTGAAGCCAATGCCAAACCGATGAAATTCGATGAACCACAGATCAGACGGCGTTCACTGGAACGCATTTTCCAGTACAGCGCTTATCTTGCCCGTCAGTCTGTGCAATGACGGACAGGAATACTGTATATAAAGAAGGTGATTGTTTGTGTCCTCACCTGTTCTGGGCATTATGACGTTGTATCTGAATGAACACCGCGCTCTGGAAGAACGAAGCATCTATCGCCGAATGATTCTCGAAGGGCGCAAACGGGGACTCGATATTTATGTGTTTACACCTGCTGATGTGCATTCCAGCGGCAAACGAATTGAAGCGATGGTATACGACGAAAAAAAGGGCTGGTCCAGGGAATGGCGCGCATTCCCGGATCTGATCTTTGACCGATGCCGCATTCAGCGCAACCATCGTTTCCAGCAGCTGCTGGTATTTCGTCAAAAATATGGACATCTGCTCTTCCTGAACCGCCCGCTGCGCAATAAGTGGACCATTCATCAGACCCTTTCCGAGAAAGCCGTCTTCCGGCAGCATCTGCCGGAAACGATATTGTTTCAGGACATGTCCGATGTAAACCGTATGCTCAAGACTTCTTCACTGATCTATCTAAAACCGATCAACGGTACGGGCGGGCGAGGCATTCTGCGCGTAGAGCGCAGCAGCAAGGAACCCAGTACGGTGCTTGTACAGGGACGGGATCAGAAAAGGCGCATAATTACACCGCGCAGGGTCCATCTGTCCAGGCTTGGTCCACTGCTTGAGCATTGGAACATGAAAGACAAATATCTCGTGCAAAAAGGAATCCAGCTCCAGCTCCCGAACGGAAGAGTCCATGACTACCGCATGCTGGTGCAGAAAAATGGAGAAGGCGAGTGGGAACTTACAGGCTGTGCAGGGCGCATGGGCGCAGAGAAAAGTGTAACCTCGAACCTCCATGGCGGCGGTCAGGCGGTTGCCATGCAGCGATTAATGAAGCAGTGGATTCCTGAAGAGGAGCTTCGGCAAGAAGTGACTGCAGCTGCCGAGAAATTCGGGATTGATGTGGCTGCATTTCTGGAGGATACGTATGGGGATCTGTGCGAGCTTGCGCTGGATCTGGCGATTGACAAGAGCGGACATATCTATCTGCTGGAGGTCAACCCCAAACCGGCTCGCGAGGTCTTTGCCCGAATTGGTGAACGAAGCATCTATTATAAAGCGATCACACAACCGCTGGAATATGCCTTGTGGGTGTACCGCAACCGACCTGCCGAAACAGTCAAAAAACCTGTTTCTCCCAGGCCCGCTGCTTCTAAACCAGCGCGGGTGAAGCGAAAACGGAGAATCAAATAAGTCAGCTGTTCAGACGGGTTGGGACATACAGGCCAAAAAAACAGGATAGAAGGTTGAGTATCTGAACCTTCTATCCTGTTTTCATCAATTCAAGACCCATCCCCTGTTTTCATCAATTCAAGACCCATCCTGTTTTCATCGGTTCACGTCCTTTGGAGCGCTAAGTCCAGGTTACCGTGTGCTCATCCATCACGATCCGGGCTTCCCTACCTTGGTACACATACGACAGCGTAAACCTCATATGATCTGGCTCCAGCATATATTTTGTCACGTTCACAGTCTCTTCTGATTCGTCAGCCGGCAGGCATACTGCCGCAACTCCCACTTTGCCTGAGAATTCGGCTTTGCCCTGAATGACAGCCGTTTCAGACTTTGCGCCGTACACTTCAGATACCCAGCCCGACTGTTCTGTCACCTCGAACGATTCACTGCCATCTCCTGCCATCAGAAATCGAATGCACAGCTTGACGGAGGACTGGTCAAATCGGATGCCTGCCCGCTGTTTGGCGTAATCGTCTTTGTTCAGTACAAGCCTTGCTTCCGGATGCAGATGAAACCGCTGCTCCAGTGTATGGAACTTCTCGGCTTCCAGCCAGTCCACGATCAGAAATAAAGGTACACTTTTGCCTGCAAGCACCCAGCGGCGATGGCTGACCGGATCAGGCAGGTGCGTATATCCATCTTGGGAAGCATCCATAAAGTGATAGTTTGCGTGACTTTCATAGCGATGTGTTGTCGCTTCTGCCTCAGGTTTACCCCATTGTTGAGTAGACAAATAGGGTGTCTGATCTGTCCCGTCTACAGTAACTGTATTATGTGCCCTTGTGCTTTTGAAATAATGGCGCCACTGCCCTTCTTCATACGTATAACGTCCGGTATCCGTGAAGAACAATCGGTTATTCCACATCCATTCGATGTTTAAGGCATCAGCATGACCATGAGCACCGCCCATGGATGCTGCATCAAAGAACAGGTATTGACGCTCATCCCTCATCACATAATATCCGGTCTGTGGAAAAGTCCGGCTTGTCAATGAACGTGAAGTTCCAGACTGCAGCCGAACGCACCGCTCATATTTTGCCACACCCACTAACCAGAGGCACTCGGAACTGTCGGTACCGCGGGCCATGAGATCCTCGTCTCCCAGAATTGCCCCCAGCAGCGTCAACCGCTGACGCCCGTCACTAAGCCAGTCTGAATCTCCAATGCCCGTCGATTGATGATCCGGTCTGATCATAGCTTCAGTGAATGAAGCCATCCTGCGCAGACATTCTCCATACCATGCTGAAAACGGGTGTCCCGAAATTCCCGCCAGCAGATACGGTGTACCAAACATCTCAATGCTGGCATTATGATAATGCGTATTTAACTCTACCTGAATGCCCTCTTCGTTCAATTGATGCAGCAGACACAGCTCCAGCCGCTCCGCAGCCACTTGACGCCAATATGGACTGCGCGGATGCTCCTTATAGAAAGCAGCAATCATAAACAACCCCTGCATATGCATAATAGCGTGATTAATCTCTGTGCTGCCGAGATAATGCGTCAGGAACTCTGCATGCTCCTCAAGCCCTTGCAGAAATTCGGTTCGAAATGCTTCGTCCAGCTGCGGGCTTGATTCCATATATTTGTACGCGGTAATCCAAGACTGCACACGCAGACCTGTTTCAAGCAAACGCCAAGGACCCGGTTTCTGAAAATAAACGGCCTCATTATACGGAAGGCCAGCTGGCACTGGATTTTGTTCTCTCCAGGTACGGAAATGATCTATAAATGCAGTCACATATAACGGATTGCCTTTCATTAAGTAAGCTTTGCCCAAATCCAGCATATGCCAGTGCCTGTTAATCCCCCAAGTGAACTCCAGATCATTGGTCGGATTATGAAGCCAGTCCACTGGCGTCCCGAGTGGAATCCAGTTGGTCAGATCATTCGTATATGGCACCATAAATTCATTCAGAACAGCCCGGTTGGCAATCGTCACTGAATTCCGGGCTTCATCCGGAAAGTGTTCCCGGTAATATCGAGCCGCCTGTTCCAGTTCATCCGCAGAAAGGTAAAAATCGCTCATTGCTCTTCCTCAAGAAAATCCTGACGGAATGGCGTGAACACATCCAGTATGACTGCATCTTCCAGCGCCTTTACCCCATGCGGCACATTTAAGCCAGCATAGAAGCTGTCCCCCGCTTTTAGAATACGTGTTTCATCACCTACCTGAACCTCAAAGCTTCCCTTCACAATATAACTGACCTGCTCGTGCGCATCATGGGAGTGGACTTCGCCAACTCCACCTTTGCTGAACGTCACCTCGACCATCATCAGTGTGCCGCCCATACCCAAAATTTTACGCGAACTTGTCTCATTAATAACATGCGCTTCTACGGATTGCTGGTTAATGATCATTTGATTTTCCCCTCTCACACTAAACTGATCTTTCAACAAATATGCACGGCTCTCTCATTAAATATAAACGGCCGCAGTATTTAAACAACGGCCTCCCTGTAAGGTTTTACTCTTCTTTGGACAGTTTACCTTGAAGCTCCGATGAATCAAACGAAGGATCGGCCGCAATTTTAGTCAGACCTGCTGCTTTGCTTTTCTCAAGTGCTGCATTATAACGTGTGTTCAGATCCTTGATTACGCCATCCAGATCACCGCCAGTGAATACATAAGCGGAGAAGGCCTCAGCCCATTTCATGCCTTCAAGCGAGCTCTCTGTAATGACACTTGGATTGGCAGGGAAGATCGCGTCAACTTTTTTCGGCAGGAAACCTTCAATGCCTGGAATGCTCGGTTTCTTATCAGAACTGAGTACCGCAGGAATCAGGGAGATACCGTACCCTTTTTCGTAATACTCACCCTGCAGATCGGTACTGTATACATACTCCATGAATTTCCATGCTGCTTCCTTGTTCTTTGAGTCTGCATTGATGCCGATATAGGAACCACCAATAACTTGCGAAGCCCCTTTAATCGTACCATCCTCTGTTGGCACAGGAGCTGCACCCCAGTTTTCTTTGGTTGGGAATTGATCTTTGTAAACACCTGGCTCACCGGAGTGATTGATGTACATCCCGATTTTGCCTTGGGCAAACTGCGCTCTCAATGGATCGATATCCAGGCTCTCCACACCCGGAAGCATACTGCCATCTTGATTCATCTGACGAAGGGCCTCGGCAATCGACTTGTACATGTTGAAGTCAAATTGACCTGTCTTGTAGTTAAAACCGTCGATACCTTCGTTCGTACTTGCACCAGCAATCGTGTTTGCCGCTCTCCAGAAACCGCTGCCACTTTTGAATGGGCTGGCAAAGCCATAGATGCCTTCACTTTTACCTACTTCGGTAATTTTCTTCGCGTCTGCTACCATTTCGGCAATGGTTTTAGGCGGTGAAGCAATGCCTGCTTTTTGGAAAATATCTTTATTGTACACCAGTCTCCAGATCTGGCCTGTGTTCGGAAGGGTATAGACTTTTCCATCAATTGTATTTTTATTTTCGATCAGGCTGTCCTTGAATGTTTCCTTCATGGCATCACTCATATACCCGTCGATTGGAGCTAGATACCCCTTTTGATAGTACGTTTGGAAATCGTCGATCTGAAACACATCAGGAGCTTGTTTACTCGCAAAAGCGATATCAACGGCCTGCGGATAATTGTCACCCATGACGGTCATTTCCACTTCAATGTTATCTTTGTTAGTCTGGTTGAACTGCTCAATCTTGGATTTCATAAAATCAGCATCGTGCCGATCCGGAGTCCAATAGACCACTTTCGTTTTGCCGTTACTCTGTTTTCCGCCGCCAGCTGCAGCCCCGCTGCCCGTTGTCGTTCCACTGTCTGTCGAACAACCGGCTACCGTTAATGCAAGCACAGCACTTAGTGCAGTCATCATCCACTTCTTAACCATTGAAATGCCCCCTTATGCTTGTCTGGACAACCTGTTTGGTTCCCCGTTAACGTAATGATAAACGTTCCACTTCTATCAAAGTGAGGGACATTCTGACTATGCAAGGTGGGAAAAATGACGATCTCTGTCTTATCCGTTCTCGTACATCTGCCGGAAGTGTGTCGGGGTCATACCGCAGTATTTCTTGAAAAGACCGCTGAAATAGGGCCTGTCCTCATAACCCAGCATCTGGCATATTTCCTGTACCTGCACTCCCGCAACCAGCAGCTCCTTGGCCTTTTCCATTCTTAACTTTGTAATATATTGAATAAGCGTCATACCCGTCTCCTTCTTGAACGCATTCGCAAAGTAACTTGGACTTAAGTGAACCGACTGGGCACAAGTCTGCAATGTGAGATTTTCGGACAGATTCATACTGATAAACTCTTGCGATTTGCTGATGGCCTGTTTGACATCAGTAAGCCTTTTCTTATCCATAATCTCACAGCCCATACTGCTGAAATGCTTGATGTAATCTCCCCAGCCGTCAAACGTCAACGACCGCATCGCTTCCAGCACGGTCAGATCTGCTTCCAGACGAAGCCGTTCTTCTTCCGTGATTTCATCACAGAACGCACGGTAGATCGCAAATGCAAGTCCTGACAACAGACGGATCATCGTCAGCGGCTCGGGTAAACCTTTGGCGTTCTGCCAGACTTTCAAAATATCATCGATAATTCGGTGACAAGAACTTTCATTCCCACATTTCAATGCGTAAAATAGCTCCTTTTCCTTTTCCAATGGATAGACGGGAACCACCGTATCCTGATTTTCCAGCTCTGCATACTGAAAAATGCAGTTCCCTTCACTGTAAAAACGATAGGATATCGCTTTATCCGCATTGGCATAGGATATCCAGATTTCTTGGGGTCTGCGGGCGATCGTGCCGACTCCAATAGATATGGTCTTTTTGCTGTACTGCTTCACATTGTGACGGCATTGCTCCATAAGCTCGAATACCTCAATCTGGTCGGATATATTAAATATAGCTGCCAGCCGGTAACGATTTTCACGCAGTACTACGCTTCTCGTATACCGGTTCAATGTTTCACTGACAATATTCTGAACCGCAAATGGAACGATCTCTGCATCCAGATGCATCGTCGATCCGTAACGTGTATAGCCATCAACCTCAATGACCATGACATTGAGGTTGGAAGAATCCAGCTCAACGTCAAGCTCATCCCACCGGCCTTCATTCAGAAACCCACCAATCTCATGCCGAAGCAAACCTAGGAGATAACTGTGACGTTCATACTCGCTGCTGCTAACCGCTTTCTGTTTCAGCTTTTGAAGCTGCTGCGACTTCGCCTGTTCATTCTCAATAACTTGTCTCACTTTCGTTACAGCACCCAAGATTTCTTCAGGGGTAAACGGTTTGAGCAGATAATCGAAGGCTCCGAGTTTGATCGCTTCCTGAGCATATTGAAAATCAGAGTAGCCGCTAATAAAAATAAACTTGGATCGCAGTCCAACATCCATTGCCCGTTTCATGAGTTCAAGTCCGCTGAGCCGAGGCATTTTGATATCCGTAATGACAATGTCTGGATGCTGTTCAACCAGAAGTGACCAGCCTTGCTCTCCATTGTTCGCTGTGCCAACGATTTGAACCTCATGCTCCTCCCAGGGGATGGTGGAAACGATGCCCTTGACCACAGCCTGAATATCATCCATCACACACATCGTCAGTTGCTTCATACGTACGTCCCCTCCTAGCTGATCGGAATGGTGATAACCACTGTAGTCCCCACGTTTATTTCACTATGAAACACAAGCGAAGCTTGTTCACCGTACTGCAGATGTAATCGGTCAACCAGATTGGATATGGCATATCCTTTCCGATGACCCTCTGCTGCTTCTTCTGCATTCATTTTCGCTGCATCCATACCGCACCCATTGTCCGTGACCTCCAAACGAAGTGTATCTTCATGGCGATCCATTCGAATAAGAATAAGCCCGAGATCTTCCTTATCATTAAAACCATGCAGGATCGAATTTTCCACCAGAGGCTGGAGCAAAATTTTTAAAATTTCGATCCCCTTGCAGGACGCCTCTGCCTCAATCCGGTATTCAAACAAGTCCTCGTAGCACTGCTGCTGCAGCTGCATATATTGCTCGACATGTTTGATCTCCTGCTCCACGGTCGTGATGTCTTTCCCATCATTCAAACCAAGTCTGAAGAGAAGGGACAGAGAGACAATCATGGCGCTGACATCCTTCTTCTCTCCACTCTCGCTCTTCCAGAACATCGTATTTAATGTGTTATACAGAAAATGGGGATCTACCTGAGCTTGAAGCGCCTTAACTTCCAGCCGCCGCTTGTCCTGTTCCGTGTCACGTATTTCTTCAAACAAAATCTGAATCTGGTCCAACATCCGGTTAAACCGATGGCCCACGGCACTCACTTCATCGTCATATTTGCTGCGAAACCGCACGTCCAGGTCATTGTACTCCACCTCAACCATAAGACGGCGCAGCTTGTTCAGCGGTTTCAGAAGCGCAGAAGACAGCAGGTCGGACAACCCGAGCGCAAGTAAAATACAGAACATCATAATCAGGATGACCAGCCAGCGGATCTTCTTCAGTGGAGATAATAAATCGGACTTGGACTGAACGCTGACCATAACCCAGTCCTCATTCATAGTTAGAGCCGAGTAGTTCACCAGCATGTCTTCTCCATGTTCATTGGCATAGGTGAAATCACCCGCACCACGATTCAAGCGCTGTGCAAAGCCAGACTCCGTTACAAGACCAAATGTCCACGATCCTGGACGAATGACTTCACCTCCGTTTTTATGGAGCAAAAACAACTGTATCTGGCTGTTCATCAAATCCTGATTCAGAATGTCCCTCATCGCGGCTTCCTTCATATTGACAACCATATACACTTCCGAAAAAGTATGATTATCAATGACGATGGGTTTAAGCAGCAGGGATAACACATTGCCGCGGGACTGGAACAACGCGCTGGAATGTGAACCAAACCACATCGTGTTCCAGCCAGGCTGCTTTACAACCTCTCCATACTCCTTGTCAAATGCGCTGCTTTGATTCGGAAAATCTTTCGTCGAGAAAAAGCTGCCAATGGGTGTCTTCAAATAGGCCGTATCAATTAGCGGCTCTACCAGTTTCAACTGAGCAAACGCGGTTTGAAGCAGAGATAAATTTTGATAATAACGTTTATCATTGTGATTACGCACATCCTGCATCACCTGTGTGAATGTGTCACTCAGCATGAACGAATAGGACGAAACGACGATGTGACGCAGATGTTCATCCATGACCTGAACAGACTTGTTCAGAATGCTTTGTTTTAATTCAAGAGCATTCCGTTCTATGCTCCTTGCAGCAAATAGATAAGAGCAGATGCCCGTCACACTGATACACAAAACAACGAGAAAAATATAGATAAGCTGTATCCGTTTTTTCAGAGACATTTTGTAGAAATATGACATCATAGGCGGTCGCTCCTTGAACAAGGGCTGGCCCTGTCCGCTGTAATTAAAAAGAGTATAGCACAGCGGAATCTGCACGGAATACCGTTCCCCGAAATCTCTTCCTAGCTTTACCGCCCTAGCCTTTGACAGCCCCCAGCGTCACCTGCATAAATGATTTATTCGCAAAGATATAGACGACTAACAGCGGCAAAATGGACAAACAAGCTCCAGCCATCATTAACTGCACCTCGGTCTGCAGCTCCGATGCCGTAGCGCAGGTTGGCCAGACCAACCGGCAGTGTCTGCAGTTTGGGATTGCTCATCGTGAATACAAAAGGAAGAATATACTCATTCCATGAGTTCTGGAACACACCCAATCCGGCAACAGCCAGGCCCGGACGCAGCAGCGGCAGAATAATACGCCAGTAGGTCGTGAAGAAATTACAGCCGTCAATCATCGCAGCCTCATCCAGTTCCCGGGGGATGCTCTTGAAGAAACCAACCAGAATAAAATAGGTGGCTGCATGGGCACTAATTAATATAATAATGACACCCCACAGTGAATTATTCAGACCCAGCTTGACCATAAGATCAAATTGAGGTCGGAGTACAACGGCACCAATTGAAATAAACAGCGTGGATGCCATGAGAAGGGTATAAGCTTTTTTGCCTTTAAAATTCACCCGATCCACTGCATAGGCTGCCATGGAGGATACGAGCAGTGTACCGATCGTTGCTGCGATACTCACAAAGATGCTGTTCATCGTAAAACCGGAAAAATTCGCAGTTTTCCACGCCTGAGCGTAGTTCGTGAATTGCCATATTTTCGGCCAGATCGTTGCTCCTCCGGTAAGTTCCTGGTTCGTTTTGAACGATCCTAACAGCACCAAAATAATCGGGAACAGAGACAAGAGAGCAATGATCAGGAGAAATATAAAGAGAATGGTACGCTTAGTCCAGCGAGCCCAGCGGAATGAATTCAATTTCGAAACTGCAGGTGCAAGCACAGTTTGAGTCATCTTGGTTTCCTCCTGTTCGTAATTAGTATTAGTAAACATCATTAAGCTTTTTGGAAATCTGGAAGTAAATGAGCGTCACTGCCCCTACAATGAGAGCTGTCGTGAAGCCGACTGCACTTCCGTAGCCGAGCTGCTGCAGAGACTGTGTATCGGCTGAAACAGGGAACAGCAGTTTGAACAGATACAAATACATGACCTCTGTTTTGCCATAAGGTCCGCCCTCAGTCAATACCATAATGCTCTCATATCCTTTAAGTGCCGTGGTGATGGCGAGCATAATAATCATCTGCATCACCGGTCCGAGCAGCGGAATCGTTACATTACGCAGTTTCTGGAACTCGCTCGCTCCATCCAGCGATGCTGCCTCGTACAGTTCCTCCGGAATGCTCTGCAGACCCGCAATGAACAACAACATATAGTTCCCCACAGCACCCCAGATGGCAATAATGATCGTTGTGAGCATCGCGTGATTCGCATCAAGCCAGCCAATCGGCGCGGAAATGATGTGATACTTGAGCAGCAGCTGGTTCAGGATACCGTTATATGAATTGAAAATGATGAAAAAGACAATCGCCATAACAGATGCACTAAAAATCGTTGGAAGATAAAAAACAGCTCTGAACAAGGAGCGTCCACGCCATTTGCGATTCAGAATAATGGCCAGAATCAGGGACAGCGGAATCGTGATGACGAGTTTACCCAGTGCGTATACACCAGTATTTTTGACAGAATCCCAAAATTGTCCGTCACGGATTACCCGTCCAAAGTTATCAAGCCCAATAAATACCGGTTTGCCGATGCCTTGATAATCATAGAACATGTAGCGCAGCGCCCATAACAACGGATAGATTCCGAATACCAGTGTGAGAAAGAGACTCGGGATGATGAAGATGTAGGCGTTCAGTTTGGATGGTTTCATCAGAATCAGACCCCCTATAGCTTTTGAATGAAAGTATAGAGGGATTTACATCACATGCGGGATAGGGAAATCAACTTTCTAAAGGGGAGGATGTGACTGCGTGAGCAGAGCAAAAAAAACCGCACAGGTGCGAAAAACACCCATGCAGGTTTATGATAAAGGGATACTATATCCAGGTTTAAGCCGAGTTAACAACTTATTCTGCTTCTTCATACAGGCGGAGCAGGTCGGTGAAATCCGAGATCAGCGCATCGGATCCGGCAAGTTCTTCATCACGGCCAAATCCTGCATAAGCACAACCGATAACGGTCTGGTTGTTCATTTTACCTGCTTCGACGTCGGACGAACGATCGCCTACCATCCAGGCATCCTGAATCCGGTGTTTCTGCAGCAGAATCTGTACCAAATCAATTTTGGAAGGTGTCTTGTACTGACCCGCACTATACACTCCTTCAAACAGCGGCATGATTTCATGTGCGAATGCTACGCCTTTGACATAATCCTCAAGACCGTTGCTGGCAACAAACAGGCGGATACCTTGGGCTTTCAGCGCTGTCAGCGTTTCCTTCACGCCAGGATACAGTTTGGAGTCGCCTCCATCAAGTCCTTCAATCTCCAGTTGGAGCAGCAGTTCGTCTGCCCGACGGTGAGCCGCTTCGGATGCCTCAGGCATAACCACTTTCCAGATATCCTCAAGCAGCATACCCAGACTTCCCAGCATCCGCTCTTCCGGCGGCGTTTCTCCTTCAAAATGTCCCTCGGCACGCAGTGTATCAAACAGCTGCTGATAGGCAGGCAGAAGCAGGGTTTCTGTCTGGAACAGCGTACCATCCATGTCAAAAATCATCGCTTCCGGTTTACGTAAACCGTTATTTGTCGTCATATTTAAACTTCCTTTCTGAGTGAGATTCGTCTAGTGGCTGCCCCGAAGTGCTTCGAGTACTTGTTGTGCCTCATACCCGTCATGGAATGTATATATTCTGCCAGGCTTACCTTGAATCCGTGCAATCACATGTTTGAGAACAGGCAGCTCGCTGGATGAGTCCAGTACTTCCACTGGAGACAGCGGTTGTCCGATGGGTCCGCTCAACAGTTCCTCCCAGTTTTCCAGTGCAATGGTGCCTTCGGTTCCATACACAACCATGGATACGCGCTCCTCACCGGCAAAATGAGAGATTCCCTGTACATGAACGCGGGTTCCATCCTGTACTTCAAGCACAGCTTGTACTTCCTGTTCGCATGAATCCGGCTTATCGTCCGGATAAGTTACTTGAGCGTTCAGCAGGCTCAGCCGTCCGAATACCGTCTGGATCATATGAATCCAGTGAATGCCCACCTCTAAAATAAAGCCACCTTGATCGCGACTCATAATCCAGTCATTCTGCTGCCATGAGCGCGGCCACTGCGGGAATTGCAGAATCAGGTCCATTTTTCGAATGTCACCCACTGCATGTTGATTAACCATCTCCTGCAGCTTCAACACAGCAGGCTCATGCGGCATCGAAAAATGAACAGCATGAACAACACCAGCCTGTTCTGCGGCTTCCACCATCCTGCGCGCTTCGTCCAGACTGTTTGCCAGCGGCTTTTCACAGAATACATGAATACGGCGTTTAAGCACCTCCATCACGACCGGATAATGATACTTGGGCGGCACGGCAATGTACACGAGGTCAATCTGCTGCTCATTCAGCAGCTCTTGGTAAGTACGATATGTTTTCACTGATGGATGGGATGCGGCAAAATCCTGTAAACCCTGCTCATTCGCATCACACACCGCCGTAATTTCCACAGGCGTGTCCATCGGTGTATTCTCCACTTGATCAATCATATGTAAACCCATCTTGCCCAGGCCGATCACAGCCATTTTCAATACTTTCATACCCTTCCCTCCAATTCAACTTTCAGTATAGCAGAAATTCCGGGTTAGTTACGCTGTCTGTTTATCACATCATTTCATTATTGCATCATTGCGTTAATATATGTAGGTAATTAGTTGCATCATTTATTTCTATTTTATGAAATCGGATTCATAAAATTTGAAATGTTCACAACTTAAGCCGCAGGAAGTTTGGATCAGGAAAAACGTTGACAAAAAACCACAAAAAAAGATACGATTCCTAATGCAAAGGAATTCTTCCTTTTACAACCTTAGACAAATACTCGCATGTACGATTGCACAAGCCGCCTGGTTCTAAAAACCTATTACTTGAAGCGAGGTGTCCACGCGTGAGAACTGTTGCGGACTATTTAGCAGAAACGCTGCGTAATTTGGGTGTCACTCATGTATTTGGTATTATCGGAAAATCAATCTGTCCTGCCCTTCTGAAAATGGTAGATTACGGTCTGGAATTTATTCCCGGCCGCCATGAGGCCAGTTCAGGCTTTGCTGCATCCGGCTACGCATTGCAGACTGGTCGTCTGGGTGTAGCATTTGCCACCTCCGGTCCGGGAGGAACCAACCTGCTTACTGCAGCGGCCCATGCCAAAGCAAATAATCTTCCCGTTCTATTCCTTACCGGCCATCAATCCATTCAGGAATTGGGCATTCCCCAGTGTCAGGATTCCTCTTCTTATCTGGCTGATCTGTCTGAAATGTTCAGACCGGCCACGCTGTTCAGTAAACTTGTAGAGCGCGGGGATCACTTCGGAACGATTCTGAATCATGCCATTTCGATTGCACTAGGCCCCAACAAAGGCCCGGTCCACCTCTGCCTACCTTTTGATGTACAGACTGAGCAGCTTCCGCACTTCCGTATGGCTATTCCTGAACCTGAGCCACTGCTCAGCATCTCTAATTTGAAACGAATACTGCCTTTAACCCAGCAAGCTCAGCGTCCCTTGATTATTGCAGGGAAAGGTGTAACTCGTTCGGGAGCACACGAGGAGCTGCGCCAGCTGGCTGAGGCATTGAATATCCCAGTAGTGACAACCCCCGGCGGGAAAGGAGCTATTGCTTGGGATCACCCCCTGTATCACGGCCCTTGCGGCGTAGGTGGTTTCCCACATGGAGACGAAATGCTGAATCAAAGTGATCTATACCTTGTTCTCGGATCGAGGCTAAGCGATATGACTCTCTGTAACCTCAAACCGGATAACCATCCGGCACAGCTGATTCAAATGGATACGGACCCAACATTCGTCGGAAAAATTCTTTCTTCTCAGACTTTACATATTACAGGAGACATCAAGGACAACCTGCAGTACCTGCTGAGCATCCTGCCGTCCGTTCCTGCTTCCTCACCTTATGAAGGTGCCCTCGAACCGTTCCCGTATCAAGTCCCGCTGCCGGATCTGCCGCATTTGTCACTCGCTTCCGTACTGGATCAGCTGAGCGATCTGCTGCCTTACCATCACAAATTGTTTGTGGACGATGGAAGCCATGGCTTTCACGCCGTGCAGCGCTACAAAGTGAAGAAACCCGGCAGTTTTATATTTGATGCCTATTTTGCCTGCATGGGCAATGCGATTGGCATGGCTATCGGTGCCAAAGCAGCCGCGCCCGAAGAGACGGTTGTATGCATCACCGGAGACGGATGTTTTATGATGCTGGGTACGGAAATTAACACAGCCGTTTGTAAAAATCTTCCGGTCATTTTTATCGTAGTCAACAATAAACAGCTGGATATGGCACTGAAAGGTATGGAAAAAACAACGGGACGTATCGACGGTACCTTGTTCGAAGTTCCGATGGATGCGGTTAAATTTGCCGAGTCACTTGGAGCGGCAGCTTTCCGTGCAGAGACTTTAGCGCAGTTTTCCGCTGCACTGGAAGCGGCTTTGAAACTGAAACAAACGGCTGTTATCGAGCTGCTGACGGATCGGGACGAGATCCCGCCAACAGCCCATCGAGTTGTTAATTTGGATTAGGAGGCAGGAATGATGAGTGAACAGATAACACAGGGGTTAGATCGCTTCGCCAAACTTTCCGGGGAATATGGTGCAAGAGCTCTGGCACCAATCAAAGAGCATTTTCCGGAACTGTCCGAGTTTATTATGGGAACAGCATATGGTGATATTTTTCAGCGGACAACCATTACCGATCAGTGGAAAGAGGTTGCTATTATTTCGTCATTAATTACGCAGGGACAGTTCGAGCAGCTCGGAGTTCATTATGCCATGGCTCTAAGCGTTGGCGTTACGGTTGAAGAGCTTAAGGGTATACTTCTTCATCTGGCACCTTGTGTAGGCGCTCCGCGTATTATCAGCGCATTTAATGTACTGCTTGCCACACTTGAAGAAATCCAATAATTCATCGTTCTACATTTTTATACAAAATTCGACCTGATTATTGATCTTTTTACATTATTACCTTTATAATATGGGTAAATTATCCTTCCGACCTGTCACAATCTGGTCCCCCTCTTTTTAGGGTCCAATGGACGGTATCATTCCATAGAGGATAGCTTTTACTCATCTTACAAAGGAGCGAGAACATGTAATGGGAAAATTTATATTAAATACGGATGCTTCAAAGAAAGTGCTGCACATTGAACTGGAAGGTTCTTTTTCTCAAGAAGACGGTCTTCGTTCAATCTCGGCATACCAGGATACGATTGCTTCAATCAACACCAAGGATTATGACCTGGATATCGATTGCAAAAGACTGAACGTGACTGCCCCCGAGATTGTACCTCTCCTTGAGGGATGTCTTGCCATGTTTAAGAAGGATGAATACAAAAAGGTGGTATTGACGCTGGAGAACAATGCCATACTGAAAATGCAGCTTGCCAGACTTGGACGGACCGTAGGATTGGACAATCTGGAAATTGTTTCAACGTAACAGCCCAGCTCACCTAACATTTTTGCTGCAGCTCTGCCTTTCCACTTAAAAGGAGGATGACGATGGCTGGAATTCGTATTGTAGATATGGATATATATCACCCCGAAACCAAGGTGCACAACGACTTTTATATTGAACACTTTGATGCAAGAGGGGTAGATATTCGTGGTTTGTTAAAAGCACTCGGGCGTGATTCACGTTACAAAATTGATCGTGATGACGAAAATTCACTGACAATGGCCTTCGAGGCTGCCCGAAACCTGCTGGCTAAAACCGGATTATCCGGACAAGATATCGACTTGATTGCGTATGCAAGCCAAACACCGGAATATATTTTTCCTACGAATTCCTTAATGATTCATCATCTGATTAGCGGAGCATCTCACGCCATCTGTATTGACAGTAATGCCAACTGTGCGGGGATGACCGCAGCTTTTGAACAGGTCAGCCGGCAGATGCTTGGTAACCCGCGGATTAAACGGGCTTTGATTATCGGCTCGGATTATATTGCTCCTCACGCAAGTCCGGATGATCCGGTCTATTATGCGAATTTCGGGGATGCTGCTGCAGCCGTTATTGTCGAACGAGATGAACATTCCATTGGTTTTATTGATTCCATCTATCAAACAGATACCTGTGTGTATGAAAATTCATTATTTCCTGCGGAAGGGCTGGCCAAGCTTGGAAGCACAGGTGTAGATGCCGGAGCTTTTCACGTGAAATTTACACCCTTTGATGACTCGATCTGTGTCGATGCCGCTTCTGAATCCATTCGAACTTTGCTGGCACGGAATGAAATACAGCCGGACGAGATTAAAGCCGCCTGTTTCTCCCAGCTTTCCATTGCCAACATCCGCGCAGTTTCGGAAAATATCGGCATAGCTGATGATATTGCGGTCTATGTGGGAGATGAATTTGGATACACCTCCACCAGCAGTCCGTTTATCGCACTGCACCGAGCCATTACTTCCGGTAAAATACAGCGCGGCGACAAAGTATTATTCTGGACCGTTGGCGCCGGGTGGCAAAATGTTGCCATGGTCGTTGAATACTAGAGCACTTATTCTGTACTTATTTTAAATCTGCAGGACGATTTTTAGGGTCAACACCCTTTCATTCGTCCTTTTTTTGATTTTATTTTTCCAGTAACATTTCGGGTTACGGTTGATTACGAATAAAAAAGCAGCCCTTTTTCGGACTGCCCGTTCTTCATCTCTGGTTTCATACTTTTTTAGGTCAGGTCAAAATATTTTTTTCGTCTCCCGGTCATCTTTGAGAATTTCAACGGCTTCCCGGAACCGCAGCGAATGCACAATTTCGCGTTCCCGCAAAAACTTCAGGCTGTCCTGCAAATCCACGTCATCCGTTAAATCGATTAACCACTGATATGTAGCCCTAGCCTTTTCCTCGGCTGCGATATCCTCGTACAGGTCGGCGATGGGATCGCCCTTAGCTTGAATATAGGCAGCAGTGAAAGGTACACCTGCAGCATTGTTGTAGAAAAGTGCCTTATCATGTGCGGCGTAATGAGCATCCAGCCCGGCCTGTTCCAGCTGCTCAATCGTGGCATCCTTCGTGAGCTTGTAGATCATTGTTGCAATCATCTCTAGATGCGAAAATTCCTCCGTCGCAATGTCATTGAGCAGACCGATAATTTTGTCAGGTATGGTATAGCGCTGATTCAGATATCGTAAGGCTGCCGCGAGTTCTCCATCCGCACCGCCATACTGTTCCATCAACAGCTTCGCCATATGAGGATCACATTTACTCACCCGAACCGGATACTGCAATTTTTTTTCATATACCCACATGTACAGGACGCCTCCTTTGATTTTATACCTGCCAAGGCCAAGGTGTCTGGGACCACTCCCACGGATATTTGGAAAAGGCGTGGCCAAAATTCGTCAACGGACCATACAGCTGCTGAAATTCATGGGCAACGCGCATACGTTCCTGACTGAATTTGTTGTACTGTTCAATGCTTTGAAAATCTCCCGGATGGGTGTCCAGATACAGATTCAGCTCAACAAGGACAAAGTCCAAGGCCTGCAGCTCTTCCAGCAGCTCGTAATACTTAGCATCACAGGCTTTCGGCTGTTCCTTATCCATCGTTCTCCACCGCCCTTTCTTTCGTTTTTTTCGATGTATACGGACTATACAGCGCAGGCCACAGTGTCCCCAGTCTCAAAGCTTCAGCCGGACTGTATTGCGGCCAGCCCATCGGCTGAAAGGGGATAAACAACTGTGGTGGAACCAGGTACGTTCGAATACCTATCGGCTTACATGGATCAAACGGACCCACGAACGGCATATAGGCGCGAACCTGAGGATCTTTCATTCAAAACGCCTCCTTTATCGTGCAGATGACCTGCATTCTGGTATTCCTTCACAGCATGCAGTACGATCCCATCATTTCCTGTCCTTATAACCATATGTCAGGCTGAGCCAATATCATTCCTCTTTACCGAAACTGTACAAAAAAAAAGACCTTCAAAAGCCGCCTGAGCTGCTTCCAAAGGTCCTCTATATTTAATTTACGATCTCTGGCTCCGGATGTTAAAATCACAGATCTAAACGACACCTGAGAAATAATCATCATTCTGAGACTGAAGCAGCTCACTGCTCCTCTTGTGAATCAGCATTTGATTCTTTCGGCTGTCTATACACTCTAACCCGGGTAATTCGTAATCGTGTGGATTCTTCTACTTCAAAAACATATCCGTTCTGTTCACGTGTTTTTCCCTTGACCGGACTGCCTTCCAGCTCTTTGAACAGCCACCCGCCGATCGTATCTACTTCTTCGTCCTCAATAATCGCCCCGGTCCATTCATGAACTTCTTCAATCAGCGAACGTCCGTCGATCGAAAAGGCTTCACCGATGCGTTCCATATGTGGACGCTCATCTTCAAACTCATCATAGAGATCGCCAACGATCTCTTCCAAAATCTCTTCAGCGGTCAACAATCCCGCAGTCCCCCCGTATTCATCGACTACAAGGGTCATCTGAGAATGCTTTTTCTGCATCAGGCGAAGCACATGACTGATCTCCATCGACTCCGGTACGTTCAGAATCGGGCGTACAAGTGAAGCCAGATCCTGCTGCTGCTCCGGTTCAGCCAAGAGCAGATCCGTAATATGGATAAATCCGATAATCTCATCTTTATCCTCCACAGCTACCGGATATCTGGAATGTTTCGTTGCGTTAATAATCTTTAAGTTTTCTTCCAGGGGCAGATGGGTGTACAAGCAGTCCATATCTGTACGAGGCAGCATAACCTCACGAGCCAGCATGTCAGAGAAATCGAAAATGTTGTCCATCAGCTTGATCTCATCCTTGTCGATGACTCCGCTTTTGGCACTTTGTTTCATCAAAATGCGAAGCTCATCCTCGGAATGGGCCTCACTTTCACTCGCGGGTTCAATACCAGCCAGACGCAGCAAAGCATTGGCTGATGCGTTCAGAACCCAGATAAATGGGAAGAAAATTTTATAAAACAACAGCAGCGGTGCGGATAAAAGCAGCGCGACACCATCTGTTTTTTGAATCGCCAGAGATTTGGGCGCCAGCTCACCAAGTACGATATGCAGGAACGTAATGATACAAAAACCAATAATGACAGATACGGTTGTAATCAGACTTGTATCCGACACGCCCAGCTTAAACATCAGTGGTTCCACAAGCAGCTTGGAGATTGCAGGTTCTCCTAACCATCCCAGTCCGAGAGAAGTCAGTGTAATTCCGAACTGAGTTGCTGACAGGTAGGCATCCAGTTTACCATTCACCTTCAAAGCATAACCAGCCAGACGGTTTCCTTCACTCTGCAGTTGTGTCAGGCGCGTCTGTCTTACTTTGACAAGAGAAAACTCTGCTGCCACAAATACGCCATTCAAAAATACGAGCAAAAAGACACAGACCAGATTAAATACCAGCTGTCCAAGATGAAATTCGGTATGAATCTCCAAGATGTAACTCCCCTTCTCTGTCTATTTCAGGAATGCACCTGGAATATTAACGTGTAATGGCCTTTCTGGATTTAAAGTCCACGCCTTTATAATACATATCGGCCACAAGCAGGTTTGGCCCGCAGCATGATGCTGCATCACAATGGCAGTTTACCGTCTGATTCAGCGGATGCTCCGCAGACCATTCGTGGAACACGTCATCCAGTTTCCGGTCATGAATGTTACCGAATGCAGGGATATCGGCAAAATCGGTCACATATACGTTACCGGTGAACATGTTGACATTAACACGGTTGCGTCCATCCGGATCGTTGCGAACGGTCACATTCGGTTCGCTGTACAAGCGCTGAATCAATTCACGATCCTGCTCGGCCGTACTGCACGCGAAGAACGGCAGTGTTCCGAAGAGCATCCACATCTCTTTATCACGTACATCAAGCAGCCGATGAATGGCAGCTCTCATGTGATCGAGCGACAGCACGGGCAGCGCGGATGCAAAGTTGGAATTGTACATCGGATGGACTTCGTGCCGAACGCAGCCCATTTCCCGAATTAATTGATGAATGCCATCCAGCTTATCGTGCGTACGATAATTAATCATCGACTCTGCAGAGATAAACATGCCGGCTTCACTCAGCTTCCGAGAGTTCTCCATCATCTTCTCATACATTTTCACGGCAACCTCACGCTTCACCGCTCTGCCGCTGTTGGCAAATCCAACCTGATGGAAGTCATCTGCATTCAGATAATTGAAAGAAATGTGCATCACATCCAGGTATGGAAGCAGCTTTTCGTATCGGCTGATATCCAGCGTCAGATTAGAGTTGATCTGACTGCGAATACCGCGTTCTTTGGCATATTTAAGCAGCGGAATGATCATTTCATCCACCGTCTTCTGGCTGAAGCTTGGTTCGCCGCCTGTCAGACTGATCGTCTGAAGGTGCTCCACCTCGTCCAGTCGTTTCAACATCAGTGAGAGCGGAAGTGCAGGCGCCTCCTGCATCGTAAGCATATCCCCTACGGCACAATGTTCACACCGCATATTGCACAGATGTGTCACCGTCATTTCTACACTGGTCAGCACATGCCGTCCATATGTACGCAGAGAGCCAATCGGATCCCACGGATCATTCGTTGGCGATAAAGGCATCGGCTGTACCGATCCTGAGTTTAGCATGGTCATAGTTCTTCACCTTATTCCTTTTATTAACCGAAAAAGTTTTATTTACATCATATCCGAGATTACTTTTTTGGAAGCTGTCTTTTATCATAGCACAATTACAATTCTTCCGGCACATCCAAACCCTGTCCATTACATGACAAAAAACGCTCATGCATCTTCGAAAACTTGTCTTCAAGTCTCCGATAAGACGATTGAGCGCCTGCACCATATTCTGTTTGCTCAGCTTTTCAGAGGTTCACCTGTCAGGAGTGAAGAAGCATCTGCCACGCCCTCCACACCTGTAATCATTACTGAAAGTTCAGTGGCAAGGTTTATTTCATATGGTGCAGCGAGCATCTGCCCTTCTGCATCCTTGAGAACACGAATCAGCGGCCGCTGCGGCACGCGCGGTTGAATCGCAGCAACAACGCCGACTTCCCCGGTGCTCAGCGTTACGGATAGACCTACGGGATAGATCGCGACGCAGTCCCTGAACTTTTCAAGCATTCGCTGCTCATAAAGGGTCCCGGAACCTGTGTACAGCACTTCCACAGCTTGATGCGGCAATAAGGCTTGACGATAGACGCGGTTCGTCGTCATTGCATCGTAAGAATCTGCCAAAGCAATCCACTTTGCATATTCATGGATTTCACTGCCTTTCAAGCCGAAAGGATAACCGCTGCCATCAATTCGTTCATGATGCTGCAGTGCACAGTGTGCTGCAAGCAGAGGGATGCCGGGTTCATCCTTCAGAATCCGGTGCCCGTATGTCGTATGCTGCTGTATAATCTTGAATTCTTCATCACTGAGGCGTGAAGGCTTATGTAGAATGTCGGAAGCAATCTGTGTTTTACCAATGTCGTGCAGCAGTGCACCCAAACCAATCTCCATAAGCTGCTGACGTGTATAACCTGAGGCTACTCCAAGCACAAGGGTATATACGCAAACATTCAGCGAGTGATTGTACAGGTCAAAATCGCTGGAGTTCATGTCCATTAACATGATCATCGCTTCCTTTTGACTGCCGATGTCCTCCAGAATGCTGTTCATTACACCACTAAGCGCTTTACCGAAGTGAGGGATCCGGTTTTTACTTTTCAGGCCGGACATATGTTGGAACTGCTGTTTGATCTCTACAAGCGCCCTTCGCTTCGTTTCTTCCTGGAGCATGTCAGGCACGACGATATCCTCTGTCGCCGCATCCTGAATATAAACATATCCAATCCCGAGTTCTTTCAATCGTCCGATCAATCTGCTTGTTAATTCTACATCCTCACTGAGTAAGACCAGACCTTCTTCACTAAAAATTCGTTTCCCCAGCTTCATGCCAGGCTGCAATAAGTTTATATGTACTAAACGCACAGCCTATCCTCTCCCGCTCCGTAGATGTAATGAACACTAGCCGCCGCATCAGCAGAAGGCAGTCCTGTTCTAGCTTTGAAACCAGCGAGCATGCTGGCTCTCCTCCAGTGCACCTGGTCGTTTTAATTCCCGTTCCAGCAAATCACGTATAAATTCAGGAAGATAATATTGTATACTGTTTCCTTGGGCCAAGGAAGGATATCCCACATTAAACGTAAACATGTCAAGTGTTCCAACAACATATTCACGCTGTTCATCCATAGGAATTCCGTTTACGTAAATGGATTGTATTTTGTTATCCGCTGCCGCCAAGGGATCATAATGAACCTCCATTCCGTCCATACAGATCGTCCCGAGAATTCGCCCCCGAAACCCGAATCCTGTAATCGGTTTATGAATAAATTCTTCAAGTAATGACTGCTCCAGTGCTTCACGAATCTGCTGACCATTCAAGCATATTGTACAAGCATTTATCGGAGATGGACATAGGGAATGTAACATTCCTTTGGTAATGTCTCCCTGCGGGAGGCCGCCAAGAAGCTGCCCCGCATTCACAAGTGCCAGTTCAGCCCCTGTAAACTGCCGGACTGCTTGTGCAAGCAGGTTGGCAAAAGGCGACTCCTGTTCGTAGTTGATGGGCAGCGTTCGATCCGTAATTACGGCTGTCTGATCCAGCGTTCTCTCCGCTTCTTTAAAATTTGTGGCAATCGCCAGGGACACCTGTTCTTCCAATAGGGTCTGCTGTACGGGCACACATCCACTGCTCACCAGCTTCACGGGTTCGGCTTCGCCTGCTCGTTCCAGCACTACCTTACCAAGCCATTGTCCGAACTTACCTGCTGCTCCAAGCACAGCTTGACCTATAACCAGAGGTTCCTCCAAGACATGATGGGTATGTCCGCCCAGAATAACATCTATACCGGCAATCTGTTCCGCCAGTCTTTTATCCGTTGATAGACCAAGATGAGATAAAATGACAATCACGTCCACTTGCTCACGCAGCATGTTAACCTGTTCTTTTAACGTCTCTACAGGGTCAGTCACTTCCCACCCCAGAAGTTCATAGAACGTATTAAATGGAGCGGTCGCTCCCAGGAGACCAATGCGGAAAGGTCCTTTTTCGATAATAATCGACGGTTTCATCCAGACAGGAGGGCGCCCTGTATCCTGTTCTACTACGTTGCCGCATACGATTGGACAGAGCAGTCCGGAATAGGACTGTGCAAGCTGGGCCGGTGTAAACGTCAGCCCTTCATTATTGCCGATCGTAACGGCGTCATAACCTGTCAGATTCATCACATCCACGTTGGCCATGCCGAGTGTACCTTCCGTCTCAACAGCCATTCGGTCCATATGGTCCCCGATATCAAGGACAAGCAGATGCCTTCCTTCAGCGCGTTCCTCATGAATCATGGCAGCGATGGCGCTCATGGAGCTGAAATGACTATGAATATCATTGGTGTGCAAAATGGTTAATGTTTGCTTCTCGCTGCTGTGCATAACACTGCCTCCCTGCCGTTCATTAAACGTACATTCTTCTAATGGATAAGCATAACATTTTCTACGGCGTTATGATATATTTATAGGGTTTAGAGATCAAAAAGGAGAGATCCATTCCATGAAATTTACAATTCAACTATTTGCAGGCATTGCCGAGCGTTTAAATACATCCCAACTGGATTTTGAGTGCAATGGCGAGATGATTACGGCTTATGAGCTGAAAGAACAATTAGGACAGGCATATCCCGAGGCTGCTTCGCAGATTCGTTCCTCCTTCCTGGCAGTAAATCAAAAATACGCTCCTGCCGATACTATACTTAAGGCCGATGATGAACTCGCCTTGATTCCTCCTGTATCCGGAGGAGATGGTACTTCTAACCAGAATCAAGATCAGCAGCCGCATACACAGGAACACCGCACGGAAGACGGCCTGTTTATGATTACGGATGCGCCTCTGTCTGTTGAGGAAGTCACCAATCGGGTGATTACTGCCAACCATGGCGCCGCACTCACTTTTGTAGGGACGACTCGTGAAATGACGGGCGAGCAGCGCACTGTACATCTGGAATACGAAGCATATGTTCCTATGGCTCTTTCCCATATGGCTGCGATTGGTACGGAAATTGCAGCACGCTGGCCAGGTGTAATCTGTGCGATCAGTCATCGTATTGGCAAAGTTGACGTGGCAGAGATCAGCGTGGTGATCGCCGTATCCTCCCCTCACCGCAGCGACTGTTACGATGCAAGCCGTTATGCTATTGAAAGACTTAAACAAACGGTACCGATCTGGAAAAAAGAAATTTGGGAAGACGGTTCAGAATGGAAGGGACATCAATTAGGACCCTGGAACCCCATGGAATAGAAAAAAATGAGTCTATACGCTGTTTACATGAACCTTTAAACAGTAAATAAGTCGTTGTCAACCCATTTTTTTCTTGTTATTATAATGATATGTGTCGATATTAGTCGAGGAAAAGGTGGTTTATACGTGAGAGTGCATGTTACAGATCTTAGACCCGGCGACCTGCTAAAAAACGATATCTACAATTCTTCAGGTCTCCACATGCTGATGAAAGGTTCCGTTCTCAGTGAAGATGACATATCCAAACTGCTGCAGCATGGAATTGATTTCGCAGATGTAGAACATACATCTAACCTTCACTCTGATGAACAAAACTTGCCTTCCGATCAGACCCGTCTGTTAACCAATCTGTTTAACGACACGATCAAAGGCACGGAATCCCTGTTCCAACAAGCCATTGAGAAGGGATTTATTGATGAATCACAGGTTGATGAAATTTTAGGCACCCTGACGGGTCAGCTTGAAAAACAAAAAGATGTTGTCTCTCTCCTGCTTATGCTTGATGGAGATAGCGACTATACGTACAATCATTCTTTACAAGTCGGCATGCTCGCTTTTTATATTGCTGGCTGGATGGGCTATGACCCGGAAGAGTGTCTTACGGTAGCCAAAGCGGGGTATCTTCATGATATCGGAAAGTCCAAGATTCCTTCTGAAATCTTACATAAACCAGGCAAACTAACGACCGAAGAATTCGCAGAAATGAAAAAACATACCTTTTACGGTTATGATATTATCAAAGCTTCTACACAGGACGAAATTTTGGCATTGGTTGCCCTCCAGCATCATGAACGCGAGGATGGGAGTGGTTATCCGCATGGATTGAAGAGGGAAGAAATTCATCCCTATGCTCGCATCACTGCCGTAGCTGACGTGTACAGTGCCATGACAACGAATCGGGTCTACCAAACCAAGCAGGAGCTGATCTCTGTACTGTGCGAGCTCTACAGTCTCAGTTTTGGTCAATTGAATGGTGAAGCAACTCAGGAGCTGATCAAACATATGCTTCCGAATTTTATCGGCAAAAGGGTACTTCTCACAACAGGACAGACGGGTGTCATTGTTATGAATAACCCCGCCGACTATTTCCGCCCACTCGTTCAGACCTCTACAGCCTTTATCGATTTAGCGAAAGAAAGAGACGTGGCTATTGTTGAAATCTACGTTCAATAAGCCGCAGCATCCGATTAAATTACCATTATTAAAAGGGAAGCTCACCGGAGCTTCCCTTCGTTTTTTAAGTGTTATTTTGTCGGTCGTGTTATACGCAGAATGCTTTTGTGATGATTACCAACAGGATGAACAGTACCAAGATCGCGCCAACGGATGTACATGGATTGTATCCACCTACACCGCCTACGTTACCAACATTGCCCCCACAGCCATATCCTACTTCGCTCATGTGATTGCCTCCTCTTTATCAGGTATACCCTAACATATGATGCTTCTCCCCTCGGTGAACCGGGCGAAACGGCAATCTTCCGGATTTGGTTCACAGCCCATCTAACTTTTTCCCCGTTTCCTTCCGATGCATGATTACAAGTATTCTCCAAAAGTCATAACTCCCTGTGTCATCCTCAATAAAGGGACGATAATAGGCCAGTGCCTCCTGAGCCCACACAGGGCAGCTCATATTAGTCAAACGCTTCTGTTCCTGAATCCATTTTCCTTGAAGCTGCAGTGTTTTCTGCATCAGCGTAAACAGCTCTTTTTCCTCATTTGTCATCGGCGTTCCCTCCTCTTCCTGAGAGATCATTCCGTATTCTTTTAACAAGTATGCTCCTGGTTCAACAACTCCATGTTCACTTGCCGTGTATCCATAGGAAGGTGAACTTGTTTTGCGAATCTCATAATGTACATGCGGACCTGTGCTCTGCCCAGTACTGCCCTGGTAACCGATAAGGTCGCCTCGCTTCACCTTCTGACCAATGCGAACAGCAATACGAGAAAGATGACCATAACAATGCAGGTATCCACGATGATCTTCCATAGCGACGGTAAGCCCATATCCTCCAAAACCGGAGCCTGTGCGTCCTTCTGCCGCAAAACGTACCGTTCCTTCAAGAAATGCGTATACGGGACCATTCCAAGGCTCTGTGACCAGGTCTACACCTCGATGAAACGTTTGGCCTCCATGTATAGGATGGATTCGATAACCGAATGAACTTGTAATCCGATACCCTTCGAAAGGGTTTGCATTCATAGCATCACATCCTTTTTCTATTATAAAATGCTCAACTCTATGAATTGGCTTGTGCGTTTCGTCAGATTGGAGCAAAAAGAGCACCCCTCGGAATACGATCGTACGATAACCTTTCGGTTTCAATAATCGTTTCAAGCGGTGCGGCTACTTATATGATTTATGCTCTATTTGAAAAAATACAGAATGAAAATACGTAAAACTACATTACCTACTTACTCAGCATGGATTGGCTTATACACGACACCAAGCTGATCTAATTCCTGTCCTGCTCTTCCGTAAAAACCGGCAATGTACCAGCCCGCAGGCGCTTCCAGCTGCATCTGGTCTGATGTCCTCTGACCACCTGCAATTTGTTGACCCAGGTTGGTCGTTAACTCTACATAGAAGATGCGTTTATCTCCATTTCTCGTCCCCTGAGCAATCGTCATGTGTGTCAGGTATTCCCCATGAGCCAGGTTTAAGGCAGCCGCACTGGCACTGCCTCCGTGGCTCAAGGTTGTGCCGTCTCTATATGCCACTGTGATACCGTCCACGCGGTTACCTGTATTGATTACGATGGAACTAGGCTCGGCATCAGGAATATGATTCAAATCGTTAAAGCCTGTACCTCCAGACCCGCCTATCGACGAACTCAGCTGATATTGCGAAGATGTGCTGTACACTAGTGATGCTGTAATCGGATAATGATCCGATAACTGATTTCCTTTAGAATCAACAAAGACTTGGTCTTCCAGACGATAGCTCTGAGCATGAAGGGAAAGTGCACTGCTTCCGCGATACAAAATTTTATCTACAACCTCGTAATTCGGGCCGTTTTTATTCGTACCATCCATAAGAGCGTCTCCGTCAGCAGGGATATTTCCCCCACGAATAAGGTCAATCCATGGATCTCTCAATCCATTTTCAGACATAAGCAGCTCAATATTGTCGGAAGCACGGGTGTACCTTGTATTTGTATCCCCCATAACGATGACCGCATTACCGTCCGAATGCTCTTTGATGTAGTTGGAGAGCTGCCGGATGTTATCGCGTCTTGCCTCAAGCGAATTAGCATCACCGCCAGCATCTGCATGCAGGTTGTATACATCGACTTTTACGCCTGGTGCAATCTCGTACACTGACGCTGTAAAACCCTTTGGTGTCAATTCATCATTACCATTATCAAAGAAACCCGAACGCTTATTCCAGGTCACACGTTTCAAATCACGGAAGGGATACCGGGATAAACTGTTGAGTCCGCTTCCAAAACCTGCAGGCCCACTGGTTTGGGTCAGGTAGGGCAGCGATACCTGCGAGATCAGTTCATTATGATAATTAAAATCTTCCTGTACGTTAATAATGTCATAGTTATTGAGTTTGGGAGAAATCTGAACGGTGTATTCTTGAGGTTTGGAACTGGATACAAGGCTCGGAAGACCACCCACATTATAACTTAGTACCTTGAATGAACCCGTTACTACTCCACTTTCTTCTGCCTGTACCTTTGGTGATCCTGCCTGAAAACCCGTCAAGATTACAGCAGCAGTTAAAAGCAGGGCTGCCCCCTGTTTTATCCAATTCCTTTTCAATCATCTCACTCCTTCTATGCATATTCCTTTGCATTTAGTATAACTTTTGTTTAGATGGGTATAAAAAAACACCTCATAGACAGACATTGTTCTAAAGTCTGTTCTAAGAGGTGTTTTAGTGAAAAGGCTGGGTCTGTCACAGAGCTTCTGCTGCAGTACCCAGCTTATTGTAGAAGGCTGTATCGCTTAACCGATGGAGCCTTCCATTTCGAATTTAATCAATCTATTCATCTCAACTGCGTACTCCATTGGCAATTCTTTTGTGAACGGCTCGATGAAGCCCATGATGATCATCTGTGTTGCTTCCGCTTCGGTCAGACCACGGCTCATCAGGTAGAAGAGCTGATCCTCGGATACTTTGGATACCGTTGCCTCATGCTCCAGCATGATGTTATCATTCATGATTTCGTTGTATGGGATTGTATCCGATGTGGACTCATTATCGAGAATGAGTGTGTCACATTTGATGTTGGATTTCGCGCCCTCAGCTTGACGTCCAAAGGAAGCCAGACCACGGTACGTTACTTTCCCTCCATGTTTACTGATCGACTTGGATACAATCGTGGAAGTTGTATCCGGAGCAAGGTGAATCATTTTGGCGCCTGCATCCTGGTGCTGGTTTTTACCTGCAACAGCGATCGACAGAACGGAACCTTTAGCTCCACGGCCTTTCAGTACAACCGCAGGATATTTCATCGTCAGTTTGGAACCGATGTTACCATCAACCCATTCCATCGTTGCGTTCTCTTCAGCAACCGCACGTTTGGTAACGAGGTTGTAGATGTTCGGTGCCCAGTTTTGGATCGTTGTGTAACGAACGCGCGCATTTTTCTTACAGATGATCTCAACTACCGCACTGTGCAGGGAGTTTGTGCTGTAAATCGGTGCAGTACAGCCCTCTACATAGTGAACGAAGCTGTCTTCGTCTGCAATAATCAATGTACGTTCGAATTGACCCATGTTTTCAGAGTTAATCCGGAAGTAAGCTTGCAGAGGCACTTCACATTTTACGCCTTTTGGTACGTAGATGAAGCTTCCTCCAGACCATACCGCACTGTTCAGCGCAGCAAATTTGTTATCTGCTGGCGGAATAACGGTAGCGAAATATTCACGCAGGATTTCCGGATGCTCTCTCAGTGCCGTATCGGTATCCATAAAGATTACGCCTTGGTCTTCCAGTTCCTTTTGCATGTTGTGATATACAACCTCGGACTCATACTGAGCCGATACCCCTGCCAGGAACTTTTGTTCTGCTTCCGGAATACCCAGTTTATCAAATGTTTCTTTAATTTCGGAAGGAACCTCTTCCCATGTTTTCCCCTGCTTTTCGGAAGGACGAACATAGTACTGAATATCGTTGAAATCCAGCTCATCCAGGTCGCCGCCCCATTTAGGCATAGCCATCTTCTCAAACTGTTTCAAAGATTTCAAACGGAATTCCAACATCCACTCCGGTTCGTTCTTAATCCGGGAAATTTCAGTAACAACTTCTGCCGTCAGACCTTTACCGGTTTGAAAGATGGATTTATGCTCATCGCGAAAACCATATTTATACTCTTCCATTTCTGGTGCTTTTTTAGCCATCTTACTCGACCTCCCTATCGTTATTGTACATTGTCCTCTTCGTCAATTCCTTTGCGTAGTGCATTCCAGGCCAGAGTGGCACATTTGATGCGTGCAGGGAACTTATTCACACCGGATAGGGCTTCGAGATCTTCATAATCGTCGAAATCGACTTCTTCCCCTTGCATCAATGAGGAGAAACGGTTAGCCAAATCGAGTGCCTGCTCAATCGTCTTGCCTTTGACAGCTTCGGTCATCATCGATGCCGAAGACATGCTGATCGAGCAGCCTTCTCCCGTATACTTGGCTTCCTGAACGATTCCGTCATTCAGCATCAGCTGCAGTGAAATCCGGTCGCCGCACGTTGGATTGTTTAAATTCACCGTGACGACATCATTGTCAAACGTTCCGCGATTACGCGGGTTTTTGTAATGGTCCATTATAACACGTCGGTACAGATCATCAAGTTGCATCGCCAAAATACTCCTTCGTCTGGATTAAGGCGCTCACAAGCCGATCCACATCTTGTTCGTTATTGTATAGATAAAAGCTCGCACGAGCCGTTGAACTTACTTCAAGCCAGCGCATAAGCGGCTGACAGCAGTGATGTCCTGCACGAATCGCTATACCGCTCGCATCCAGCACAGTCGCCACATCATGGGGATGGACATCTCCCAAATTAAAGGTCACTACGCCAACGTGACGTTTAGCCGGACCATATATCGTTAGTCCATCAATCTCGGACAGGCGTTCGGCTGCATATGCGGCCAGTACACCTTCATGATGCGCGATTTCATCCATGCCGATCTGCTCCAGGAAATCAATGGCAGCGCCCAATCCTACTGCTCCAGCAATAATCGGGGTTCCACCTTCGAATTTCCACGGCAGCTCTTTCCAGTTGGAATCGTACAATCCAACATCATTAATCATCTCACCGCCGAATTCAATCGGTTCCATGGACTCCAGCAGCGCCTTTTTGCCGTAGAGTGCACCGATACCGGTTGGGCCGCACATTTTGTGACCAGACAGTGCGTAGAAATCACAGTCCAAATCCTGCACGTCTACCTTCATATGCGGTGTGCTTTGTGCTCCATCTACAACGATAACTGCTCCGTTGCGATGGGCAATTTCAGCGATTTCTTTCACGGGATGCACAAGACCCATCACATTGGATACATAAGCAATCGCAACAATTTTAGTCCTGCTCGTGATCGTCTGCTCCACGTCTGCCAGTTCAATATGACCGTCGGACTGCAGCGGAATGTATTTCAATGTGGCCCCTGTCTCCTTGGCGACCTGCTGCCAAGGAATCAGGTTGCTGTGATGCTCCATCTGCGTAAGGACAATTTCATCGCCTTCTTTGCAGTTGGCACGGGCATAAGACGAAGCCACCAGATTCAGGGCTGTCGTTGTGCCGCGCGTGAAGATGATTTCCTGTGTACGGCGAGCGTTAATAAACTTCGCCACCTTCTCGCGAGCGCCTTCGTAAGCATCCGTTGCACGGCTGCCAAGCGTATGAACACCGCGATGCACATTGGAGTTTTCATATTCATAATAATGTTTAACCGCATCGATTACAGCACGAGGCTTTTGTGATGTTGCGGCACTATCTAGATATACGAGCGGGTGTCCGTTGATTTCCTGGTGGAGGATCGGGAACTGCTCGCGAATGGATGGGTTCATTGTCCCAGCTTTTTCTCAATCAAGGACTGCAATTGGGTACGCAGTGCTTCCAAAGGAATATCCGCCACCACCGGTGCGAGGAAGCCATAAATAATGAGGCGTTCCGCATCCGTACGGTTAATCCCGCGAGACATCAAGTAATGGATCTGCTCCGCATTCACTTGACCGACAGAAGCCGCGTGACCTGCTGTTACATCATCCTCGTCAATCAGAAGGATCGGGTTGGCATCTCCACGTGCTTTAGGACTAAGCATCAACACTTTCTCGGTTTGCTGTCCATCGGCTCTTGTAGCGCCTTTCTCGATTTTCGTAATGCCGTTAATGATTGCCGAAGCCTCTTCACGCATAACCGCACGTGTAATCATTTGGCTTGGCGTATTTTTACCGAAGTGACGCGCTTCGGTTGTATAGTTGATTTTTTGGGAACCGGAACCGACTGCGATCACTTTCGAGTCCGAAGTGGAACCGTTGCCTTTCAGAACACTCATCGTGTTGCTTGCTGTATCCCCATTATTCATTTCACCAACGATCCATTCAATGGAGCCGTCATTCTCCAGCACAGCACGGCGGAAAGATACATCCGTTACGTTGACGTTCAACTGGTGTACGGTAGCGAAGCGTACTTTTGCACCCGATTTAACGAATACTTCCACCGCACCGTTATGGAATACCGGTGCAGACAGATCGCCAGACACATAGTTGTCTACGTAAGTCACCGAGCTGTTCGCTTCAGCAACAACGAGCACGTGAGGTGCAAACGTTGCAGAAGCATCGTCAGTAAGCAGCACCGCTTGCAGCGGAACTTCAATGTTAACGTTTCTCGGAACGTACAGGAACACCCCGCCGTTCCACAAAGCTGCATGTAATGCGGCAATGGAATGCTCGTCGGCTTTGACCGCTGTGTTCAGGTAAGGTTTTACCAAATCAGCATGTTCACGAACAGCTGTTGCCAGATCTGTGAAGATGACACCTTGCGCTGCAAGATCAGCAGACAACTTGGAATATACGGCTCCAGAGTTGCGCTGGATAACCAGACTTCCTTCTGCCTGGTCCTGAACCAGTTCTTTGATTGATGCAGGTACTTCTTCCAGAGAAGAGATCGCTGCGCCTGCTTTATATGTGCCGTACTCGCTGATATTCCAGCGTTCGATTTTTTGTTTTTCCAGTTTAGGAAGCGCCAGCTCACTCGCAAGCTTCAAAGCTTCGAGACGCTGTTCAGTCAACCAGCCGGGTTCATTATTGCTTTCCGACAAGGCGCGAAGCGCTTCAGATTCAACCGGAAGAATTGTTTGTGTAGTCATCTATTACCCTCCTCCGTTTTGTCTTTACGCTTCTTGACCTACAGTTTCATCTGTAATTCCCAGTTCTGCTTTTACCCAGTCATAACCTTCTGCTTCCAGACGTTGAGCCAGTTCAGGGCCACCGGACTTCACGATACGACCCTGCATCATCACGTGAACGTAGTCAGGTGTGATGTAGTTAAGCAGGCGCTGGTAGTGGGTAATAATCAGGAAACCACGATCTTCGCTCTTCATTGCATTTACACCTTCTGCAACAATTTTCAGAGCATCGATGTCCAGACCGGAGTCGATCTCGTCAAGAACTACGATTTTCGGGTCAAGCAGCATCATCTGCAGAATTTCATTCCGTTTTTTCTCACCACCGGAGAAACCTTCGTTCAGGTAACGATGAGCAAACTCAGGGTTCATATCGAGTTCTTTCATTTTGGATTCCATTTGACGAATGAACTTGATCAAGGAGATCTCGTTGCCTTCGCCGCGGCGGGCATTAATTGCACTGCGCAGGAAGTCGGAGTTCGTTACACCCGCGATTTCGCTCGGGTACTGCATAGCCAGGAATAGACCTGCACGTGCACGCTCGTCTACAGCCATGTCGAGTACATCTTCACCGTCAAGTGTTACTGTACCGTCTGTTACTTCATATTTCGGATGTCCCATCAGGGCAGAAGCCAAAGTGGATTTACCTGTTCCGTTCGGTCCCATGATCGCGTGGATTTCTCCACCTTTCATCTCCAGGTTAATGCCTTTCAGGATTTCTTTACCTTCAATGGTCGCTTTCAGACCTTCAATGACGAAATTCGTAGTCATGTGTAATGTTTCCCTCCATTGATTAAATTGATGTTTACTGTCGAAAAAGAAAAAGCGCCTATTATATCTGAACAGGGCTTCCCCTGACTTTCTCTGTGATCATACATCTGTGATGCCATTTCTTCATACACCCTAGAGCAATTCCTTCAAACGCTGTAGAGCAGCAATCACTTTAGAATAATTCTAAACTGATTCTCAATGATTATCAAGTCATTTCCTATCAATTCTTGTCCTTCACAGGAAACTTCATTCCTATTGATTCTATAATAAATGACTGTTTGAATCAAATGAGAAAACAACTTCTCTGTGGTCGGACAGTGATATAAATCACAAAATTCACAGTTTGTTCAGCATAGGCACTGAATTAAAAAGGACTCATCCATTTCTGGATAAGCCCTTTTCAATTCCAGCTATTAACTTTTCACGCACAGCCGGATTACATTCTGAGTGTTTCGTTAATCTTCTGTACCTGTTCGGCAAAATCCGCAACGTCCAGCACCGGCGTCATTTCGCTCGTCGCCAAACCATTCGGAATGGAAATCCATGAACGGCAACCGTTATATTCGGGTAATACGGGAATCTCCATCGGTTCCTGCAAACGGTACACACGTAAAATCAAAATGTGGAGCGGATCTTTCTTTTTCCACTTCAACCGGGATTCAGCAAAATCCGCTGTCCACATATGATATTCCAGAAGTCGATCCAGCATTTCCTGATCTCGAATCTCCAAATCCTGCGTTACTTCAGCATACGCTGTAATGCGGACGGTTGAAGCTTCAGGCACCCATTCGGCCAACGACTCTTCAACATAGGATTGATCCAAGGACTTGATCAGTTCTTTACGCTGATGCTCATAAGTCGGATACAGGTAAAATGCCGGACTTTTCAACTCAAAATGTTTTGTTTCCTCCACAATGCCGCCTTTGCGCATCACCATAATCTGGCGTCCGCTTTCCAGCGCTTTGATCGCAGAGGCCCATTCCTTTAACGCCGGTTTTGCTGCCTTATCTACCATCGTGATCACCCTCCCTGTCGCTTTGTCAGCAGTATAGACGCTTAATGCTTTTCTGACAACTTACTGGCAGGAAGGACGGAATCACGATGAAAGAACCTTTACGAGAACAAAGTCAGGAATAGCTGTATGTCAGTCGTGGACGAATTAACCCAAGTATGCACGAAGCATCCACATATGTTTCTCCAGATCCGCTTTGAAGCCGGTCAGCATATCGGCAGTTGGTTGATCTTCAGCTTCATCAGCCAGATCAATACCTTCCTGATACTCACTGCACAGCGTCGCGAAGTCTTCAATCAGATTCTGCACCATGGCATTGGCATCTTCCTTACCGGAAGCCTCTTGAATGGAAGCCATCTCCAGATATTCTTTCATCGTTGCTGCAGGGCTGCCTTTCAGTGTGAGCAGACGCTCAGCAATTTCGTCCATTTGAACTGTAATTTCGTTATAGAATTCTTCAAACTTCACATGCAGCGTGAAGAAGTTCGGGCCTTTAACATACCAGTGATAGTTATGGACTTTGACATACAGTACGTTCAGGTTAGCCACCTGACGGTTAAGTACTTGTTCTACTGATTTTGCTTGATCTGTTTTGTTTTTTGTAGCCATATTCTATCCCATCCTTTATTTAAAATGTAGTCCGCCCGACGTGATATCAGGCTGCCCTGTACGAAGAACAGAGAGTAAATATTAGAAACCCGCCAACTCGGCAGATGTGCGCTGCGGCTCGGTTTTCTTAACCGTCCGCCCTATTCGTTTTTACCCTTCCGTCTGATCTTCGAATCACAGCAGGCGTGACTTGTCTCAAAAAAAAGTTCAAAAACCGCGCTGTATCCGATATACTGTCATAAACCAAGCAAAGAAGTGGGTTTTCCTGTTTCTTCATATATATGGAGGTGGCACCTTTTGACTCAATATCATCCTTTAAACCCCCAAGAAGCGATCGAATTAGCCAAAACCTTACCGGGTCCATTTGCGGCAGATACGAATCTGGAATGTCGTGAGATTGGGGACGGCAACCTGAATCTCGTTTTCCACATCACGGATC
Organism: Paenibacillus sp. AN1007; assembly: GCF_040702995.1. Lineage (NCBI taxonomy): Bacteria > Bacillati > Bacillota > Bacilli > Caryophanales > Paenibacillaceae > Paenibacillus > Paenibacillus sp. AN1007. The sequence continues at coordinate 3,804,756 of NZ_CP159992.1, forward strand.
CGAACTCCGATAAAAGTATCATTATCAAACAAGCCCTTCCTTATGCGAAGGTGGTGGGCGAATCTTGGCCGCTTTCACTCGTACGTGCCCGGATTGAACGTGAGATTTTGCAGGAAGAATACCGCTTATGTCCAGGAATGGTGCCCCAAGTTTATCATTACGACGATGATCTTGCGTTAACCGTTATGGAGGATTTGAGTGACCACGTTATCATGCGAAAAGGTCTGATCGACGGAGCCTCCTACCCTCTTTTTGCCCAGCATATCGGGGAGTTTATGGCAAGAACCCTCTTCTTCACATCAGACCTCGGCATGAATCAACAGCAAAAGAAAGAACAGCAGGGACGTTTCGTTAACCCCGACCAATGCAAAATAACAGAAGACCTGATCTTTGATGAACCGTATCGGATTGCCCACAATAACAATTATGACGCAGCGATCGAGGATGAAGCCGAAGCACTTCGCACCGACGAAGAGCTGCATCTGGAAATTGCTTTGCTGCGAGCAAAGTTCCTGACCCAAGGACAGGCACTGCTTCATGGTGACCTGCATACCGGCAGTATTTTTGTGACACCAGAGTCGACCAAAGTGATTGACCCCGAGTTTGCTTTCTATGGACCGATGGGTTTTGACATTGGCGCGGTTCTAGCGAACCTGCTGCTTCATTATGTTTCACTGTCAGGTCGTATTCAGAATATGTCATCTCGCCAGGATCGCGAAGCAGAGCTGCTGCAGATGGTGCAGGATGTCTGGACCGAATTCGAAACTCGTTTCCGTGCTCTGTGGGTATCCGATCTTGTTGATCCGATGGCCAAAACCCCCGGATATCAGCATCTGTATGTACAGCAGCTGTTCAGGGACACGGTTGGTTTTGCTGGAGCCAAAATGGTTCGACGTATTGTGGGACTCGCCCATGTGGCTGACATCGATACGATTGCGGATGCTTCTGAGCGTGAACGCGCGCAGCGCAGGGCATTGGCTGTTGGCAAAACTCTGATTAAGAATAATCGCCAGGTAAACACAATCGGTGAGGTGCTCGATCTGATATCGTCCGCCTTCGCTGCCGTAAAAGCCTAAACAAAATGAACGGAGGAACATCCATGACAACCCCTGAACATCAGCCTCTGTCTTCTCTGAACTGGAAAAAGGACAAGCTTGAAATGCTCGATCAGCGTCTGCTGCCCGAAACCATTCTGATGCTGAAACTATACACCCCTGAGGAGGTGTGGGAATCCATCCACTCTATGAAAGTTCGCGGGGCACCTGCCATCGGTATTGCGGCCGCATTCGGCGTTGTGTTAGGTGCCAAAGCTTACGATGGCACTGCCATCCAAGGCTGGCTCGAGCACGTTAAATCGGTCTGCGCACATCTGGCCACATCCCGTCCAACCGCGGTGAACCTATTTTGGGCACTCGACCGCATGATGCAAAAAGCTAATCAGGCTGCCGAGGTCGGTTTAAGTTTGGAAGAAAGTACGGATGCTCTTGAAGCGGAAGCGCTGCTCATTCAGAAGGAAGACGAGGAAGTGTGCCGCATGATCGGTGAACATGCCCTTCCTTTGTTTGAAAACGGCATGGGAGTACTAACCCACTGCAACGCAGGCGGCCTGGCAACAGCCAAATACGGTACGGCAACGGCGCCAATGTATTTGGCTCAGGAACGCGGCATTCATCTCAAAGTATTTGCTGACGAGACACGCCCTGTTCTGCAGGGAGCTCGTCTGACAGCGTTTGAGCTGCAGCAGGCAGGAATTGACGTTACGCTGCTGTGCGACAATATGGCAGGGATGGTCATGTCCAAAGGCTGGGTTCAAGCTGTCATCGTAGGTACAGACCGGGTTGCGGCGAATGGCGATGTTGCCAATAAAATCGGCACGTACAGTCTGGCCGTTCTTGCTAAGGCGCACAACATCCCGTTTTATGTGGCCAGCCCATTATCAACCATTGACTTGTCTACGTCATCCGGCGATCTGATTCCAATTGAGGAGCGTGCTGCTGAGGAAGTTACTGAAGGGTTCGGCAAACGTACTGCACCGCAGGGGGTAAAGGTATTTAATCCCGCTTTTGACGTAACTCCTAACGAGTACGTTACAGCCATAATTACCGAAAAAGGCATCGTTCGTGCACCTTTCCAGGAAAACCTGGCCGCTCTGTTTGCGCAATAAAAAGACGGTGAACGTATAAAGCTTTGAAGAGTTTTGTATAAGCAGCTTTCGAGGATTTAGTTAAGATAGGAAATATATAAGACAAGTGCACCTAGAAGCAATTGCTGTGGGTCTGTAAGAAGAAGGGACAAGAAGGATATCCGACTTGGTCCCTTTTTTTCTGTTCTATTTCTATTTTGACAAATAGGAATCCAAAACTTGCTTCAAATCATTTTCAACAGTGCTTCTACACCTGTCATTCCTGCTGTAATACCCATAGCTTCTGCCTCGGTTGTCACTGATTCCATCGGCGCGTGAAGCAGCTGTTCAAGTGTGCGCACACCGACAGCCCGCGCTGCCACAATCTTGCGATCACCCAGTTTCTCATTCAATAAACCGACATCGAGTGCGCCGCACATGATATACCCTTTGGATGTATTAATCGTCAGCAGCGTCGTTTTGGGAAGCTTGACTTCTACCCCTACGAGTACATGCTCTCCTACTACAATAGGCTCCATCGTCACCATAGTTTCCCGGTCCACCTCCTCTTCAACAGATCACGATATTTGTATGCCTCTCGGTGATTCCTCGTGTGGACACCTGCCATGCATGAAGAAAAAGTGTATTCAAAATAAGATAATATAACCTTTATATTCGATGTTTTCTAAGTCTTCGGTACTATGATTTCAAGCATATTAATGCTATAGTATACTAGAGTGTCTTTTTTGCTCACACATTATTTTACGGGGCTGGGATGAATGAAACAAACCTTATCCAATCAAGATGAAATCGGCTATTTATTCAATGTCGATATACTTATTAAAAGCCGTTCAAATGCATTGGCACTGCAGTCCCTGATGGAGTTCATTAATAAACAAGAACAAATTGCGGACTTTCGGATTCATTCCGGAATAGAACTTGGCAAAATGATTGAAGCTATGCTTCAGGCCGAAACAAACTCCCCTGACTCCGATCAGCCGAAGCTGGAGTCATCACCATTACTTAGTCAGCAATTAACCTCTAGCAAGCCAGACAAGAAAGCCGAATCTGTTTCTTCCGGATTACATCAAGAATTAACGACCAGCGCTGCCAAAAAAGAAACTTCTGTCGACACTTCACATGTTGCTGACGCTAATTCGTTCGATGCCTGGATTGAATCTTTAATTAAAGAAAATCGCCTCACGCGAATTGTTGTAAACAACAAAAATGGCAAACATCAGAGCATACCTTGCCGAATTCTTAATTTTGACCGGGACAATAATGTGGTAACTATCTACCATGTGGATGAAAAACAAGTGTATACGTTCCGAACGAACGAGATTGATGAGTTTTTGCTGTAGACCTCATTACAAGCGCAGTACAGCTGAGCTCAAATTTTATTCAAACCAAAAAAGCAACCTGAGCTGGAATGCAGAACATTCGACACAGGTTGCTTTTATTATGCTGCTGTCTTTGCAATAGAAGAAGTTACAGACTCTTCTTGCCTCGCTGCCATACATCCATTGCAAACAGCAGCCAGCCGGCGATAAAAGCGACACCACCGATCGGTGTAATTGCTCCCAATATTTTGATACCCGATATACTGAGTATGTAGAGGCTGCCTGAAAAAATAATTATACCCGTGAACAGCAGACGTGCCGCCCATTTCAGCTTTGTTGATGATCCCAGCTGCCCGGCCGTTAATCCAACAATCAGCAGAGCGAGTGCATGTATCATGTGATACTGCACGCCTGTTTCGTATGTAGCTATAGCACCTGCACCAATTTTGTCCTTAAGCATATGTGCACCAAATGCACCAATGGCTACAGACAGCATGGTTAATATGGCCCCAATCATCATCCATTTTCGCTGCATATTCATTCTCTCCCTTAACTCGTTTCTAACTCCATTTATTGTAGCGAATTCGTGAGCTAAAGTAAAAGGAGCATGGTATGCCGAATAATCCCGGAATCACAGTCCGCTAAGCGGGGTAATAGATTACACTGATCATTAAAAGGAGGAGTCCTGCATCATGGACCATCAACATTCTCAGAACTCAGGCATGAATGACTCATCATCGCATGCCAGCAGCTCAGACCCCTATAATACGGGAAGAAGTGACACATATTCACCCGATTTCGCCGAGCCTCCTGCAGAACATCTGAAACACTCAGGCCCCGGTATATCCAGTTTCATTGTTGGGTTGGTCGGACTGATCGGGCACATTATGATCTTTGTACTGCTCTACCTTGCCCTGTACAGTTCTTTTGGAATTTTGGACTCATCCATCAGTCGTGAAGAACTTGCTCTGCATCCGGCAGTCATTCTCTCTTCGTTAGCTTTCCTTGTATGCCTGATCCTGAATCTGGCCGGGCTCGTCCTTGGTATCATCGGATTGGTGCAAAAAAACCGCAGAAAGGTTTTTGCGATCATAGGTACCATTATGAATGGACTGCTTATATTGCTGTTCGCGGGACTCGTACTTGGAGGGATATACATGGCGTAATACTTTGCATGAATCCTCAGGTTCATTATAATTAAACTCAGACGGCCTGTATCCGGTTCAGCCGCACTTTACTTATTGACTGACCAAATATATGTATTCTAAAGGAGAACGACATGTCACGAATCAAAATTTTTGCGGACAGCACCAGTGATCTGGCTCCTGAGTGGATCCAGCAGTATGATATTGGCATCATCCCTTTGTATGTGGTGTTTGGCCAAGAATCGCTGAAAGATGGAGAAGAGATCAAACCAGAGCAGCTGTATGACCGTGTGAGCCGTAATGGTTCTCTTCCAAAAACAGCTGCACCTTCACCTGCTGATTTCATAACCGCATTTCAACCTTACATAGAACAAGGCGATGATATTTTCTACATCTCCTTATCCTCTGAACTTTCTTCAACGTACCAGAATGCACTGCTTGCGAGTTCCGAATTTCCAGAAGGACGCATCTCCGTAGTAGATTCACAGAATCTTTCCTCAGGAATTGCTCTAATGGTCATGAAGGCCGTTCATGCTGCAGAGCAAGGACAAAGCCTGGCTCAGATTACCCAGCTGATTGAAGCCATGAAACCTACGGTGCGTACAGAGTTTGTTATTGATACACTGGAATACCTGTACAAAGGCGGACGCTGCTCGGGTATGCAGAACCTGATTGGAAGCCTGCTTAAGATCCGTCCCGTGATTCGAGTCACGGATGGTAAGATGTCTCCCGCCTACAAAGTACGCGGTAAACGGGAGAAAGCGCTGGAACAAATGCTTCAGAATACGCTCAGCAATAAAGATCAGATTGATCGGGATCTAATGATTGTCGTTCACACGATGGCGGAGGAAGATGCACTCAACCTGAAAAAAACACTTCAGGAGCAGACCGGAGCACGCGTAGAATTGACTACAGCAGGCTGCGTGATCTGCAGTCATTGTGGTCCAAAAACAACAGGAATTATATATAACACCCTTCACTAGGATCGAAGAATGCTGGGGGCAGGCAGCCTCAAACTCTGTCAGTTTCTTACCTCACTTCGCTAACAAAAACAAAAAAGGGCATGCTCAGCGAATTCGCTTGGCATGCCTTCTTTATCTTCATTAAAGTCTCCTAGATTCGTTCTAAGCATCGATACGTTCGTGACTTAATAACATTTGGTTTTCAAGTCATTCAAACTTTTGAACACATAACCCTGCTTCCTTGCATCATCGATAATAGAACCAAGTGCCTCGGTGTTGTCTTTGGATACCGAATGCAGCAAAATGACTGCTCCGGGGTGAAGCTGCTTCAGCACTTGCTGATGAGCATATTGTGACCCTCGCTGTACATTGGTATCCCAGTCCTTGTATGCTGCAGACCAGAACACGTTGATATATCCCTGCGCATAACTCTCGGCAAGCGTACGGTTGTTAAAAATGCCGCGAGGCGGACGCAAAAAAGTACCCTGCTGTCCCGTAAGACGCTGTACCTCCGATTTTACCTTCTCCAGTTCCTCTTTGATCTGAGCATTGGAGATTCGAGTCATGTCCGGGTGGCTCCAGGAATGGTTTCCGACAATATGTCCTTCCGCCGCCATACGTTTGACAAGTTCAGGCTGGTCCTTCAGATAATGTCCTGTAACAAAGAAAGCAGCAGGCACTTTCTTCGCTCGAAGCACATCCAGTATTGCAGGGGTAAATCCGTTCTCATAACCGTTATCAAAAGTCAGATACAGTTCTTTTTGTTTGGTATCCCCCAAAAAGATGGCATGATTGTGTTCCAAAATGGACTTAAAGCCTTCCTGATCAATCGAAGGCAGCTGACCATTCTGACTTTTTTTGAAACCAAAATGGTACGCTCCATTAATAGGAGATGCTTCTGCCTGTGATGCCAGCATGCTGATCGTTAACAAGCCGAGCAGCAGATATAGAACCGTTCGCCTCATGTTATACGCCCCTGTTCCTGAATATTTCGGTTTGTTTAATCATCTACAAACACCTTCAGGTAATATGCCTCAGGAACGTCTATATTATGTAATCTTAAAGGTTATATCCGTTTATTTGCTCGGGAATTCGAGGTTGGTTGGTGAAACAGCTCAAGTAAGGTCTGAGGTTTACCGCTGGCAGCCAGCCATTCTTTAACCGTTTGAATCGCACGAGTCTGACCATCTCCCTGATCACGCCAGGTCAGAAGTTCAATCACTTTGATAATTAGTGCCGACATATTATGATTGTCCTGTTCAGTGCGTTCAGCACGCAGCTTGTGATATAATGCCTCCTGCTCCCAGTCCAGCAAAATTTCATCTCCAATCGTCGGTTTCATGAGTGTATAGGCCCGATTGCATCCTCCGCAGCGAACGGTGTTAACCTGCTCCTGCATGAAATATATGTTTATTTCCTGCCCGCAATCAGGGCATTGGAACCCCACTTGTATATTTTGAATATGATCACTCATGATATGGCCTCCTGGTCTCTGTGTATAACATCTATACCCGATAAACAGACCCTTTACGCTTTTTTTGCAGAAAATTCTCATAGTCTATAATCTACTAAATATGTTAAAATATTATACATTCCAGTAGGCGAGAAGAGGCGGGATAACATGTCAAAGGACGAGCACAATATTACCTGGCAGGCATCAAGTCTAACCAGGCAGGATCGGGAGGAAAACAATGGGCATCGCAGCCGCACCTTGTGGTTTACAGGTTTATCCGGTGCAGGTAAATCATCCATTGCGTTTGCACTGGAGCGATTTTTGCATGAGCAGGGTGTTCGCTGTTATGTGCTTGATGGCGATAACGTGCGGCATGGATTAAATCGGGATCTTGGTTTCACTGCAGCGGATCGGCAGGAAAATCTGCGGCGGATCGGAGAGGTGTGCAGGCTGATGGTAGACGCTGGACTGTTTGTGCTCTCGGCGTTTATTTCTCCCCACGCCCAGGATCGGGAGATGGTTCGGCAGCTGATCGAACCGGAAGATTTCATTGAAATCTACGTTCGCTGTTCCATTCAAGAGTGTGAGCGGCGTGATCCCAAAGGACTCTACCAAAAAGCCCGAAAAGGTGAAATCCCTCATTTTACAGGCATCTCTGCTCCTTATGACATCCCTGAATCCCCTTCATTCATCATTGATACCGAACTATGCACTATTGAAGAAGCCGTGCAGGAGATTGTGGGGCATCTGCAGCAGATCGGTGCATTACATCTTCCTCTGCAAACCAATTCAGCCCTGATCTATTAATCCAATTCCAAGCAGCTGCACAGCAGGATAGAAAAGGCGTCCCTTCGCGGGCACGCCTTTTTGATGCATCTCACTTAAAAATTCGGCAAAACCTGCTTCTTTACTTTTTTAGATCTTCACTGCCCTGCCGCACCAGCCTGCATATTAAGCAGCTTGCTGAACGTACCTGTCGAATCCGTAGAAAGCTGCTGATAGCCGCCCTCTTGAATAACACGTCCTTCTTCCAGAACAATTACACGATCCGCAGTCCGAATGGTCGACAATCGATGGGCAATGACGATAATGGTAACGCGGCCTTTCAATCGTTCAAGTGCTTCGTGAATGTGCTGTTCATTTTCGCTGTCCAGTGCACTTGTCGCCTCATCCAAGACGAGCACCGAAGGATTACGGAGCATAGTCCGGGCCAGCACAAGACGCTGACGTTCACCTCCTGACAGACGTATCCCGCGATCGCCAATAACCGTATCCAGACCTTGAGGCAGCCTGCGAACAAATGCGGCCGAGGAGGAAAATTGCAGTGCCCGCCACATCTGCTCTTCACTTGCATCAGGATCAACCAGACGTAAATTTTCACGAATGCTTGTATGAAACAAAAAAGGGTCCTGAGACACATAACCAATCGAACTCCGCCAGTTCAATAACCGTTCCTCTGTCAAGGGTTCCCCATCAATCAGAATGCGGCCGCTTTCTGGTTTTACTAAGCCCATAATGAGATCAATTAATGTGCTTTTGCCCGCACCGGATTTACCAACGATGGCAGTCATACCTTTAGCGGGAATGGAAGCATGCACACTCGCCAAAGAATAACTGTCACTCCCTTCGTAACGATAAAACACATCTTCACAGATGATTTCATCGTTCAGATCAATGGGAATGATCTGCTGCGCGGGAGCGGAAGATGTGCTTACCTCTCCTGCCTCTCGCTGTGCAGCGGTCTGTTCGCTAATTTCGCGGCTCCCCTCTGTCTGGACCTGCAGCTCTCTCACGATTCGAAACGCCGGAAGCATCGAGCTGATGTACTCCAGATTGGACTGAATAGCAGTAAACCTTGGCCATAATCGTGAAAAAATCAATATTATTAGCAGCAGACTGGCCGGGGGCACCGACATCACCTTTAACGATAGATAGATAAACGCCGCGATAATCATCGCCGCGGATACCCGGTGGATGAGCTGTGTACCCGTGTTAAGCTGGCTAAACTGCACCACGTTCTGCTCAATCTGTCTGCACATACGCTCGAACCAATGGATATGTGAACGTTCCAGCATGTTGCTCTTGATGTCCTTGATTCCGTTAAAATGCTCGGTAATTCCATAATAATAGCTTTGTGAGAATTCTGAAGTCTGATCCCCAATCTGTTTGGCACGTTTAACGAATTTTCTCAGGAGAACAAACAGCAGCAGACCACAGACAAACACAAGCGTCGTAAGCTTCGCGGACAACCAGAAAGCCAGACCAATCTGAACAGCAGTAAAAATCAGTGAAGCTGCCATCTGCAGTACCAGACTTGTTCCCTGACTTACACGGGCCAACTCTGTCGTTAATATATGGTTAAAATCGGATTTTCGTTTTTGGAGGAAAAAGGACCATTGTGCCTTAAGGACAGCACTGTAGGTTTCTATACGCAGCGTTCGTACGAACTGCTGCTGAATACGGGTATTACGGATCGTCTGGAGGCGCTGCATCCACGCCTGCCCGGAGACGATGAGTACAAAGGAGAACAGAACAAATATCAACTGACTACTTTCTGAAAATCGACCGAGTACTTCGGTTAACCAAGGGATGTGTATACCAGAGGACCCCATTTCAAAAACACCAATCAGACTCAGCATAGGAACGAGCATATAGATGCCGATTCCTTCCATTAACCCAATACAGACCATGCCCAGCAGATTCCAATATAGAACTGGCCCAGAGACTTGATGAAGTTTTCGCATAAAATAGTTTAATTCCGAGATCATACTTTTCCCCTCTCTGTCATCGTGCTTCGTTTCAAACGTCGCCAGAACCAGAGAAACGGGCGTAACGGAAAATACAGAAAGAACAGCCGACGCGGAAGAGGGAACTGCTGCACGTCCCAGGTACTTGGATATAAACGTTCAACAAAGAAAAACCATTTCTGTCTCGTACTCCGGAGAGAAAATAAATAGGAGCGGTAATGCTTCAACTGATCCGGACTGTCCAGCATATCATTCATAAACAGCGCACCTTCTCTTGCTAATCGCCGGCCTGCGCGCTCATTCATAGTCTGGATCGATGTGAAAGCATCATCCAGCGGTGTGTGCAGCAGATCTGAAGTCAAGTGCAGTGTTTGCGAACCAATAGATAAACGGCCCTCGGCTTTCAAACGCCGCTCAATCTTTTTCATGTCCAGCGGCATCGTTCGAATCATCTGATCAATGTCCAGCAGCCACCGCAGCCTGAACCAGCCATGCCTCGCTCCATGGGTCACCAGATAAACCCACAAATCTTCTCTTTCGAGCATACGCACAGGTGTCTGGGTATACGAGCTGAACCGGCTTCGTTTCCACAACACCTCAAAATCCGTTTCACGGCCAGAATCGGGATTAAGCCGCCAATGGATCTCCACCTGCGTGCGTTTGTCCGGATGAATATAACAAATATGGTGCTCCCGCCACTTCCAGCTGCGGACCGTAAGTGCCCTCTCGCCTTCTTTACACTGGTAACCAAGATCGATAAGTATACGTTCAGCTGCCTCGACGTCCTGTACGGGAATCAGAATATCCAGATCTTTGGACGTCCGCATCGATACTTCCCCGTATAGGTCATGGGCCAGAGCAGGTCCTTTAAGTGTTATCGTACGGATGCCTCGTTCGCGGAATGCACCACATACTTGCTCCATTTCTGCCGTTAACTGCAGCATACGAAAGGTGTTGATCGTGTACTGCTGTTTCAGGCGTTCCATCACCGCTGCAGGAACAAACGGACTGTTCAGCTTTTTTAATTGGACATAAATGACCGAATACAGCCGATGGTGGTACGCAAGCTTTAGAAATAGCGGCCAATCTATATTATGCAGCCGGCTCTTGATCTCCTCCGAAGTCAGATCTGTCAGATCACCTCTAAGCATGCTCAAGATCAGCTTGAGCTCCTTTGGAAACCGTGTCCCATAAAGTTCAGTTTCATGTGTCATAGACAATCTCTCCAGATCCCTTCTCAGGACATCGTTTGCCAAACACGCCGACAACCGTATACTGGTCCATCGTATCTGCACCGGTTACGATCAGTTTTCCGCTTCGCAGCCAGGCGTGTGCCTTCAGTTGTCCTTGTTTATTCCGTGCAGTGCCCATGTACAATGTACTTGCAATTTTACGTCGTTCCAGCATTTTCATTGCAGCTATAGCCATCACGAGACATTGACTTTCCCATAACGTATACTTACTGGCGATCAATACAGCTTTGGAGATATTCCTTATTTCGAGCACTTGGCTGCGATCCAGCCCGGTCACAGGTGTTTCAACCATAGGCGCTCCAAGCCCTGGAGCAATTTTGGCAAAAGGTCTTGCCTTCTGGATTCGTGCCCAACCCAGCAGCACATAAGCTTCCCACACCAAACGCCTTATCGGACCCGGGAGAGAAAAGTATGACCTCGCTTTATGAAACATCTCGCTACACTCCGCGAGAAATGGCGATTAAACCTTCACGGGAAAGATGCTCCAAAAAAGGCACAACCTGCTCACGGCATTGATCAGGCTGAATATCGTATTCCGCGGCAAGTGTCTCGATCAATTCGTCCAGCGTATGTTCTTCGGCAATCAGTTCCCAGATTCGTCCGCCTGTGCTGCCCAGATTGTAATACTTGCCTGAACTGATGCTCATCATCACCTTTTCGCCGCCCATATCACTAACCAGATTGCCTTCCTTCCGGGTTACCACGTCATTGGCATAAATGGGTGTAACTGCTGTCATATGCTTGTATGCACTCCTTTGCTTATATGATTGATGATCCGCTCCACCATTTCAAATGCCGTAAAATCCGGCCCGGTTCTGCTTAATCTGCTGACTTCTACACTTGCTGAAAGTCTTGAAGACGTTTCAAACAGCCATTGAGCAAGCCCCTGACGTGTCACCAGTCCACCACGAAAAGTATGAGAGCAGAGCACGTGCAGACGTTCAAGACCGCTGATCGCTCTCAGCTGTACAGGTCCCGGTTCAAGATCAGGCTGGGGTACAAGCTCATATATACCCGCCAGCGGCACAGCGCTCTCGTGGAAGTAGTGCTGAACCGGTATGGCATACTTGGTAACTTCAGCATGGACTGTAGCATAATTTTCCTGGTTCATGCCGAAGCCTTCCAGACTGGGCTGCCATAATTTCTGCTGAGGATATCCTGGCGATACAATTGCCCTCCCTCCAGCATCCCATGTTAAAGCCACTACATCATCTGTGAGCAGCGGATACCCGCGTGATGCCAGCGCTGCTGACAGTGTTGATTTTCCTGCTCCAGAATGACCGACAAATGCATAAGCCCACTCATCAATAACAACTGCACTTCCATGCAGTGGAAGTATACCGCGCTGCATCATAATTACGGACATGCATGTCCCCAGGATAAATAATCGAATCTTCTTCTCATCCGCCCCGGGCACTGGAGAGACAGCGATCCTTTGACCGTATTCCATTAAAAACAAACCCGTATCTTCGATTTTGAAAAAAAGACATCCATCCCGTGCCACAAAATTGTCGCTGCCAACATCCCATTTCTCCCATAAATCGGTCAGATCGCAGGCATCGATATTCACATCCACTGTCTGCTGATCCGTCCCTGTATTCGGCACTGCAATCTGCAATTCAGGCATCGGAATCTGACTTAACCAGACCAAACCGTAAGCTTCATAATGCACAGGCAGCAATAAAAAATCCTCCTTCGTTAATAGATATGAAAAAAAGCCCTGATATTCATGTGCTCAATATTAGGGCGGAGGCGGAAAAGCTGGACTGGCTGCAGTTCCGCCCTTTAAGTATGGTGATCCTATGGGAAATTAGAATTAAGACGTTGTTGGATCGTACAAGTCGGCATCATGAACCGTAATCCAGTCGATTTGTCTGTAGCCGGTACCTGCCATTGTTTCATTTACGTCCAACACTTCAAGTACGGGTGCTTGCCATTCCTTTTTTTCGTTTTGCATCGTATTCACCTCCTTTCAAGTGGATAAGATAGAGATCAAAATTGCTGCATAAAGCGGTATACAATCAGGCTGTGCATCATTAAACGCAAATCTGGATGGGACGCTAATTCAGGTCGTGGGCTTGGAAAATGAGCCAGAGCCGATTGGATACGATCCGTGTTTAATATGCCGGCAACCCGGCTGTCAGAACACAACGTTTGAAGCTCGGAGGTAAACCTCTCCCAGTCGGGCAAGATGCGGTGCAGCCAATCCGCAGGCTGTACTCCCCGTACACGCTGGTTTAGTCTCACTTTATCGGGCAGTTCGGGTGAAGCAGCCCGGCGAATCAGGGATCGGTCTGTCCCCTGCCGTACATACTGCTCAATGGGCACGGAAAGACAAAACCGGATTACTCTTGGATCACTGGTCGGATCACGCTCCCACACCCGGTAACGGAGGGAGCATTTGGTGGCAACAGCCCCATTTTTATTAGCAATAGCCAGATTGTTGAACTTGTCAGCTCGTACTTTAAGCGCATCAGCTTGTGCACTGCTCTGCAGCACAAGGATGGATTTAAGTCGATCAAGCACACCTGTTCTTCGGGCAAACTCTGGATGAATCAACTGCACGCCTGCAGGCTGAGCCGCCCCGTTGCGGTGTGACTTGAACAAATCAGGAAAAGCTTTACGGCCTGTAATTTTGGCGATGCGTGTGAAGGCCATCCCTGTCCGCTCGCTGTACTGCTGCATCTCGCGAAACCAGCGGAAATATCGACCGCTCTTCAGCAAACTGGCGTAGTAATCCAGTGCAGGTCCCCAGGAGATCGTAAAATTACCGCGTGCGCCTGTCAGCAAAATGCCAGCATCCTGCTCACTCGCTTTTTCATAAAAGCCGCGGATCCAGAATGAATTTTCAAAATATTTATATGGCATCTCCATCATATTGAGCCACGTATCTACTTCACTAAGTGGACTGCGTCCTTCGAAATCCAGATAGTTTTCCGAGATGTTACCGACATGATTAATGGTAGATCGAATAAATGGCCGCTCGTCAGCCAGTAATGTTTTCGACGTGTAATCTGTAAAATCCGGAACTGGCACATAACTGTATGCATGAAGCTGTTTACCCTGGCTCCGGAGCGTACCGGAAGCAAAACCGGCAACAGCCCCTGAATCCAGTCCTCCGCTTAAAGCTGCCGCCACCTGTCTGTGGGTCCGCAGCCGCGAACTGACAGCTTGACTGAACACTTCACGAAAAGCTTCTACATAGTCATCATCCGATTTGAGGCGAAGTGGTTCAACATCGTCCCAGTGATGATACTGCTTCAGTTCAATCTTCCCGTCTCGTAACGTCAACGTGTGCGCAGAGGGAAGCTGCTGGACGCCGCGATATACCGTAGAATGAATATCTGCCGAATCATGCATGTCAGGAATGGCCAGAAATTCGGATAACCAGGTTTCGTCGAGTGATTTCTGTACACCTCCAAGCTCAAGCAGTGGTTTCATCAGCGTACAGAAGGCAAACCGCATACCGTCATGACGATAATAAAATGCTCTCATACCTGTAATATCTCTCGCGGCAAACAGCATGCGGCGGCGTTCATCCCAGATTGTGAACACAAAATCCCCGAGTAAGTGCCTCGCCACGTCTTCTCCCCAGTGCTGATATGCACGTAAAATCACTTGACTGTCCGCCAGCACAGCCAGCTCTGCTCTTGAAATCTGGAGCTGGTCGGCCAGCTGCTCCCGGTTGTCCAGAATTGCATCGGCCGTAATAATCATTCGACTTTCTTCATCATATAGAGGTAATTTCTCGTTTACGGACTCTGGCGTAATCCACTGGGCATGACAGCTGAGAAACGCTTCATCCCCTTTCCATACTCCCGTTGTATCTGCCGGGATATGTCCTAGACTGGCGTATAACCGCCAGCTGTCCTCCCATAGCGCCTGCTGACCATCCATATGTACGATTCCGGCTATGGCACTCATGACTTTCCTCCCCGAACCATTCTGCGCTGGGATGCCCATGCGCTGATTTGACGACCAAATGGTATCCATGATTTGATTCGCTGCAGTTTACTATGGGCAGAAGCAAGCTGCTTCTTCAGACGTTCCCGTTCCGTATATCCGCGTTCCAGCCTCTGATCCGCTGCTCGAAGAGCTGCCTGCAGCTGTCTAATCGTGACCATGGCTTCCAGTGCCGGATCACGCTTGGCAGGTTCATCCTGCTCACTGCCGTTCTGCATCGGAGACGGATGCTGCCCATTGTTCTTCCATGCCTTCATTTGGTAATTTGGCTGCCACCGACATCCGGACGCCACCGACAGCTGCTGCTCAAGCCGATGTAACACTTCCTGATCGGGATTATCTTCCACCCGAACTCCTGTCCATTGTTCAGCTTCCCGCAGCTGTTCACTGTAACCCATCCGGTGGAACAGGTTTGCTCCCAGCACACGGCAGTACATTTCAACCTCCTGCCGATCAAGTATTTCTTTCCAGTTGTTAACAGAATTCTGATGAGCTTCCTGATGTGATGAGAGGAAAGGGTCCCCCACACCCATACTGTAAAACATGTCCGCTTTCGTACTATCAACAAATTGCCCATACTGTTCCATTCCCTGTTCATACGAGATGTCCAGAAAAGCACATAACTTTTCAAGTTCTTCCCGTGGTCTCATGACCAAGTGCTCATACTTCAATTCGTAAGCAAAGGAATGAGGCTCGGCAAAGTAATCATTTAAACGAGTTAAACCAAGGGTCAGATCGACTGCCTTCATATCAAGCTTCGGACTATTTAAACTCTGGAGCAGATCAAAGCTTTCTCCGGTATGGCGGTTCACTTTTTTAAAGGATGCGGCTGTCGAAAGGGGGTTACGCTGAAGATGGATGCGCCTGGACTGTGGAAACAAACGATCCAGCCATTCCAGCATGTAATAATAACGCGGAGATTTATCAACGATGAAGTCTGCTCCGCTCCCTTCCAGGAATCCATTATATATTTCAAGAGCAAAGCTTCTGCATGCCTTTTCGAAAACATCTTCGGACACCATCGCTTGATAAAATTGGCGGATGATGGAGCTGCCGCCATATACCCGGGAGTCTGCCTTGGATAAATCGACAAGGTTCATCAGAAACCACATCTCCTGGGTGGCAAATATGCGGCTGTGATTCTGCAGCATGACGGTGGACAACGAACTTCCGCTGCGCGGGATGCATAGTAAAAAGACAAGTCCATTTCCCTGCGTATCTATCAATGGCAGCCTCTCCTCTGTATATTTATAAGAATATGCTGTGGGATGGGATCGACCGAATGATCATTACCTTACAATTGACAGGAATTTTCGACACTCTAAGATACACTATGTATTCATACCTTTACTCTATGATACAAAATGTATCATGTCAATCTTTTATTTTCACCTTTTCATAATTTCTTTATGTTCCCTTGTCCTGATTATGGAGCAGGACAAAAAAAGCCCCAGACCTCTGTTCTGCTGTGAACTAGGTCTGGAAGCTGGGGCAAAAACGATACGGATCAATACACTACACTACTCACCCGGTAAAAGGAACTCCGTCCCCTTTTCCCTTCATACTTCTGCCTTGAATGCGTTCCCGTTCTTCCTGGTCAGCTAACTGTGCATCCTGCATCCCACGCTGCACCTTCACTGTCAGCAGCATCGCAATGCCCGCCGCGAAAAAGAAGATCAATGACAGAATGCCCCAGCGAGTCGAGCCCGTGATCTGCCCAACGTAACCAAATACAAATGGACCAAAGATGGAAGCAAATTTACCCGTAATGTTAACAAATCCAAAATACTCTCCCGTTCTGCCTGCAGGCATCAGATTACTGAACAACGAGCGCGACGTTGATTGGCTTATTCCCTGCACAACCCCCACAAGTCCGGCGAGCAGATAAAAATGAACAGCTTGAGTCATAAAGTAACCCAAAATAACAATACAGATATAGATGCTTAAACTGACCAATAGTACCTGCTTCGCTCCCCATCGCTGCGCCCATGCCCCCAGAAGCAGCGTACAAGGAAAACCGATAAATTGGGTCAGCAGCAGCGCCAGCATCAAATCAGTGGTGCCAATGCCAATGCTTGCCCCATAAATGGTTGCCATCAAAATAATCGTGTTGATCCCGTCATTAAAAAACCAGAACGCGATCAGCATGCGAAGCAGCTGCGGAAAACGCCGGATCTGCCCGAAGGTTTGCTGCAGTCTGCGTAAGCCAACCTTAGCATAATCGGTCCAGGATGCAGGCAGATCAGCCGATGCTGGCCGTCTCGGGGCATGGCGGAAGATGGGGAGAGAAAAAAGCAGCCACCACAGCGAAACGGAGATGAATGCCAGTCTCGTACCTGCAAGTGTACTCGGCATGCCAAACCAGCCCGGCTGCTGAATCATCAACAGATTGATTGCAAGCAGCAGTCCTCCGCCGATATAACCATAGGCATAACCTTTGGAGGACACCATATCTCTCCGCTCCGCAGGAACCAGATCGGGCAGCATTGCATCATAGAACGTATTTCCGCCAGCAAATCCAATCGTGGACAACACAAGCAGGATAGATGCAAGCAGCCAGTCTCCTTCACCAATGACACTGAATCCGAGTGTCGCCATAATTCCAACGATCGCAAATACACGTAGAAAGTCCCCTTTTCGTCCCGACAAATCAGCCAGTGTGCCGAGCAGCGGAGTTAACAGCGCCACACATAACATGCCAATCGAATGCGTATAAGCAAGGTAAGAGGCTGCGGTGTCCTTATCCACTGTTGCGGCAGCAACAGAAGCATAGAATACAGGCAGCACTGCTGCCAGTACGGTTGTTGCATAAGCCGAATTGGCCCAGTCATACATAATCCAGGCTTTTACTGCACGTTTATCCACATGTAATCCGTCCTTTACACGCATCAGGTGAGATGCTCAGAATCAGTCCATTTTCTCTATTGTAAAGGAAAGAACTCACATTAGATCATGATTTTTGTAAATTTTCGGCATATGCCTCTTCTCAGCCTATGGTTAGGCCAATCGAGTGGAATTCATTCATTTTAGTTGAGATCGCATCACATATCGTCCCCGCCCGTGAATATACTTAATTACCGACAGGCCAAACTGTGCCGCGTAATCAATGGGGGGTGCCTACATGTCAAATTCACACCAGCCTTACTCGTTCGTCGTATCCCGGGAAGATTGGTCGCTTCACCGCAAAGGGTACCAGGACCAGCAGCGCCATCAGCAAAAGGTGAAAGATGTCATTAAGCAGAATCTGCCTGATCTGATTACCGAAGAAAATATTATCATGTCCGATGGACAACAAATCATTAAGGTACCGATCCGCAGTCTGGATGAGTACCGTTTTGTGTATAACTACCAGAAACAAAAACATGTCGGTCAAGGAGACGGAGACAGCCAGGTAGGTGATGTTATTGGCCGCGATCCTGCTTCACAGAAGCCGGGCAAGGGTGAAAAAGCCGGTGATCAGCCGGGTCACGATATTGTAGAAGCCGAGATCAGCATCGAGGAATTGGAAGATATTTTGTTTGCCGAGCTTGAATTACCGGACTTGAAACAAAAAGATAAGGATCTGATCGAGACACATACGGTGGTCTTCAACGATATTCGCAAAAAAGGCATGCAGTCCAACATTGACAAGAAACGTACGATTTTGGAGAACCTTCGCCGCAATGCAACAACGGGTAATCCCGGCATACACCATATCAGTCCGGATGATCTCCGTTACAAGACGTGGGAAGATAAGATTATTCCCCAGTCCAATGCTGTCATTATTGCCATGATGGATACGTCAGGATCGATGGGCTCTTTTGAAAAATACTGTGCGCGAAGCTTTTTTTTCTGGATGACCCGTTTCCTGCGCCGCCAGTATGAGAAGGTCGAAATTGTGTTCCTCGCCCATCATACGGAAGCCAAAGAAGTCACGGAAGAGGAATTTTTCACTCGCGGCGAGAGCGGCGGCACGATCTGCTCCTCTGTATATATGAAGGCACTGGATATTATTGATCGCCGCTATCCGCCTTCCAGCTACAACATCTACCCATTTCATTTCTCGGATGGGGATAACCTGACATCGGATAATGAGCGCTGCGTGAAGCTGATCGGCGAATTAATGAAACGCAGCAATATGTTTGGGTACGGTGAAGTGAACCAGTACAACCGCAGCAGCACGCTTATGTCCGCCTATCGCCACATTAAGATGGATCAGTTTATGTATTACGTCATCAAGGAAAAAGGTGAAGTCTACAAAGCACTGCGCAGCTTTTTTCAAAAAAGAGAAGGAGGCAGCCTGGGATGACCGATGAAATCCGCGAACTGGAATATGCCATTGCTGAAATTATGGAGATTGCCGATGGATTCGGCCTCGACTATTACCCGATGCGCTACGAGATCTGCCCGTCGGATATCATTTACACCTTTGGTGCGTACGGCATGCCCACAAGGTTCAGTCACTGGAGTTTCGGCAAAACCTTTCACAAGATGAAAATGCAGTATGATTTCGGTCTGAGTAAAATTTATGAACTCGTCATCAACTCCAATCCCTGTTACGCCTTCCTGCTGGACGGCAACTCTCTGATCCAAAACAAATTAATCGTCGCCCACGTGCTGGCCCACTGCGATTTTTTCAAAAATAACGCTCGCTTCTCCAAATCCAACCGCAACATGGTGGAAAGCATGGCTGCTACGGCGGACCGGATCAGCAACTATGAGATGGAGTATGGCACAGAGGCGGTCGAATCGTTTATTGATGCCGTGATCGCCATTCAGGAGCATGTAGACCCGCAGCTGATCAAACCCCGCCATCTGGATAAACAGCGTTATATGGAGATGAAAATCCGTGAGCAGCGCGGCGAAAAACCACCCAAACCGGAAGGTCAATATGACGATCTCTGGTCTCTCGACAATCTGCAGACCGAGGAGAAACCCGCGGACAGCGTGCAGGTGCATCATTTCCCACCCGAGCCGGAAAAAGACATTATGTGGTTTATTCAGGAGTTCTCCGAGGTGCTCACCGACTGGCAGCGGGATATTATGAGTATGATGCGGGAAGAGATGCTCTATTTCTGGCCGCAGATGGAAACCAAGATCATGAACGAAGGCTGGGCCTCCTACTGGCACCAGCGTATTATACGCGAATTGGACCTGAGCAGTGAGGATACGATCGAGTTTGCCAAGCTGAATTCTTCCGTTGTACAGCCGTCCAAACAGAGTCTGAATCCGTACTATCTGGGGCTAAAAATTTTCGAGGACATCGAACACCGCTGGGATCATCCGACACGAGAAGAGCAGGAACGATGGGGACGTCAGCCCGGACAGGGCCGCGCCAAAATGTTCGAGGTCCGCGAGTTCGACTCGGATACCTCCTTCATCCGCAACTACATGACCAAAAAGTTAACCGAGGACCTCGACCTCTATGTGTTCGAGAAAAAAGGGCCGGACTGGAAAATCACCGATAAGTCCTGGGAAAACATCCGCGATCAGCTTGTATTCTCCCGCATTAACGGCGGTTCTCCGTATCTGGTCGTACAGGACGCAGACTATCTGCGCACCGGAGAACTCGTGTTGAAGCACCAGTATGAAGGCATCGAGCTGGATCTGAAATATATGGAGCGCACGCTTCCGTATCTGTACCGCCTATGGGGACGTACGGTGCATGTCGAGACCCGTGTGGAGGATAAACCGATCTGGTTCACGTACGACGGCAAGAAACATCATCGCAAGTTTTTATAGACACAAGCAGTCATACTTTTATAATCAAAAAGAGGCAAGTTCCAGATACTACTCAGGAACTTGCCTCTTGGCCGTTTATACATGATTTTCCGAAGACTAGAATCTATATTTGCGATTCATCGCACCATGCTTAAAAGACGTAATTACATAGCGTTCACCGCTTTCCATTACTTTGTAAGACACAACGTAACGATCCACGATACAATAATATGTATTGTGGTACTCACGGGATGGCATTAATGTACCCATGGTAACCACCTTTTGTTCCACTCTACGAATCAAATTAACCTTATACTCCATCGTTTCTTGATCTGTAAAATGTTCACTCTTGATCTGACGAAGTCGGTTCATCGCCGTTGCGGTCCATTGAACCATCAATTACAGCTCACCACGCTTCACCAGTTCAATCAGGTCATCTGTTGAATACAGCTTGCCTTGCTCGATGTCTTTCTCGGATGCTTCAATCATTTGTCTTATTTCCGGATCAAAATCCAACTCATCCACCGGGTTATACACTTCATATTCCAGGCCTGCAATACGAATAAATTCCTTATGATCTTTCTTATAGGATTCAATGACGGTGCCATCAGGAGCTTTCAGACTAAAGTTCATTCCTTGCAACCTCCTTTGATGAAATTACAACATCTTCTCGCGAAATATTTAATCTGATTATAGCATATAACCAAGTAAGAACTAATTCATACACTGTGATAATCCTGCATTTAATCATTTTTCATTTGTATCTTAGAACAAAAAAGAGGCAAGTTCCAGATACAATCCGGAACTTGCCTCTTGACCGTTTAAACCGAATGAAACACCGTGTTACGTTCCCCCAGCAAACGCAGGGGTACAAAGAAATTGTTTTCCACTTCGCTTGCCGGTAGAGGCCTACTGAAATAATATCCTTGAATCTCCCTGCAGTCATTCTGCATTAGAATATCAAGCTGTCCTTTCGTTTCAATGCCTTCGGCGATCACTTCCATCTTGAGATTCTGGGCCATCGAGATAATTGTAGCTACAATGGCCTGATCACTGTGACTTTCGGTAATATCCGTGACAAAGGAACGATCAATCTTGAGTTTGTGAATCGGGAAGTGTTTGAGATAGCTCAGCGAGCTGTATCCCGTGCCGAAATCATCCAGACTGATCTTCACACCCAGAGCAGACAGCTCGTTCAGAATGGCCGTGGAGACCGCTGCATCCATCATCATGCTCTCCGTAATCTCCAGCTCCAGATATTTGGCTTCCAGCCCTGTCTCGCTTAACGCGTTCTGAACCTGCTCCACCAGGTTCGACTGGTGGAATTGCTGGCTGGACAAGTTCACAGACACCGGTATGAGTGGCCCGCCGCTGGCATGCCACAGCTTCATCTGCCTGCAGGCTTCACGAAGCGTCCAGTTGCCAATCTCATAGATCAAGCCTGTCTCCTCGGCCAGCGGGATAAATACATTCGGTGCAAGCAGTCCTTTAAGCGGGTGTCTCCAGCGAATCAGGGCTTCGACGCCAATCATTCGGCTGTCCTGCGTGCGAATCTGGGGTTGATAGTACAGCACCATCTCATTGCGCTCCAGTGCTTTCCGCAGATAGCCTTCCAGCTCAATTCGTTCATAGAGTTCCGAGTCAAGCTGCGCGGTATAGAACTGGTACCCGTTCTTGCCATTTTTCTTCACTTCATACATGGCAGAGTCCGCATGTTTAATCAGGGCATCTGTCCCCGCCCCATGTTCAGGATACATGGCAATACCGATGCTGGCTGTAACGTAAAAATCATTTTCCTTCAAACGATACGGCTGCTGTATCGATTCAACGATTTTTTCCGCAAGCTGAATGATTCGCTTCTCGTTCGCCTGGTCCCCGGTGACCACCATGGTGAACTCATCTCCGCCCATTCGAGCCAGTGTGACATCAGCGGCAGCCTGAGGATGGGAAGCTTCAATGGTGCTTACAATTCGGTCGCTGACTTCCTTCAAGAATACGTCTCCAATCGAATGACCGAGAGAATCATTAATCATCTTGAAACGGTCGATATCCATAACCATAACCGCAAATCTGGCTTGTTTTCTCCCGCAGACATGGATCGTTTCAGCCAGCACTTCATCCAGCTTGCGACGATTAGGCAGTCCGGTGAGCGGGTCGTGCAGCGCCTGATGACGTATCTTTTCCTGAGCCTGTGCCTCTTCCGTAATATCTTTAATCAGAATATGGCTTCCAACATGCGTTTCATCAATAATAACCGGAATGACGGCAATGCTTAGGTCGAGAAGTTCATTCTGTCCATTTTTCATTTTGGCCATATAAAGTCTCTGTTCCAGTTCCTGATTGTCCCACTCGTGAACGGTATGCTTATTCGCACACTGTACATTAATCTGCTCTACGATCTCGCCAACCGGACGGTTGATCATCTTTTTCTCGGAATATCCCGTTATGGTGGTGACTGCAGCGTTGATGCCTTTAATGATCCCATCTCTGTCCACAGAGATGATAGCATCCGAATGATTATGGTACAGCGCTTGATACCACTGTTCGTTCTCACGAATACGCTGATCCTTCTGAGACATCCGCTGATTGATGAAATTACCAAATATGGTGAGTCCAATCGCAATAAATGAACCTGCTGTAATCAGATAAGCAAGAACCTCTGCCTCCATTTGTCTGCTCAAGCTCTCAGGAATCACCGCAGTTTGATGGAAATCTGCGGCGGCCATCCCGGTATAGTGCATGCCTGTAATGCCCAGACCCATAATAAATCCGCTGCCAATTTTGTAAACCCAATCGCGCTTCGAGTCCCGGCGGTTAAAATAAAACATAAGCCACAGTGCGGCAAACGAAGCAACGGCTGCAATAAGAATCGATAAAGATACAAGAGCAGGCTTGTACGTCACAGTAATTGACATCGCCGCCATTCCTACGTAATGCATGGAGGTAATGCCTGTTGTCATCAGCAGCCCCGCAATCACGAGCCTGCTGATTTTATTGGACTGACGGCCGGCGAAATCCAGTGCTACCCCCGATGCAGCAATTGCAAGCAAAACGGACAAAATGACTTGATCTGTGGAATAAGAAACGTGCATAGGCAGCACAAAAGCAAGCATGCCAACAAAGTGCATCGACCAGATGCCAAGCCCCATGGAGACTGCCCCGCATACGACCCACAGGTGACGTGCCTTTCCACTCGTCAAAGATACACGGCCTGCAAGATCAAGTGCCGCATAAGAGGCTAGCGATGCAATGATATAGGATAAAATAACAAGTTGTAGATTGTACGTGCCATGTATGTGCTCCACTCACTCTGTCCTTTCAGTCGGGCGATCTCCGTATGTATGTTAAAAGTAAAAAAGAAGCGAGTGCGCTGTCTGGATGACAGGCACTCCCTCCGTATCATTTGACTTTGCGACCAGCGACTTAGTCATAAACCATTCGGCATACATTAGAAACCCGCTTATGATGAATGTCTATAGTCTAAACGTCCCAGCCCTATAAATCAACACTTATTTCCAGAAACACAGCTTGTTTAAACCTGACTTCCTCATTTGAAGTGTTTCATTAAACGCCTGAATCCGGTGCATCGTCGGCCGCTTTATTTTTTCACCAGCAGCAGACTGCCAAACCCAGATGTGTCGCGATATGAATTGCCCGAAGGATCACTCCACATGAACACACTGCTGCGCTTGCCATCCCCTGCACCGTCATCATTCACCTGCAGATCAAAACCAATCCACCTGCTCTGCTTGGAGCTGACATTCTCGAGTGGAATAGCTGCCTCGATCACATACCCGTCCTTGGTCAGACGAGCACTCGATTTGAACTGCTCCTTGCGGGCATTGCCTCCATAGGAAATTTCATTGTCGAAGTTCACCCGGTATTGGGCGTCATCGTCCTCATAACTGCTCGTTTGGTTTTTGTTCAGATCAATGAACAACTCAATGGAGTCCTGTTCATGTGCATTCGCACTTTTTTTGCTGAGCAGCGGATCTGTGACTTGAGCAAGTACGTAGAGATATTTCTCATCCCAGAGCAGCTTCGCCTTGGCCTTAGCACCAGAATCTCCTGCGACCTTAACATCCGTTGAGATCGTTACAGCTTTTTTCCACTGCTTATCTTCTTTACCGTCCACTACCGGAGTTCCGTACGTAACTTTTACCTGTTTCAATACAGGGCCCAATTTGAGCTTGCCCCGGCTTTCCTTTTTCTGCGGCTGCTGATTATTTGTATCGTTCCAGACAATGATTGAAGTTTTACCGTCAGCTTGTTTATCCGTAATGCGGAAATCCAGAGACAGTACTTTGCCTTCGGTCAGATCAGCTGAGGAGAAGGGCAGGGATGCATACACAACATATCCCGATTTATTCTCTTTCACCTGATACAGCTTCTGATCTTTGCCTTTGCCGCCATCCCGGTTAAAGATATAATGCCCGTCCTTTGGCGTACTGGTTTTCTTGCCGGATGTCAGCTCTTCCGGACTGACAAAGACCTCTACCTGGTCACCCTTGAAAAGTGTGGCATCTTTTACGTCAATACGCAGGTTCAGTTTTTTGCCATCCCATAACGTCTTCACTTCACCTGTAGTGCCTGCTGTGCCTTCAATGACATGCGAGAATGGCTGTGCCTTGACAGCTCCCCATAGAATATCCTCCTGTCCTTTGCGATCAGGCAGGGATACTTTCGACTGAGCTGCTGTCCACTCATTTCGATATACAGGCAGGGAGGCCGGGTCCACCAGTGCCCAGTAAGCCGGTTTGGCTTTCAGCTTGCGATCAAACAGAAGTGGTGCATCCTTTCTTCCTTTGACAGGGAAATCATCCAACCAAGTACCGTCGTCGGCAAGTCCCCATAACGTCACACTGTCCATAACACCACGATCGTCAAACTCTTTGAACAGGTCAAACAGCGCACGATAACGATACGCCTGCTCCAGCATCATCTCATCCGTTACAGGTTTCTCCTGCTCGGAGTTTCCGGAATAGATCGACATATCCAGCTCTGTCACTTGAATATGAACGCCCAGAGCTGCAGCCCGGTTGAATGCTTCACGAATTTGTTTCACATCCGGTCCGTACATAGACACATGCATCTGAAATCCGATGGCATCAATCGGTGTACCTTTGGCCAGCAGCTTCTCTACAAGCTTGACCATATCGTTCATTTTGCTGACACTGCCCTCAATACCGTAATCATTGATCACCAATACCGCATCAGGATCAGCCTCGCGAGCGTAACGGAAAGCCAGTTCAATGTAATCACTGTCATCGCCGTCGCCATCTACATCACCAATAATATCCCGCCATTTCGAATTGCTCGCCTGATCACGCAGACCGCCGCCGTCCGAAATGACTTCATTGACAACATCCCACGTGTGCACTTTGCCTTTGTAGCGGCTCACAATCGTTTGGATATGTGTTTTCATGCGCTTCAGAAGCTGCTCACGCGTAGCAGGCTTCGATGGATCATTCGGATCCGTAAAGAACCAGTCCGGCACTTGACTGTGCCACAGCAGCGTATGACCTCTTACCTCCATATCGTTCGCCGCAGCAAAGTTAACCAGTCGATCCGCTTCAGACCAGACAAAGTTGCCTTCTGTTGGCTGCATTGCATCCATTTTCATAAAGTTGCCTGCAGTAATACTCTTGAAATGTTTCTTGAGCAGATCCGAGTGTGGGTCCTGTGGATCGAGAGCTGTCTGGTCAATCGCCGCACCCAGCGCATAAGACGTACCCAGCGTTTTAGCCAAGTCCGGAATATCCTGCTCAATCGCAATCGCTTCTGTCGCTGTAATCTGCACATCATCGATATAGAACGGAATGGTATCTGTTTCGGTCACTTCCGAAGACTGCTTCCAAGGTGTTTCGGCGTACATCCGCAATCCGCTTACACCTGTACTTTCTGCCGGCACGATGATATCTGCTTCGATTTTTTTCCACTGGCCTTTGTTCAGCGTAGTGGAAGCAAAAGTGGCATACTCCAGCTTAGCCGCATCACCGTTAAACTCCTTTTCCAGAGAGCCGTTGATCACCTGTGATGCTGGTCCTTCATCATACATTGCCCAGAAGGAGACATGAACTGTACTTCCCTTTTGCAAGTAAGGCAGCACCTCTACCAGCGGTCCGTGGTAAGTTTCCGTTCGGGAGGAGGTTTTCAAACTGCGGTTACTATTGTGTCCGATGCCGCTGACTACCTCCAGCTTCTCCGTACCGCGAGGCTTCCATTTTCCGATATTCCCATCTTCAAAATCAGCGTTAAACAAAGCTTTGCCCGGTTCTCCTGGTATACCCGGGTTCTCTGGGGCAGGCTTCACAAGCCGGATCTGGAACTCATCTAAAAAGTATGCAGCAGCTGCATCTGTGCTCTCCAGATACAGCTGCAGTCCGCTTCCCTGCTCATAGCTGTACTGACCCTGCAGCTTCACCCACTTTTGATCGGTTACCTGCTCGGCTGCGTTAACCTGATCGTACTGCGTATCCCCGCTGCCATCACGGCGTTCTACGGTGAATTTCAGATCAGCCGGTGCTGAACCTGCAGTCAGTTTCACATAACCGGAGATTTCTACAACTGCATTTTTGTTTACCACGTCTGTTAATGATAGGGAGGGTCCATTCCAGGCTTCCGTACGGCCTGTGGTTTGAAGGGAGTGTTTCCCTTGATAAGCCTGATCTCCATTCACTTCTACCTTCGCTGCCCCCCGGGCTGTCCAGCCTTGAGTCGTACCGTCTTCAAACGAATGAGACAACAGAATATCACCTGCATTTGCTGCGCTTGCCTTCCCTTCTCCTGCTCCGATTCCTGGAAGCAAGCTCAAGATCATCACGGCTGCCAAGCATAACCTCAACCATTTTCCCCGCACGTAAACTCCTCCTTGTCAATTTCATCATCCATCCTGTAACGCAGTCAAACATCAGGCATTTCACGACACACTTCTGCATGCATGGATTTCCTCTGCTGGTCTGTTCGCTGGCAGCTGCTCACGCTGCTGCACGGATGGGATCAGGAACATTCAATGCACGGTCCTTAACCTCCTCAAGTGAGCCTTATAGCGCCCTGGAGAACCTGCTTCACACCAAAAGTAAGCGGTTACATAATCAAATTTATGTCATTGTACCTTTAACTGTAAATATGGAAATTTAGTGTCCAACCCCCTCTTTTTATACTTCTGACTGTTAACGATGCCTTTTTCACTCCAACTTCACGTTATATTCTGGCACTAAAAAAAAGCACAGCCTAAGGCTGTGCAGGTACTTCCTGATCCGCTTCATTTACTGGCGCCGTTGTCTGGCGGATAATTAAATTTGATGGCTCCGTCACGACAGGCGGTGTATAAGATGGATTCTCAACCATAGCAATCAGATATTCAATGGCTCGAATACCAATATTGTAAATATTCTGATTCACCGTGGTCAAACCTGGCTTAAACACTTCTGCATAATACGTGTTGTCGAATCCGACTACAGAAATATCTTCCGGCACCCGGAAGCCATGTTTCTCAATCTCATGGATTGCGCCAAAGGCAGACATATCTGATGCACAGATTACTCCTGTAGGCTGTTCCCGCAGCGCCAACAAACGACGCGCTGCCTTCGCACCCCCATCAAAGGAATAGTCACAGACTTCCAGATAGATCGTTGCATACGGAATGCCGCATAGACGCAGCCCCTCCTTGTACCCATCCAGACGCAGATTGGCTACAGCAGGTCCCAGCGTACCTGAGATATAAGCAATCTTGCGATGCCCCAGCTCATAGAGATGTTTGACTGCCATCGCGACGCCGTTAACATTATCTGTTGTAATATATCCTGCACGTTTGCCGAACAGGTCAGTATCAATAAACATCGTCGGAATCTCTGCAGTGACCAATTCCTGAATACTTTTATTTTCCCGCCCTTCCCCGAAAACAACAACGCCATCCACGTTTCGGCTGCGGCAGTGCTTGATGAATGAATATGTAGGGTCATCAAATCGTGTTGATAATCGAACTAGATCATAACCGCTGTTTTCCAAAGCTGTTTTGATGCCTTCAAGTAATTCCGATACAAACGGGTTCGTAAACGGAACGGTAAGCAGCACACCCACTGTCCATGAACGGCGTTTAACCAGTCCACGTGCGACAACATTGGGTTGATATTTTAATAGTTCGATGGCTGTATTCACTTTTTTACGTGTTTTTTCGCTAACATCCGGGTAATCATTCAACACTTTGGAAACGGTTGCAACTGATACGCCCGCCTCTTTGGCCACATCATGAATAGAAGCCATCTAATCACCTCAACCTCTTTATGAATCCCCTGTCTCCGGTTATATTGTCTATAACATCGGCAGGTTTGTCTACCCATTATAGCTTATTACAGCCCGAAACGGTATGGGAGGTTCATGCGGACTCGGAGCTTACTTATCCTGCTGCTGTTCGAGTTTTTTCAAGTCCGCTGCAAGCCTCTCCATAGCCGTCGCAAAAACGGCAAGCTCGGACGAACGTGAAGCCTGACTCCGTGCTCCGCTCGATGTGCGGGTAGATTCATGCTGTACTTTCCTTAATTTTTCCATGATTTGATCCAGGTTGGACTGGATTTTACTCTGCGCTTCTCTGGAGCTTGCCGCCAGTTTACGCACCTCGCTTGCGACCACTTCAAATCCACGTCCAAACTCTCCAGCATGCGCTGCTTCAATGGCAGCGTTCAAGCCGACAAGATGACTTTGATCAGAAATTTCACGAATCAGCTCACCCATTTTTTCGATCTGCTGCATTTCTCCAGTCAATTCTTCCAGCAGCATATGCGCCTGATCCTGAGAAACGGCTGTTTCCTTCGCTACAGCGGAGATGGACACTGCATTTTCATTTAATTCTGTAATCATACCCGTAAGCTCTTGGGTAATCTTCGTGATGGCCTGCAGTGTATGATCCTGATCCGCAGCAAGCTCCTCAAGCTGCTCTTTTTCCTGCTTTTCATAAGCTTCCAAAACCAGCTGCGAGTCCAGGTTGAACATTTTGCTCAGTGCATGTATAACGGGATGCCACGAAGCCGGAATGAGCTGCTGAAATATGTTCGTGGCAATATCCAGATAAACCATGTAAGCGCCCAGATAATAGTTAGCCGTTAGTCCAATGCGTGAATGTACCAGCCCAATGGTAATCCGCTGTTCAATATAGGCATCGTCGACAATCCCGTCCGTCATGGATAACCAGTACATCCGCTGCGTTTCCTTCAGCCGGTCAATATTGGAGAAACGGTCTATCAGTTCCATTAACTCAGGATACCTGCCGATGTGTTCATAGAAGTGATCAACCACTTCCTCAACGACTTTCTTGAAGACAGGCCGATGATCAGCAAGCAGTCTTAAATCCCCTACATCCAGCCCCACGTAATCCAGTTGTTTCTGTCTTTCTGCTGAAATACTGCTCATATCAGATCAGATCAACTCCTTATCCACTTTTACTGCAAAATTAAAAAGATTTTAATTGATTATAGACTAAAATACCTAATCAAACATATACCCTAAGAACTATTTACCGTAGAACTAATCCTATTTTTGTTAATATTTGTTCATTTTTGATCTTTTCAATATAAAAAGGCCCTGAATATGCTGTGAAGGAGCCTCACAACAAATCTTCAGGACCTGATTCGGAATGGTGCGGCAGGTTAGCGGTTAAGCAAACTTCCCACGTATCTTAACAATTCATTGGCGCTTGCAGCTGTATATCCATGTTCTTCAATGAGACGTTTGATGACTTCATTCATTCGCTTCAATTGTGTAGCATCCGGTGTTTTCGTAGAGGTCGTAATCTTGACAATATCTTTGAGATCCGCAAACAATTTCTTCTCGATGGCTTCCCGCAGCCGATCATGGCTGCTGTATTCAAACTTGCGCTCCTTGCGGGAGTATGCCGAGATTCGAATCAAAATCTCTTCCCTGAACGCTTTTTTTGCATTCTCCGAGATGCCGATCTGCTCCTCAATGGAGCGCATCAGCCGCTCATCCGGGTCCATCTCCTCATCTGTAAGCGGATCACGGATTTTCGACCAGTTGCAGAAGGCTTCAATGTTATCCAGATAATTTTCGAACAGCGTTTTGGCGGATTCTTCAAATGAGTAAACAAAAGCTTTCTGTACTTCCTTCTTCGCCAGTTCATCATACTCTTTACGTGCAAGAGCGATAAAGTTTAAATACCGCTCGCGCTCTTCCTTCGTAATGGAAGCATGCTGATCCAGCCCATCCTTGATGGCACGCAGAATATCCAGCGCGTTAATGCATTGAAGGTTTTGCTTAATCAAAGCACTGGATATCCGGTTAATGACGTACCGAGGATCAATACCGGACATGCCCTCATCCAAATATTCATTTTGCATTTCGCGCAGATCGGCTTCCTTGTACCCCTCAACCTCTTCGCCGTCGTACATCCGCATTTTTTTCACCAGGTCCATGCCTTGTTTTTTTGTTTCCTTCAATCGGGTAAGTATGGAAAAAATAGCTGCTGTTCGCAGCGCATGCGGTGCGATGTGCACGTGTTTCATATCACTTTGCTGAATAAGCTTGGCGTAAATTTTCTCTTCTTCCGATACCTTCAGGTTATAAGGTATGGGCATGACAATCATCCGCGACTGCAAAGCCTCATTTTTCTTATTGGATATAAAAGACTTATACTCGGATTCATTTGTGTGTGCCACGATCATCTCATCCGCACTGATCAGCGCGAAGCGGCCCGCTTTAAAATTCCCTTCCTGCGTCAGGGATAACAGGTTCCACAGAAATTTCTCATCACATTTCAGCATCTCCTGGAATTCCATCAAACCACGGTTGGCCTTGTTCAGCTCCCCGTCAAAACGATACGCGCGCGGATCCGATTCCGATCCAAACTCGGTAATTGTTGAGAAATCGATGCTGCCTGTCAGGTCAGCGATATCCTGTGATTTCGGGTCTGACGGACTGAATGTACCAATCCCCACCCGGTTATCTTCAGAGATAATGACCCGTTCCACCGGAACTTTACTGATATCGCCACCGTACTCCGTGCGCAGTCTCATCTGGCAGGATGGGCACAGATTG
This sequence comes from Paenibacillus sp. AN1007, assembly GCF_040702995.1. Taxonomy (NCBI): domain Bacteria; kingdom Bacillati; phylum Bacillota; class Bacilli; order Caryophanales; family Paenibacillaceae; genus Paenibacillus; species Paenibacillus sp. AN1007. Next base: position 3,836,490 of record NZ_CP159992.1, read on the forward strand.
CCTTCGATACGCACACCAATCTCTTTCTCCACCTCTGCTCGAAGCTCCAGTGGGATGAGATGAAGCGGCTCCTCATGCATCGGGCATCCTTCAATGGCGTAAACTGCCCCTTTCTCCGTTCGTGAAAATTGTTCCAGCCCACGCTTCAGCAGCGTCACCAGCGTAGACTTCCCTCCGCTGACAGGCCCCATCAGCAGCAAAATCCGCTTGCGTACATCCAGACGGCGTGCAGCCGAATGGAAATATTCTTCCACCAGCTTCTCAATGGAACGATCCAGTCCGAAGATCTCTTGCTCGAAAAATTTGTACCGCTTGTGCCCCCCGACCTCTTCTACCCCAAACGATTCAATCATCTGATACACTCGTGCGTGAGCCGTCATTGCTGGAGTCGGGTCCTCCCTCAGCAGGGCAATATAATCTTCAAATGTTCCGTTCCATGACAAACGGTCACTCTCTGCCCGATATTCCGCAACACGTTCAAAAATATTCATGCTTGGTACCTCCCATGGCTCCTTTAGTGTGATTGTCAACCATTCCGAATGGTATGAAGAAATCAATAGAATTGCAGCTCCTGCTTGAATACCCTTCTGCGGTCGGCTTCGTCCCGCCAGCCTTGTTCCAAATGTCTTGTATGGATGTGAAAAGTGTATTACATACCTATGCGGCAACTTGGATAAGTTGACCTCTTTTTTTCAAACCTTCGCGCTGAATTTTACGTACGCACTGTTCTATCAGACATCTTCTGGCCTCAGAAAAAAAAGCATGAATATGCTATAATAAAGGTTCTATCCAAGGAAACCGGACAACGCAATGAAAACAGACAAACAACTTCAAGAGAGGAGCGGAGAGCATGGCTGTACAGTATGAAACGGAGCTGTATTCCCCCGTCAAAACTTTTTTTGAACAGCGCGGATTCGATGTCAAGGCAGAGGTGAAGCACTGTGACCTAGTCGGAGTCAGCGCGGATCAGACTGAACCCCTTATTGTAGAGATGAAAAAAACGTTTAACCTGTCTCTGCTCCTGCAGGGCATGCAGCGCCTCAAGCTCAGCCCGCTCGTATACTTGGCGGTAGAGCGTAACCGAACCAAGCGCGGAGCCGTCAATCAGCGCTGGGGCGAACTAACCGCACTGTGCAGCCAGCTTGGTCTCGGGCTGCTGACGGTCACCTTTTACAAAACCAAACCACCTCTGATTGATGTACTTTGCGACCCTGCGGTGTACTCGGCTGCTGGCAAAGCCGTACCCTCCGCTCGAAAAAGCGGTATACGCCGGCAGCGTTTGCTTAAGGAGTTTGATGAACGGAGCGGAGATTACAATACAGGCGGCAGTACAGGCCGGCAGCTGATGACGGCTTATCGCGAAAAAGCGATACGTGTCGCAGCAGCCTTGAGGTCGAGCGGTGAATCTTCCCCGGCAGCACTTGCCCGGCAGACAGGTGTAGGCACAGCGGCATCCATTTTGCAAAAAAATTATTACGGCTGGTTTGAACGTGTCTCCCGCGGAAAGTACATGTTAACCGTTAAAGGGATTGAGGCATTATCCGAGCATGTATTTGTAATGCAGGATCAGGGTTTGATGACCGGGGAGGTTGACGAATGGACGGAACAGGATGGGGTCAACGGACAGGATATGAACTCGGATGAACTCGAGCATGCAGCGGATGAAGAGCTTGCCCTGGTCGCTGAAGTCACCGAACAATATCTCCTGAACACAACCAAAAACTAAATCGATATGATGAACTATAGGGAACTGCTCTGGAGTCACCATCCTCCAATGTGAACGTACAGCTTGATGCTCACAATGTCATACAGCACAATCAGGACCACCCGTCCAACGGGTGGTTTTCTCTTGGGGTATAACCCCCTGTTGCCAAACTGCGCCTAAAGACGCTAGCCTGACAGCAGGGCTGTTCAGGCTCAGTGTAATTTGTCTCTTTCACTTACCAGTAAACTGGTTTTACTTCTTTTTGCTTCGATTACTGCTGAATGGATCTTCGTATTCTTTTACACTCAGCTTATCTACCGCCTGATCATGTGCTTCTTGCTCACGAATATACTTTCTTACGGTTGCTTCATTTAGACCCACTGTGCTCACATAGTACCCTTCGGCCCAAAATTTTCAATTTCCGTATTTATACTTAAGCTGGGCATGTTTTTCGAAGATCATGAGCGAACTTTTTCCCTTTAGATATCCCATAAACGTGGAGACCGCAATTTTTGGAGGGATGGCTACTAACATATGGACATGATCGGGCATCATGTGACCTTCTATGATTTCGACTCCTTTGTACTTGCACAAACGTTTAAAGATTTCGATTAAATCTCTTCTCACTTGATTATAGATTTCTTTCCGTCTATACTTCGGGGTGAACACAATGTGGTACTTACACATCCACTTTGTGTGAGCTAGGCTGTAGCTCTTGGTTGCCATGAATGACCATTCCTTTCTTTTTGAGCCTGAACATCTCAATTGTATTGGAATGGTCATAATGGTCAAACCCTTCATCCCTCCACCCGCATAGCGGGTGGTTTTTTGTTTCGCGCGTTTCACGCACTCAACTGGCTAAAGCCATAAAAAAAACGCCTGTCATCTCCTGGGGAGACGACGGGCGTTCTCTTTAAATCGAAATGGAAAAGCTTAGAAGCTTGCTGCCACTTCTTTAGCCAATTTCAAACCAGCTTCTACGATCTCTTGGGAACGATCAGGTGAAGCATTGTGACCTTCAACTACAACAACTTCAGGGTTTTGAATGCCCCAGAAGCCAAGTACGTTCGTTACATAACGAACAGACATTTCAGCAGATGCCATAGGCTCTACGGAATATACGCTGCCGCGTGCGTTAAGCAGTGCAACTTTTTTGTCGCCTACCAGACCTACAGGGCCTTCAGCAGTGTATTTGAACATTTTGCCTGCTTGGCTCAGGTAAGAAATGTAGTTCACCAGTGGTGCTGGAACAGTGAAGTTCCACAGCGGGAATGCAAATACCACTTTATCAGCCGCCAGGAATTGATCCTGCAGTTGTGCAGCCAGTGCTGCTGCTTTTTGCTCTTCTGGTGTTGCTTCGATACCGTTAGCTGCTTTGTAACCACCAGTGATTACAGTGTTACCGTAGTAAGGAAGATCCGTATTGTAGAGATCCAGCTCAGTGATTGTATCGCCTGGGTGGGACTCTTTGTATGCGCTCAGGAATGCATCGTACAATTGAACACTAACTGCTTGATCCGCAGGACGGTCATTAGCTTTAATAAAAAGAACGTTAGACATGTTGAAATTTCCCCCAATAATTAAAATGTATGAGTGCGTATCCCGAACTCGCAACTGCTGCTGCCCAGTATAAAGAAACCAACAACTCATTAATACATATTATATATAAAAATGTTAGTGGATGCAATAAGGTAATCTAGGTTATCTATATATTTAAAATTCGAATCGAATAACTACGTATACAATCTTCTCTTCTTCTAGCTCCGTGCTGTAAATTCCGAGATAGCTTCGCTAATGAGATTCATGCCAAGCAGCAGCTCATCACGGCCCGGATGGCTGAAATTCAACCGAATGTATCGTTGATCCAGCGTGCCTGTAGAACATAGCGTTCCGGGCAGAAAAGATACCCCTTTTACTAAAGCTGCCTTGAGCAATGCCTCACTGTTCAATCCTTCAGGCAGCTGCACCCACAGATACATTCCCCCTTGAGGGATATGATAGCTGCACCCTTTCCAGCCAGGTCTTTTCAATAATTCTAACATCAATTTAAGTCTTATTTTGTACTCTTTGTTCAGCATGGACAAATGGTCACTCCACCGGAAAGGAGACTGTGCGAGCAGTTGATACAGCAGCCGTTGGTTCATCGGACTGGACTGTCCATCTGCAATTCGCTTAACGGATGTCATCGCCTGGATCAATGCCGGGTGGCCTGCCGCCCATCCCGTGCGGAGGGCGGGTGCAACCGTTTTGCTGAAAGAGCCAATATGCAGAACATGTCCACCCTGATCCGCGGTATCCAGTGCAAAGAGTGAAGGGTATTTTCGATAGAACGCAGACGGCTCCAAACCGTCAAAATGAAGCTCTCCATAGGAGTCATCCTCGACAAGCAGGACTCCATAACGAGAACACAAGTCAAGTACGGCTTCTCTCCGTTCCATGCTCCACAGAATGCCGGTAGGGTTAGAAAAGCTGGGTGCAGCAAAAAGCAGCTTCGGCCTCACCTGCTGCATGTGCTGTTCCAACAAATCCGGCAGAATGCCGTCCTGATCTCCCAAGACGGGTACAATGGCCGCTCCCTGCATTTCCAGTACTTCAAGACAGCCAGGAGAGGTAGGATGCTCTACAAGCACAGAGTCTCCCGGCTCCAGCAGCAGACGCATCACGAGATCAATGGCCTGCTGGGTACCTGTGGTCAGCAGAATCTGGTCGGACACAGTCCGTATACCTTTGCGAACATTCCAATCGTTGTTCAGCCATTCCCTTAGCGGGGCATATCCTGCGGGCTCACCATACTGCAGAGCAGAAGGACCTGAACTGAAAACAGACAGTGCCGCTTCCTCCAGCAATTGAAAAGGAAACAGTTCCTCCGCAGGCAGTTCTTCAGCGAGTGAAATGAAATACTCCTTGCCGGACATCTCACGGATATCCCTCAATGGTGAAGACAAAAGCCTGTTGGTTCGGGAAGCAAAGAAATATTTCATGGATAGATCCCCCTTCATCTCTATTCCGAAACTGTTCTCGCAGCCGCCCTACAACCTATTCCAGATGAACAACAAATATAACTGGAAGCATGCCTGATTTATGACCTGTCTGGACCAATCTGATTTCGACCTGTTAGGAACTATTTTAGTTCGACCTGCCAGCCAGGGCCGGTGGAAGCAATAATCAGGACACTGTCTTGGACTGCCTTGCATGCAGGGCATAACGTTCGATGGCCTGCGCTCTGCTGCTTACTTCCAGCTTCACATAGATTTTACGCAAATAATTATCAATTGAGCGTCTGCTCACATTGATCTCACTCGCTATTTTATCATAGGTTACCCCTTGAACAATTCTTTCCATAATAAAAGTTTCTGTTTCTGTTAATTCAATCAGACTTTCTTCTGCCTGCGAATCGGTAGGCTGGCCCCAATCTGTACTGTGCAGCCACGACATCGGGATGGAAACATAGCCCTCCCGCAGCCCGGAGATGAGATGAATCAGTTGACTTGGAGAAGCCTGTTTCGATAACATACCGCTTGCTCCAATGCTCATTAGATGGCGGAAGAGCTTGACGTTATCTTCATCTGTCAAAATAACAATATGTGTTTCATTCGACAGCTCTTTTATTTGAGCGATGTATTGATCTGCCTGTCCCTCTGGAAGACGATAATCCATGAGAATCAGATCGGGCTTGTGCATAGTCACAAGTTCGAGGCCTTCCGTTCCGGTTGAAGTCATACCACGCACCGTCAGATCCTTCTGCTCTTCCAAAATTAATTTTGTACCCAGCATGCTGGTGGGGTGGATATCTACGATGACCACCTGCCATACTTTTTTCATTGCGGTTCCCCCTGTTATGTATTGGGCAGTTGACTTCTGTTCCTCATCTACATTCTTTACGCAGTTTATGCGACAGTCCGAGTATAGATGAAGCAAGGGTCGGATTATGTCGAATAACAAAAGAATACAGGACCCAGACGCTCAAAAGCTCTGTTTTATAACTGTATCTCACGCTAACGACGGCAAAACGGCCCTCTTTCCATGCCTGAAATGATCAAAACCTAGTATAAATTTCCTGCATTTCTATCTAAAAAAGTCGAAAGACTCGCCCAAAGTTCCTACTTATTGCATCTATAAGAAATTGTATCCTAGGACTTCCTTCCGATGCAATCTCTTTTTAAGCTATTATTTAAAGAATTTCATTTTTGCGTAATGAATTGCAGCATGGTAGAATGAGGATTGGAATTTTTTTAACCATAATCTATCAAACCAGGAGTGATGTTATGAAACTATCCGACCCGTCTTCTGACATCCATCACACCCGGAGCGCCAAAGGCAGGATCAGATCATCGGTCAAGTGGTTTCTGGTCATGTGGATTGTTCTTATTGCATTAGGTGTTACAGGTACCTACTATTATAGTAACCACCTCCAGCAGCAGATGATCAACCAGCTTCAGGTTCATACACAGCAACAGATAGACGCACTCAAAACCGATTATGAAAAGCAGCTGACAACGATATCATCGGAAGTCGAAGCACTGCAGGGACAAGTCCAGTCTTTCAATGAACTGTTGACGTTCACTAAGGATAATGCAAGCAGCAAAACGGATAACAGCAATAAATTGTATACGCAGCTGAGCGAAGTGAAAAAGCAGCTCGATGCTCTCCAGAAAAAGATGGACTTGCTCAAATGATTACACCCGTGAAACAGGTTAATCGTTTTTTTATGCTTGCACTGGCTCCTTTTATAGGATTAATTATATGCATGCTGCTGTTTCGTCCCGAGCTTGAGACCGGAAACGTGCTTCCCGCTGCTTTGCCTGAAGATCGGGTAACCGCTCAGACCCAGGCCATCAGCAGGGAACTTGCCGGAGCAAAAGATGCTGCGGTTCAAACTTCTTCTTCTATTAAAAGAACAACGCAGCTGTATAACAAAACCACCAGCACCATGTCAACCATAGTACAGAAGGCTGCGGTTCAGGCTTCACGTCCGGAAACCATCTACAACAAACGAATTACATCCAAACTCGGTATTCCTTTCGAGCGTGTGGATAGCGACCGGATCACCATTGAAATGTACCATGTTAATCCCGGGACCTACACAGGATATGCCATGAAGATCAAACTGAAGGATCCCAGCGCCATGCAGATGGCCATGAGCAGTGAGCCTGGACGTTCGGAGACAACGATGCAGGCCGTGAAACGGAGCGGAGCCATTGCCGGAATTAATGCCGGCGGATTCGCTGACAGCGGCGGTAAACGATATCCTCTCAGTACAACGGTCATGGACGGTAAGTACGTAAATGGTTTTCAAGCCAGTTTCAAAGACCTGTTCTTTGTTGGCCTTAATGATGCCGGCAAGCTGGTTGGAGGCAAATTTTTTGATAAAAGCACACTGGATCGTTTACGCCCCCAATTCGGAGCAACATTTGTACCGATCCTTATGAAAAATGGACAGAAAACGATTATTCCAGACAAATGGAAAGTATCACCGAAACGGGCACCAAGAACCGTCATTGGAAACTACAAAGACGATCAATTACTTATTATTGTTGTCGACGGATATAACGAAAGCGGAAGCTCTGGTGCCACGCTTGAAGAGATGCAGGGCAGATTGCTCAAACTGGGCGTAATCGATGCCTATAACCTCGATGGCGGCGGTTCCTCATCGCTAATTCTGAATAACCGGGTAATGAATAGACCTTCGGATGGCAGCTTGAGACCGGTGCCCACCCACTTTTTATTTTACAAATGATGGGATGAGGCATTCCTTTTCTAGTTAATATGGTTATAATAGAAGTAAATGAGCTTGTGCAGGAGGTGCGAAGTGTATGTCGTTTTCACTGACATTCTGGATTATTGCTGTTGTATTAACACTGTTTATCACAGGCATTCTCACTTCATCCTACAACCATGACAAAACAAAAGGCCTGTAAAAAGCGAAGCCTCTCTCTGGAGAGGCTTTTTTTCATCTTCTCGCATACAGCAAAAGACAAGTCTCAAAAGAATGATTCATTCCTCCAAAGCTTGTCTCTTGCTGTAGCGTTTGATTTTGCAGATAAGCAGCAGGTAAGGTTGTGAAACAAATGGCTTCAATAGCTTGCTGCACGTTCATTTGGCATGGAAAGTATGGAGGTAGGATCAGCATGATTTGGTCCCTTCACCGACTCTCCTTCCACCAAAGTGACATATATCCGCTCATGATCGACCGGTTCTCCAGCGATAATTTTAATTAACTGCTCAGCCGCAAGCGCGCCCCACTTTCGTTTGGAGTAATCGATGCTTGCCAGCTTTGGCTGCACGTAGTTGCTCAGCTCAATATGATCGAAGCCAATGACATCGATCTGCTCTCCCACCTGAAGGTCACTATCTGCAAGACGGTCACATAAGCCGATAGCCATCTCATCATTAAGACAAAATACCGCTGCCGGTCCGTTATACGTCTGTATAATGTGATCCGCAGCTCGTTCTCCTCCGCTTTTCTCGAAATCTCCCGCGATTTCGATCCATTCGACATCCGCCTCACGCTCTGCAACCTGCCTTACCGCCTTCAAACGCTGTACGGAGTCAAACGATCCTTCCGGACCTGTAACTACATAGATTTTTTTGTGTCCCTGTTCAATCAAATATTCCATCGCCAGTGTAGCGCCAGCCTTGTTATCCAGCAGTACCTGATTAATGTTTGCATGTTTCAGCTCACGGTCGAGCACTACAATTTTATGTCCCCGATCGGCATACTGCATCAGTTCCTCACTAGCAAAGGTATGATCGAGAATAATGGCGCCATCGATCATTCTTTCGGGCAGCATCCGATGGGACTGTTTACCGCTGCATACAATGAGATCGTACCCTTGGGCATTGCACACCGCCTTCATCCCGCTTAACAAGTCGCCATACACATCACCGCTGAAATCCGTGAGAAACACACCCAAAATCCGTGACTCTCTCTTTTTTAATGTTCGTGCAGCTGCATTGGGAACATAGTTCAGCTCTTTGGCAATGGCCAAAATTTTGGAACTCGTCTCATCGGTCACTTTGCTGCTTCCATTCAGCGCGTATGATACGGTCGAGATGGAAACTCCCGCCTTTTTGGCGATATCCTTGATACTGACCATATTCTTCGCTCCTCTGTTATGTGGATCAGGCCTTTCCTTACGAAAGACCTGATTATATTAAGTAATGGTATCTGTTTGTAAACTAAGTTCTGTTTAAACCAGTCTGAATGTACGGCTTTGTGTGTCTCTGCTGTTGGGTCCAACCAAAACATGAAACTCTCCGCGATCACTCCGATGGCTCAGATCAGAATGATGATAGCGCAGCTGCTCTTCATGTAATGTAAACACTGCTGTGCCGGTCTCGCCTGGGGCCAGGGACAACCTCACATAATCTTTCAGCTCACGCATAGGACGAACCACTTCACCGCTTACATCCCGAACGTACAATTGCACAGTCTCCACACCAGCACGATCTCCTGTATTGGTTACACTCAACTGAACCGTCAGAGAATCATTCGCAGTCATCTCCTGACCCGACACTTCAATCTCTCCATAAGCGAATGTGGTATAGGAAAGACCGTATCCAAATGGGAATAACGGTTCATTCGGACTGTCGATATATTGGGAAACATAACGATTCTCGGTATTATCCGGGTTGATTGGGCGCCCCGTATTGAAATGATTGTAATATACCGGTACCTGCCCAACCGATTGCGGGAAGGACATCGTCAGTCTGGCAGATGGATTAACCGCACCCGTGAGTACATCCGCAATGGCTGCTCCGCCTTCGCTTCCCGGGAACCAGGCTTCAAGTACAGCATGCGATTCCGCAATAACTCCGTTCAGATCGAGCGGACGGCCATTGAAAATAACACTCGCAATCGGTTTACCTACGGCCTGCAGTGCCTGCACCAGCTGAAGCTGCGCGGCTGGCAGACGAATGTCAGTGCGTGAGCCGCCTTCACCGCTCATCTCTGAATCTTCGCCCAATGCAAGCACAATGACATCAGACTGACTTGCAGCTTCAAGCGCTTCGGCAATCTGTTCTTTCGTGATGGTGTGCACATAACTGCCCTGCGCCATACGAACCGTACCTTGCGGTAAACGTTCTTGAAGCGCTGTACCCAGCTTCACCGCATCTGCTTTAACGCCTTCACAGGACCACCATCCGAGAATATCCTCACTGTCGGCGAACGGTCCGATCAATGCCACGTTCGCATCAAGTCGGAGTGGAAGGACCTGATTTTCATTTTTCAGCAGCACTGCAGATTTCGCAGCAATTTCCCGCGATACTTCACGGTGCTCCTTGGAGAAGACAACTTCACGCTCGCGAACAGGATCAGCGGCGCGGAAGGGGTTATCAAACAGCCCCAGCTTGTCTTTGAGCTGCAGCACCCGCAGCACGGCTTCATCTACAAGATGTTCCTCCACTTCACCCTTTTGAACCAGTTCAGGCAGATGTTTAACATAGCATGGAGTCATCATCTCCATGTCCACACCCGCGCGGATCGCGCGATAAGCAGCTTCACGATCATCCTCAGCTGCACCATGCGCAATCATCTCCCGGATCGAAGCCCAGTCAGAGATCAATACGCCATCGAAGCCCCATTCATCACGCAAAATGCCGCGCATTAACTTCTCATTCCCGCTGGCTGGAATACCGTCTACCGTGTTGAATGAAGTCATCACCATCTCCACACCAGCATCCAGTGCTGCCTTATATGCCGGTAAATAATATTCACGCAGCTGCCGTTCTGACATATCTACCGTGTTGTAATCACGCCCGCCTTCCGCGGCACCATATGCCGCAAAATGTTTGACACAGGCTGCCAGACGATCCAGCTCTTCTGTCAGGTTATCCCCTTGATATCCACGTACAAAAGCAGCGGCAAACAGGCTGTTCAGATACGGATCTTCACCTGTCGTTTCCATGACTCGACCCCACCGCGGATCACGAACCAGGTCCACCATCGGTGCAAAGGTTACATGCAGACCGGATACAGCGGATTCACGCGCGGCAATCTCCGCACTTTTCTCCGCAAGCTCCAGATCCCACGAGCAGCCGATCGCCAGCGGAATGGGGAAAATGGTTTTGAAGCCATGAACCACGTCTGCCATGAACAGCAGCGGGATGCCAAGACGGCTGTTTTTCATATAGGCCTGCTGTACATCCATAATGGCCTGTGCACCGGATAAACCTAAAATCGATCCACTTGCACGTACAGATGATTCCGTGATGCCCATTTCTTCCATCGGACCTGTAATCTGGCCCTGTGTATCTGTTCCTTCATAGAAATTGGCCGTCAGCTGCAGCAGCTGGGCCACCTTCTCCTCCAGCGTCATTTGATTCACCAAATCCATCAACTGCTGATTGTTCACTTAACCATCCTCCACTTCTACTGCATTTGTATTGAAAGAAAGAACCCGGCTGCGTTCGGGGAGAGACCGCGCACCGGGTTCAAACGGACGGGAGACAGAACGCTCCTGCCATCCCCATTCTGTTCTTTAGTGTTTTACGTTTTTACTTGAACTTCTCGTTCAGTTCATCCAGGTATGGTTGAACCAGAGACATTTTGCTATTAACCCACTCTTTCCAGTTGGCTTCCAAATCTCCACCTTTGAGGATCAAGTTGGCGTATTCGTTTTGATAATCGAAAGAAGCTTGGCTCTTCGCTTTGGAATCGTACAGGTTCACATCCCAATCGTATGGTGCCAACGATTTTCCTTCTGTACCCAATTTCGCTTTCTCTTGGAACAATTCTACTGCTCTATCACGGTAATCTTTTTTGATTGCAGGGTTTACAACACTGAAGTCATCGCCAAGAAGATAAAGTCCTTCAAAACGTGCAGGATATTTGTCTTCCAGTACAGTTCCCTCTGGCAGCAAGCTTACCAGCTCTTTGTTGTCATCGTATTTCCAGTCCTTGCCTTCAAAGCCCATGTTGATAAGCAGTTGTCCTTCTTTAGTTGCAGAGTAATCGATCAGATCCATGATCCGTTCGAATTTCTCATCACTGATGTTCGGGTTGAAAATCAGTGCAGACCAGAAGTTCGCTTGCTCCATGTTGCGGTATTTACCATCATCACCAAGAACGATCGCTGTGTGAACGAGGTCATCACTGTTCACGCCAAGGTTCTTTTTCATATCGGAATCCAGACCTTGTCTGTAAGAAGCGAGTCCACCAAGACTTGTTACAGCCGCAGTACCTGTTACTTTGAAGTTGTTTTGTCCTTCATTGTTTTTCCAAGTGTAGAACTCAGGGTTAAGCAGTCCATCTTTGTACGCTTTTTGCATCAATTTCAGACCTGTCAGTGTTTCTGGATCTGCAGGACCCCAATGGAACTGACCATCTTCACCTTTGTAGAAAGGAACGTCTGTAATTGCATGAACATTGTTAGGCATGATGATGTTTGTCATCGCATCGGCAGCATTGTAAGACAATGGCACCAGTTTATTGCCCACTTTGCCTGGATCTTTTTCTTTTACCAGTTCAGCAAACTGATTCAATTCGGAAGTTGTGTAAGCATCCTTCAGTTCGAAACCAACGGCTTTTGCCCAGTCTTTACGAAGAGCGATAACACCGATTTGGTTCGTCAGCGGATCTGCCGGTTTGTTTTCAAAATAGATTGGTCTAGGAAGCACATACGTACCGCCTGTCAGTTCTTCCAACTTATCACCAAGTCCTGTCAGTTTGTAAGCCGCAGCAACGTTTGGCCAGCGCTCTTTCCAATCATCCGGGAATTTGTAGAACAAACCTTGATCGATGTTGTTGATTGCATCGCCATGTACATAGTTCCACACCGCTACATCCGGCAGGTCGCCAGAGTTGATCCACAGACGAAGCTTCTCGCCCCAAGAATCCCAGTCAATGTAGTTGTAGTCCCATTTTATGTTGAATTTGTCTTCCCAGAATTTATGGAACTCATTGTCCATATTTCCGTTCTTCACTTCGGTCAGATTCGCTACAGAAATGGTCAGGTTATCTTTGTAATTTCCTTCCGCATCCTTTTCGTTTCCACCATCTGAACCTTTGCTGCTGTTGGAACAAGCGGATACCACCAACATCAAGAGACAGAGTGTGATCGCAAATAACGATTTGACTGACAACTTTTTGCCCGTTTTCATGCTTTTACCCCCATGTTTTTTAGTCGAATTTCTTTTGCATTGAAATCCTATGTGTATATCAGGTCTTGATAGCCCCTGTTAATACCCCTTTGGCAAAGTGCTTTTGCAGCATTGGGAAGAAACACATAATTGGTACCATTGTTACAAAGACCGCAGCCATCTTCATACCCATGGAGAAGCTGCTCAGCTTGACTGCATCGACACTGGATGCATTGGAAGCATTGGTCGTTGATGTGACAATGATGTTGCGCAGCACGTTCTGCAGCGGTAACTGATCTGCTTTTCGCAGGAAGATCATCGCATCATACCAGCTGTTCCAGTAGGCTACCCCGTAGAAAAGTGTGATGGTTGCCATAATTGGTGTTGCCAGCGGAAGAACGACGGAGAACAAAATTCTCCACTCTCCTGCACCATCCAGCCGTGCTGATTCCATCAGCGATTCAGGCAGGGTGTAGAAGTAGTTCATCATCAGAATCATGTTAAAGGCACTGAAGCTTCCCGCCAGAATAACGGACCATAACGTTCCTGTAAGATGCAAAGATTTCATAATCAGGTACAGAGGAACGATCCCTCCGTTAAAGATCATGGTGAACAGCACCAGGAAAAAGAGAAACTTTTTGAACGGAAAATTGCTGCGGCTCAGACCGTAAGCCATACTTGTTGTCAGGAACAAGCTGAGCGGCAAACCAATAACCAGCAAAATCAATGTATTTTTGTAACCAGACATAATACTTCCGTTAGCGAACAGTGCTCGGTAGGAATCCAGCGTGAACTCTTTCGGGAACATCAGGAACGGATTTTCCGCATACTCTTTCTGCGTTGCAAACGAGATCATGACGACATTCCAGAACGGAATCAGGATCATCAGCGCAAGCACTAACAAAATAGCAAATATTACGTAATCGAGAATCGTCATTCGTTCGGTGCCGATTTTCGGTTTTCTTCCAGCTTTTTTGCTCATCTCATTTCTCCCCCTCTCTTATCGGAACAAACCGTCTCCGCCAAGCCACTTGGCAAATCTGTCAGCCAGAAGCAGCAGCACCATATTCACCAGGGAACGGAACAAGCTGACCGCTGTCGAGAATGAAAAGTCGGTTGAGGACTGGAACGTAATCCGATAAATATACACATCGAGTACTTCTGATACATTTTTCGTTGCCGCGTTCGCCAAGTTGAAAATCTGGTCGAAACCGGAGGACATCAATCCGCCTACGGACAAAATAAACATGACTGTAATCGTTGGAAGAATATTGGGCAGCGTAATACGAAACATCTGCTGCATCCGGGATGCACCGTCAATCTGTGCAGATTCGTATTGGTCCTGATCGATACCTGAGATCGCTGCCAGGAAGATAATCGCGCCCCAACCGCTTGATTTCCAGATATCCGTCAGCAGCAGCATGGGAACGAAGTTTGATTCAGATCCAAGGAAATTAATGGTTGGCAGTCCAAGCAATCCAAGTGCACTGTTCACCAAGCCGTCGTAGGCAAGCACGTTGATGACTACCCCGGATACGATGATCCAGGACAAAAAGTGCGGGAACGTCAGAACCGTTTGAAACCACTTTTTCCCTCTGCGCATCCGCAGCTCATTCAGCAGCAGTGCCAGAATAATCGGGAACGGGAACTGAATAATCAGTTTCAGAATGTTAATGTAAAGCGTCCGCCATACGGCATCAATAAAGGATGGATCACGGAAGACGTATTTGAAATTTTCAAATCCGCTCCATGGACTTCCCCAGATTCCAAGATTCGCTTTGTAATCTTTGAATGCCAGTGACAGGCCGCCCATTGGCATATAAGCAAACAGGATCAGCCAGACAAGACCCGGAACAAGCAGGGTATACGTCATTCGGTGCTTCCAGATTTCAGTCCAGAGCGACTTGCCTTTCATGTTTGCCTTCAGCTTTTTGCTAGGTCCTTCGGCTGCAGGTTTCAATTTGCATCTCCTCACTCTACTATGGTGTTGTCGTTGAAAAGAAAATCAAACATCGTTTTCAGATGCTGCTCCCAAAATCTCCATTCATGTGTGCCGGGCGTCTCTACATACCGAAAATCAAATGCAGTTCCCCGCATGTACTCGGCATAATCCCGATTCATCTCCACGAAAGGATCGTGGTCTCCGCAGCAGCTCAGTATGCTCGGCAGAGATTTTCCCTGCTCCAGCAGTCTGGCTGACAATGCGTAAATATCCTGATCAGCCGTTACCTGTAACCGTTCCCCAAAAACCGCTTTCATTTCCTTGACCATGCCTTCTGGCATATGAGGATCACGAAGACGAGCCTGAATATTGGTTACACCGGATAAAGACGCCACCTTACTATACTGCTCAGGATAAGTCAGCCCACATTTCAATGCTCCATATCCACCCATGGACAAACCAGCAACGTACGTTTTGGATGGATCGGAATTCAGCTGTAACAGCCGTCCGCATATGTCGGGTAGTTCCTTCGTGATGTAGTGGAAGTAATTCAGGCCGTATTCCATATCGGTGTAGTAACTGCGATTTGCTTCCGGCATGATGACGGTACAGCCGTACTGGGCTGCGTACATCTCAATCGTAGTCAGACGCTGCCAGGTACTCGCATTATCTCCTGCCCCGTGGAGCAGATATAGTGTACCGCCTGAAGTCTCTCCGGAGTCACTGGACACCACGTGTATGCTGGTGTTCATACATAATGTGGGCGATCCGGTTTCGATCGTTATGTGCGCCATTTTCGTAACCCCTTTCATCATGCTGCTTTTGTACTGCGGATTGCTTACTTTTCTTCTCTGTGTTCCGTTTCTTCTTCTCTCATGCTCCCCGTAACCAGCTCTGTTATCGAAACGATTCTCTCGAATCGTTTCAAAACTACCTAACGTTGATTTACTTAGAGTTGAAATATCAACATTTTACTTGGAAGCGATTTCTTCGAATCGTTTCGAATAAATCATAATCCCGATGAGTAAATCCTGTCAATAACCTTTTTACAATTTTCGCGTTATTTTATCAAAAAAGTGACCTGAGCGTTTCAATTTTGATCCAAAAGACACTTTTATTGTGAACATATTAAGGTTTAACCATTCGTTTTTGCACCCGAATTGACATCAAAACAAGATTATATTAGCATGAGTTCTAATTTTCCATTAAAATTACGGAAACGTTTCACCAGATTGAATTCTTTCAGGCGAACACCTGAAATTGGAGGGTTATCATGTCTGTTAAACTCAAAGGATTTATAGACACAATCACAGTCAAGCAGCTCAATGTGCATTCTGTGCGTGTACTGCAGCATGGACAGCTGCTGGACGAGTGGCATCAGAATGGTGATTACCGCCGTGTACAGCATTCTGTCAGCAAATCCTTTACCAGTATGGCCGTCGGACTGGCCGTTCAGGAAGGACTCATCCATCTCGACAACACATTGGGAGACTTCTTCCCTTATGATCAGTCACAGCCTGTCCAATCCCCGCTTCCTTCTCCGCGGGAACTTAAACTGCGGGATCTTCTTCGCATGTCTTCGGGCCACGACTCCCCGCCTCTCTGGGCTGACGAGCGGGAATCGCTGCAGGAAAAGGATTGGGCAAAGCATTACATGTCTTTATCACTGGACCGAATGCCCGGAGAACACTTTACTTACAGCAGCGGCGATACGTTTATGATTTCGGCTATGCTGCAAAAGGCCGTCGGCCAGACAGTTAAAGATTACCTCATTCCACGTCTTTTTGAACCACTGGGCATGCATCATATTGAATGGGAGACTTCTCCACTTGGCATTACACTTGGATGTGCAGGTCTTTGGCTGAACAATGAGGAATTAAGCCGTTTTGGACAATTTCTGCTTCAGGAGGGCCGGTGGAATGACCAACAGCTGGTCCCTTCAGAATGGATCGAAGCAGCTGTGCATGAGCAGATCAAAACAACAGGCGACGGGGATTGGGGACAAGGATACGGTTACCAATTCTGGATGTGCTCGCATGATGCTTATCGCGCAGATGGAGCTTTCGGTCAATTTTGCATCGTGCTGCCTTCCAGAGAAGCGGTCATCAGCATAAACAGCCAGGAGGAAAATATGCAGGGCATTCTCAACGCCGTTTGGGATCAGATTTTGCCTGAGCTTGCTTAGTGATCACTAAAAGCAAAAAAACGCCATGAAGTTTAGAACTCCATGGCGTTTTTTTGCTTATTTTTTATGAAAGCTGAGTCATTTCTTCCAAGCATTGTGCGCATATGTAACGCTCTTTAAAGTCATTGACTTCTTCCATCGATCCGCAGAAAATACATTTCGGGCGGTATCTTTCCAAAATAATATGATCCCCTTGAACTAAAATTTCTACAGGATCTCCTTCATTCATTTGATACCTTTTGCGCAAAGATTTAGGCAATACGATCCTACCCAATTGGTCAACTTTGCGAACTACTCCAGCTGGCTTCATAGCTACGGCACACCTCTCCTATCTTACTCTGAATTTCTAGGTACATTAGTACTATATCTAATGATTCGCCAAAATTTTGTCGAATCCTGCTGGAAATAAACATTTTTTGTCCTTTTTTTTGAAAAATGTTTTTTTAGCGAATTCTAACCGTCTTTTTACGCGTATTTAATTAATCCAACCCTGGAAAATCCAGCTGACGCAGCGCTTCATATACAATAATTGCTGCTGAATTGGAAAGATTTAATGAACGAACATCACCACTCATTGGCATTTTCATACACGTTTCGGGATTGGCAGCAATGAGTTCAGGCGGAAGTCCTTTCGTTTCTTTACCGAATACAAGAAAATCTCCATCTTGAAACTCGAAATCAGTATACTTGTTTTTGGCTTTCGTTGTTGCGTAGAAAAAACGTCCCTCCGGATACTTCTCTTGAACCTCAGCAAACGAATCGTGATATTCTATATGGACCGCATGCCAATAATCCAGCCCTGCGCGCTTCAGTGTGGCATCATCTGTACGGAATCCCAAGGGGCGCACGAGATGCAGATGGGTGCCTGTCGCAGCACAAGTCCGAGAAATGTTGCCTGTGTTAGCCGGGATCTCCGGCTCAACAAGAACGATGTGTAATGCCATATGTGTTTGATCTCCTTTTAATTACATGTCAGATGTACAGCAATCCTCTAATTCTAAAGAAAAGCCCTCCACACGTCAATGTGGAAGGCTTTGCCACAGCAGCAGTACAGCTCGTTACATCAGCTTCACTACTGCCCATCTGGTCAAATTTGTGAGATTAACCGTTCGTCTGTTGGAAGTGGTTCATAAAGTCAGTAAGCGCCTTAACACTATCGTAAGGGGCCGCGTTATAGATGGAAGCACGAAGCCCCCCCACACTGCGATGTCCCTTCAGACCTACAAAGCCTTCCTGCTCAGAAGCTTTAATAAACTTCTTCTCCAGTTCCTCGGAAGCGAGCCGGAACGTAACATTCATTAAAGAGCGGTCTTCTGGTGCAACGCAGCCGCGGTAGAAATCTCCGGAGGAGTCGATTGTATTGTAGAGCAGCTCCGCTTTTTTAATATTCTTTTGTTCCACGCCAGTCAGGCCGCCTTGTTCTTCAATCCACTTCAAAACTTCGTTTACCATATATACCGAGAAAGATGGCGGTGTATTATACAGGGAATTGTTATCCACATGTGTACTGTAACGCAGCATGGTCGGGATGGTTTTAGGGGATTCACTCACCAGCTCCTCCCGTGCGATCACAACGGTAATGCCCGAAGGTCCGAGGTTTTTCTGTGCACCTGCATAGATCATTCCGAACTGATTCAGATCAAACGGTTTGCAGAAAATATCACTCGACATGTCCGCAATCAGCGGTACTGATCCGGTATCGGGGAATGATTTGAACTGTGTACCTTCAATCGTTTCATTAGATGTCAAATGCACATAAGCCGTACGTTCAGGCAAGCTGAGATTCGAAACATCCGGTAATTTCATGAATTTATCGGATTCCGATGAGGCAGAGATCTGTGTCTCACCAACGAGCTTCGCTTCAGACAGAGCCTTTTTGGCCCAGCTGCCTGTCATAATGTAACTTGCTGTCTGGCCTGCCCCAAGCAGGTTCATCGGCACCATGGCAAACTGTGTGCTTGCACCGCCCTGCAGGAAAAGAACTTTATAGCCTTTTGGACTTCCCAGCAGCGACAGCAGGCGCTCCTGAGCTTCATTATGTACAGACTCGTACACGGCCCCGCGGTGGGACATCTCCATAATCGACATACCCGTATTACGAAA
Source organism: Paenibacillus sp. AN1007 (assembly GCF_040702995.1). Classification (NCBI taxonomy): domain Bacteria; kingdom Bacillati; phylum Bacillota; class Bacilli; order Caryophanales; family Paenibacillaceae; genus Paenibacillus; species Paenibacillus sp. AN1007. The sequence continues at coordinate 3,855,507 of NZ_CP159992.1, forward strand.
ATCTACAAATTCCGCCTGAGCACGCTCCAGTACTTCTAGTGGCAGCGCCGCTGGTCCTGCATTAAAGTTATACGCTCTCTTTGTCAAAAAATCCCCCACCCTTTCCATCCTTAACTGACATATGAAGTAAATATTATCGCTATGATATCAGTATTCCCTCACTGCTTCAAGGGAAATATGCACTGAATTATCATTCCAGGCCATCAAATTCCTTTATCACCCTAAAAAGTTAAAGCGATACACTGTTTCCTTCAAGGAAAAGCCTCCGAGAACGAATCCCGGAGGCTTGGTGCTGGAACCGCTTTGGTTCCGGCTTCGACGGATTAGCAGTCGAAGTAGAGGCTGTATTCATGCGGATGAATGCGAATTGCAACGGCTTTAGCTTCATCACGTTTGAGGTTGATGTAGTTATCGATAAATTCTTTGGTGAACACGCCGCCTTCAGTCAAGAACTCGTGGTCAGCTGCAAGTGCATCCAGCGCTTCTTCGAGGGAAGCCGGTACACTGCGGATGTTTTCTTTGTCTGCATCAGACAGGTCGTAGATATTTTTATCGAGTGGACCATATCCAAGTTCAGTTGGGTTGATTTTGCGTTTGATTCCGTCCAGACCCGCCATCAACATTGCGGAGAATGCCAAGTAAGGATTAGCTGTGGAGTCCGGTGTACGGAACTCGATCCGGCAGCCTTTAGGTGTTACAGCCGCTACCGGGATACGCACAGCTGCGGAACGGTTACCTTTGGAATAAACCAAGTTAACAGGTGCTTCATAACCAGGAACCAGACGTTTGAACGAGTTCGTGCTTGGGTTCGTCAAAGCGATTAGTGCCGGAGCGTGGTAGAGAATACCTCCAATGTAGTGCAGAGCCATTTCGCTCAGGTTAGCATAACCACCTTTGTCATAGAACAATGGGGAATCGCCATCGAAGATGGATTGGTGAACGTGCATTCCGCTTCCGTTATCGCCAAACAATGGTTTTGGCATGAATGTTGCTACTTTGCCATATTGACGTGCCGTGTTGTGCACGATGTATTTATAAACAAGCAGGTTATCTGCTGTTTTCTTCAACGTATCAAAACGGAAGTTGATTTCAGCTTGACCGGCAGTCGCTACTTCATGGTGATGACGCTCGATGGACAAACCAGCTTCTTCCAACAAACGACACATTTCGCTGCGGATATCTTGTTGGGTATCCACTGGAGCTACTGGAACATATCCGCCTTTAGTGCGAACTTTGAAGCCCAGGTTGCCGCCTTCTTCTTTGCGGTTTGTGTTCCATGATGCTTCTTCGGAATCTACGAAGTAAGAAGAGCTGTTCGTGCCGCTCTCATAACGAACATCGTCAAAGATGAAGAACTCGGACTCTGGTGCGAAGAACGCTGCAGTACCTACGCCGCTTTCTTTCAGGAAAGCTTCGGCTTTAACTGCGATGCTGCGCGGGTCACGCTCATAACGCTCGCCATCCGGCGTGAAAATGTCACACATAACATTCAATGTAGGGTGTGCAGTGAACGGATCGACATAAGTCGCTTCAGGGTCAGGCATCATAACCATATCGGACTCTTCAATACCGCGGAAACCTTGGATAGAAGAACCATCAAACGCTACTCCATTTACGAACGTGTCTGCATCAACAGCCGAAGCTGGCAAAGAGATATGATGCGCACGACCAGCCAAATCTACAAAACGAAAATCTACCCACTCGATGTTGTTCTCTTGAATTGATTTCAATACGTTTTCAACCGACATGTATTCGTCCTCCCAAATATTCCGAACATTAAACAACCCCACGAAGAAAATGTCTATATATTCGAATTTTTTTCTGTCGTCATTATAAAATCTGAAATATGACATCGTCAATACTTATGTAAGGTATTTTTTGCGAGCATGTCAGATATACTTACATTTTATAATAACTATAAATGCATATAACAACGAACTTATTTAACATTTGATTGATTTAATGCGGTGAAGCGACCCCCGAAATAACCTAAATCATGGAAAAACATAACATCATAAATGTTTCTTATCACCTTTGATTAATAAATATGTTCATCTATGCAAAATAGACGAAAAACCGGACATCTCCTCCAATTGTTCACAAAGAACGAATCAGAGAAAATGTCCGGTTTTTAAAAAAAATCTCATTCTTATGCTGCGTCAATTTAAACGCCTGCACGTGCCGGGAAAAATGCCGCAGGCTGTTTAGCTGTGTTAAACGTTTTGCCAACGATTGGAGCTAACTTCTCCAAATCCTGCAGCAAATTCGCGAACTGGTCAGGGAACAGGGACTGCACACCGTCTCCAGTCATGGAGTTATCAGGATCTGTATGCATCTCAATGATCAAACCGTTTGCTCCTGCAGCTACTGAGGCTTTGGTCATCGGTTCTACCAATTCACGACGTCCTGTACCATGGCTCGGGTCGGAAATGACGGGCAGATGGCTCAGAGACTGCAGGACAGGGATCGCCGACAGGTCAAGTGTATTACGAGTGTATTGTTCAAATGTACGGATACCGCGTTCACACAGCATCACATTTGGATTCCCACCTGCCAGAATGTACTCCGCTGCGTTAAGCAGTTCATCATATGTGGCACTAAATCCGCGTTTCAAAAGTACCGGTTTACCGCACTCACCCAATTTGCGCAGCAAGTCGAAGTTCTGCATGTTGCGTGTACCTACCTGCAGAATGTCCGCGTATTCCGTACAAATATCTACGTATTCCGGCGTCATGACTTCTGTAATTGTGAGCAGGTTATGCTTCTGTCCCGCTTCCGCCATCATGATCAAACCTTCCACACCCGTACCCTGGAAACTGTAAGGTCCTGTGCGAGGCTTAAAGGCACCTCCACGAAGCACCTGCCCGCCAGCTGCTTTCACGAGGCCAGCAATTTCATCGATCTGTGCTGCAGATTCAACCGCGCAAGGACCGCCCATAACCACAAGCTCTTTTCCGCCGATGTCTACACCTTTGATCGAGATCACTGTATCTTCCGGATGGAAGTCACGACTTGCGAGCTTATAGGATTTCGAAATCTTCACAACATTCTCGACACCCTTCATCTGGCGCAGGTGTTCCTGCATTTTAGGTTCCACTTTACCAATCAAGCCAATGATCGTACGGTCCTCTCCGCGCGATACATGCGCCTGCAGCCCTTCCTTTGCAATAACGCTGACGATATCCTGAATCTGATCCTCCGAGGTATTCTTGCCTGCAATAACGATCATAATATTTCCCCATCCTTCCTTGTATAAGAGCACTCGTTTACTTCGTGCCTCTGAATGTTTAGTTATTGGTTGATTGTGCCGTCAAATCCTGTCGCACTTAAACGCTTGTTCGCTTTTAAGCTTTTAATCATTAAAGCAAATATATCACAGCTCCCTCCTTCCGTCAAGAAGCGCCGTCAATGATTCACGCTTTAGACAAAATAAAAATAAAAAAATCCCGCTGCGCAGTTATCCAAAAAGGGATCTGCACAGCAGGATATTTCCTGTTCATTTGTGAAATTAGGTTGTACGGGTCTTCTCTCTAACCGGAGGCAGCAGCTTGCTCATGTTAACGGTACGTTTGATTTCCCACGTTTCCGGCTGATCATGCTCATACTGCTCCAGATACTGGATAACTTCCTTCGTAATTGGTGTGGGTGTTGAAGCACCTGAAGTAACCGCTACCTTCTGTACACCTTTCAACCAGTCTTGTTGAATCTCGGATACGTCCGAAATACGATATGCCGTTACACCTGCAATCTCCTCCGACACTTGAGCCAGACGGTTCGAGTTATTGCTGCGCGGATCACCCACGACGATGACAAGATCCGATTGACCCGCCTGTTCAGCAACGGCCTCCTGACGTACCTGTGTAGCGAGACATATTTCATTATGAATTTCCGCACCCGGAAACTTCTCCAGCAGCCGGCTCATAATGTGTTTGATATCCCATTGACTCATCGTAGTCTGATTGGTAATCAAAATTTTGCCCGCAGGCACACGCAGGTCTTCGATCTCTTCTTCCTTCTCGATCAGATGCACATGGCCCGGCGCAACACCAATCGCCCCTTCAGGTTCAGGGTGATTTTTCTTACCGATATAGATGATCTCATATCCTTCGGCTGTTTTCTCCCGGATCAGATCATGGGTCTTGGTCACATCTGGACAAGTCGCGTCCACTGTAGTGAGACCTTTCTCCCGAGCCAGCTTGCGCACCTCTGGTGATACACCATGTGCTGTGAAAATAATTGTGCCGCTCTCCACCTGATTCAGAATCTCCATCCGATTCGGACCGTCCAGTGTAATAATGCCCTCATCTTCAAAAGAATCCGTCACATGTTTGTTATGCACAATCATTCCTAATATATAAATAGGCCGTGGTAGATCCAGGTTGCGTGCCGCCTGACGCGCAAGCACCATGGCGTCCACAACTCCGTAACAATATCCCCGCGGTGAAATTCGCAGTACTTCCACTTGGTTGCCACCCGCTTTCTTTTCGGCGTACAGCCGATGTAATTGCAGTCCTCATTTATTATACCTTTATTCGATAGGCGGGGCAAAGACAACCGGAAGCCAGATGATAAAAGTGGTTCCTTCTCCACGTCTCGTCACAACTTCTACAGAACCATTATGCTCCTCGATGATCCATTTCGCAATGGAAAGTCCCAGCCCAATACCCGGTGTCGCTCCGCGAGACTCATCTGCCCGGTAGAAACGGTCGAAAATAAACGGCACCTCGTCCCGTTCCATGCCAATTCCGGTATCACTGATCCGCAGTCCAACCTGTCCTTTGTAGAGCAATGCATCCAGTGTAACCGAGCCTTCCGGTGTGTACTTAAACGCATTCTCGATAAAAATAAACAGCATCTGCTGCAAATAATCTTTGCTCCCATTCACGTAGATGCCATTCAGGATCGAAAAATCACCAGGCAGCCAGTCAGCTTGGCGATCCAAAAACTGCGCTCTGCGCGCCACTTCCTGCACCAAAATCTGAAGCGGAGTGGGATTAAGCTCAATTTTCTGCCCTGTATCCGCTCTGGCTAGTGACAGCATATCACTAATGAGCCTGCTCATTCGCTTACCTTCATCTGCCATATCTTCGATCGCCTCCAAAGACATCTGTTTGACTGTTTCTTCATCCAGATTCGGGCGATCGCCACTCTCTTGATCCCACAGTTTCTTCAGGAAATCCACATTCCCTCGAATCGTGGTCAGCGGTGTCCGCAGCTCATGGGAAGCATCGGATACAAATCGGCGCTGCGCTGCATTGGTCTCCTCCAATCCGCGGAAAGACAGTTCCGTACGCTCCAGCATGCTGTTCACCGTTTCAATTAAACGGCCAATCTCATCTTTCGGACCGGTGTACTGAATCCGGACGCTGAGATCGTCCCCGGACTGTATTTTATTTGCCGCATCAATCACATTAACCAAAGGGCGCATGGACTTGCGGGCAAGAATCAAACCTGACGTTATCGCCAGAGCCATAGCGACAAGCCATCCAAACACAAGGATGTTCCGCAGCGCTTCCAGCAGACGCTCCTGTGAATTCACAACAGTCCCCACTTGAAGAACGCCTTTAACGCTAGTTACCCCATTGATTTTAATAATGATGGGGTCCTGATTCACCATGAACGGTGTTCCATTCACATAGAGCTTTGTCATTCCCGGTTCTCGAAGCAAACGTTCGGCATTCATAACCGGAAATTCCAAACCTACTTTTTCCATATTGTTGGATCGGTTGTTGTTTCCCGTCTCATAATCGAATAACTGAATGTAGATTTGGGAACCCTGCAGTTCAATCTCTGTAAATGGATCTAGGTTCAGATTCAGTTGGTTGAGAAAGTTCAGATTAATCTGACTCAGAATCTTGCTGCTTTTCTCTGCAAGTTGATGTTCAACTTCCTGATATGAATTAAAGTAAACAAAAGCATAAATGACAACACCCCAAAAAATCAGCACCGCTGCCAGAATTCCGGAATACCATGCGGTTAGCCTTAACCGAATGGACATGTTATGAGTCACCTCTTAAAATGTAGCCGGCTCCCCGGATCGTCTGAATCAAACGTTTGCCGCCATGCTCTTCCGTTTTCTGTCTCAGCATCGCAATATAGACCTCCAGCACGTTAGACTCTCCGCTGTAGTCATATCCCCAAATTTTATCCATAATCAGATCACGGGACAGCACCCGTCTTGGATTCTGCATAAACAGATTAAGCAGTTCGAACTCTTTCGCCGTCAGCTCCAGACGTTTACCATCACGCAGCACCTCACGTGAATCGTTGTCCAGAATGATGTCTTCATACACCAGTCGATTATCCGTCACAGTAGCGATATCCGCCTTGCGGCGCAGCAGCGCACGGACACGGGCGAGCAGTTCCTCCAGTGCAAACGGCTTCACCAAATAGTCGTCAGCGCCGGTATCCAGTCCGGTTACTCTGCTCTGAACCTCATCTTTGGCAGTCAGCATCAGTACAGGCACTTTGCTGCCCGCTTCTCTTAATCTGCGGCACACTTCAAAGCCGTCAATTTGCGGCATCATGACATCCAGAACTACAATATCCGGCTCCTTGTCCATCAGCTTGCTGAGGCCCTCTGCTCCGTTAGAAGCCGTCTGTACCTCGTATCCTTCAAATGCCAGGCCTCGGCGCAGCATAGACACAATTTTTTCGTCGTCATCTACAATTAAAATAGTTGAGCGCATGGTCTTTCTCCTTTACCCTAACGTTGTATTCCCATTGTAACAGGCCAAAGCCCGATTCGCATCTTCTCCATCTTGAGCAGCAAAGTCCGAATCATTGAGCAGCAAAGTCCCAACCAAAATATAGGGAGCAGCGTTCCAACTGCATCATAGAAATACAGTGCAAAAAACGGAAGGGCCTTCACCCTTCCGTTCTCAGCTTTTCGGCTGCATCGCGTCTTACAGCTTATTGCTGCTGTGTTTGTGTTGTATTGAAATCATTTTTGTTGCCAATCTTTACTTTTACATCCATTTTTTTACCGTCACGAACGACATTGAGCGTAATTTCACCGCCGACTTTCTGTGTCTTGATGAAATTAATGAGGTCCTGACTGGTTGCATACGGCGTGCCATTTACACCTGTAATAATGTCATAGGGTCTCAAATCAGCCAAATAAGCTGGTGATTGGTAGACCGTACTCGCTACAACTGAACCTTCCGTAATATTGGTTCCCATTTGTTTAGCAACTTCAGGTGTAAGATTCATAAGTGAAGCTCCAATAAACGGTACAGGTTCTTTAGGAACGTCCTTATTCTCTTTCAAATATTTCACGGCCTCAGAGATTACGCTGGACGGAATCGCAAAACCGATCCCCTGTGCGTCTGCGCTTACTGCAACGTTCATACCGATAACCTCACCGTTCAGGTTAAGAAGAGGGCCGCCAGAGTTACCCGGGTTAATGGAAGCATCGGTCTGCAGCAGGTGGCTGTATTCACGTGTTTTACGTGTTTCCTGATCCGGAATGCTGATCGAACGTTCTTTGGCACTGAGGACACCCGCAGTTACCGTATGTTCAAACCCTTCCGGGTTACCAATCGCTACGAGCCATTCACCAACCTGGGTGTTGTTGGAGTCGCCCAGCGGCGCTACAGGGAAATCTTTATCTCCGCTGTTTTTCTCAATTTTCAAAACGGCAAGGTCAAGGTCAAAACTGCTTCCCAGCAATTTGGCTTCATAAGGCTTGCTGTTATTCTCAAGTGTTACCTGAATGACGTCAGCTCCTTGAACAACGTGCTGGTTCGTGAGGATGTAACCTTCTTTATCGAAAATAAATCCGGAGCCAATCCCCATAGGTACGAGCTGATTGCCTGCTTGAGGCTGCTGACCTTGTCCTGGTTCCTGCTCTTCATTTCCACCAGGCCCGCCAAGCCCGCCGCCGAAGAAATATTGATACAGTGGATCACTTGTATTGGCTCCGCCCTGTCCTGCACCACTGCGCGAAGACTGTTTCGCCAAGGTTTCAATCTTGACTACGGCCGGACTTGCCTGTTTCACTACAGAGGATACATCCTCTTTACCCGTTGGCAGCAGAGATGCCGTTACGTTATTGCCGCCGCCTGTATTACTCGGAGTTTCCTGGGCAGCTGTTTCGGCTCCATTGTTCACTAACGCAGCCTGCGGCGTGAACATATTCGTTCGATCTGCTGTGTACATAAGCAGGGTGATAACCACCATACCAGCGATAAACGAGAATAAAAGGGATCTTACAGAAGACCGTGGTCTTTGATTGTTATAGTTCCAGTTTCCATTGTTTTTGCTGCCATTCCCCTGATCTCCGCCATGACCTGAACCACGACCGCCAGATACACCGCCTGCTGCATCAGAAGTTTCGCTGCTGTAGTACGCAGGCACTGGCTTCACGGGATCGGGTCTTGTGATTTCTACGTTTCCTTCTTGGCGTGCCCCGTTGGAGCCAGCTGTATCTTCCTGATTCACGGACTGAAAAGGTCCATAAGAATAATAATACGAGGAGTCTTCATTTCCGGCAGGATTGCGATTCTCAGCTGCGCTGGTTTCCTTTTCCTCATCTTGTCGGTTCGATCTATAATTACGTTCGTCCATGCCTCTCTACCTCCCAATCTCTTATTCGCAAGAGATATTCTTTAACTGTCTTTATTTTGTACTTTAAACCTTAACCGTACCTTAAAAACAATTAAAAAGGAGATAAAAGCATGAAATAATTGCTGTTTTTTCCCGGCACAGCAGTATTTTCAGCTCGGTTTCTTCACCCAGCCCTGACGATGGGCATAGATGGCCAGCTGCGTCCGATCGTCCATTTCACATTTCATCAGCAGGTTGCTTACATGGGTTTTCACCGTTTTGATACTGATATGTAATTCTTCTCCGATATCTTTGTTGTTTTTCCCCTCCGCAATGAGTAAAAGGACTTCCTTCTCGCGATCTGTTAGTCCCGATTCGCTTTCTCTCGCCGTCCGCTGCCGAATCCCTCGCGTTAACGCCTGTGACACATCTCCCGTCATCACCGGCATACCTCGGTTTGCTCCCTGAAGGGCATAGATTAGCTCTTCAGCGGATACGGTTTTCAGCACATAACTAACCGCTCCTGCCTCAATAGCTTGAACAACAAGATCATCCTCAAGAAAACTGGTCAGCATTACAATTTTCATGCCCGGAAATTCGGACATAATAGCTTGGGTCGCCTCAGCTCCATTCATCACCGGCATCATCAGATCCATGAGAATCAAGTCAGGCTTATCCGTGTCTTTCATCTGACGAAGCTGTTCCAGCGCTTGCTGTCCGTTGCCCGCTTCTGCCATCACATGAAAAGCAGGCTCCAGCATTAGATATGTCTTCAAGCCCATCCGTACCATATCATGGTCATCCACAATCATTACGTTTACTTTGCCGTTCATTCCGTTTCCTCCTCTGACACCTTCTGAAATTTCGGTATAAGCACCCGTACTGTCGTTCCCGCCCCGGGTTTGGAAATAATCTGCACTTGACCGCCAAGCTTCTCTGCACGCTCACGCATCGTCGACAATCCGTACGAACCCGGACGGTCTGCCTGCTGCAGGAAACCCTGTCCGTCATCACTGATGCTCATGCTGATCTGATGCTCCGATTCCCGAATGGACAGGCTGACCAGCCCGGCTTCGGCATGTTTGACTACGTTCGCCACCGCTTCCTGAATAATAAGAAACAGCTGGTGCTCAATGGCATCCGAGACTCCGCCATCCAGCTCCAGCTCTTTCACGCCTTTCAAACCATTTTGCCTGCAGTAATCCGGAAACCAGCTGTCCAGTGCACCGGCCAGATCACGTCCTTCCAGTTCCACTGGACGAAGCTGGGCAATTAACCCGCGCATTTGGCGCTGCGCCGTGTGTGACATCTGAATTAACTGATCCAGCACATTACGGCCATGTTCAGGATTCATCTCCAGCAGGCGTGGAAGGGACGAAGCTGACATATGCATGGCGAACAGCTGCTGACTTACTGTGTCATGCAGATCTCTTGCCATACGTTTGCGTTCTTCGATGACGGCACGTTCCGAAGCCTGCTCTTTCTCAATAACCTCCTGCTCGCCAAGCCGCTGAAGGAGCCTCATTTTTTTCTCAATCGACTCCATCATTACATTAAATTCCTGATAGACCCGACCGAATGAAGCATCATCAGCCTCCGGCATACGTACCGCCAAATTCCCCTTGGATACCTTAAGCATATTCAGATCCAGCAGATCAATCTTGCGCTGAATGCGCAGTGCAGCAATATAACCAGTGACAACGGTCCCCAGAACAACAATACCAATGTATGTCCATGCCTTATTACGATGAGAACCCGTAAGAACATCACCGTACAGCAGATAAAAACCACCCAGTGCAATCAGTCCGGTTAGCACAAAATACGTCATCAGTTCCCACTTGTTTGCTTTGAGAAGCGTTCGAATCATGCGTTAACCCACCTTATTGACTTTGATGTCACCGATAAACACACTGACGATAATTCGCACTTTCTTGCCTGCTTCGCGATAGTGTGGAGTCTCTTCCTGCGCGTTTCCTATAAAACCTCCGCGTTTAGTATCCAGAAGCTTCATATCGCCGATAAAAGAGGTTGTGCTTAACGAGACGCCCAGATCCATGTCCTCAGGAACAAACACTTTGACATCTCCGATAAAATGTGAAATGACAATTTTGGTCTCACCATACGGAATTTGTGCCTTGGTCAAATCAATGATCGTATCGCCAATAAACGAAGAGATATTCATCGGTTTCAGCGTAAACACTTCTTTACCCATATGAAAATCACCAATGAACGTCGATTTATTCAATGTTTTGCCATAGCCCTGCTCGTACCCGTTGTTGTTGAAATGACCATATCCTTCAAAGTTCTGATCATTGGAGTTTTTATTATACTTTGTATGAGGCTGACCATACGTTTCACCGTTTGCATTCTGATGAGATTGCTTCTCGGCGTGAAAAGACTGATGCTTGCCTGAGGATGGCTCCTGCTTCGGCTTGCCAAACGTTTTCTCAAACTCTTCATCGAACGAAGAAGGCATCTCCAGATCCTGAGGTGACAAAGGTTCGTATGGCTTCTCAGGTGGAGGCGGCGTTACGCTGTCTTGATGTTTCCGATTCCGGTGCCCTGGGCCAATTAATACATACAACCCTCCACCAATCAGCAGTACGGGAATCAGATAACGGATAAATTCACCCAGTGAGTAGTCGTACCCAATCACACCCAAGTTACGCGCCAGAAAGAATCCACCTATGGCAAGCGCGATGACCGGTCCAACAGCAGCATATCCTCCACTGCGCCGGATTTCCGTCAACCCTTTTACGCCCCACCAGATTAAAAACACCGGCCAATACGTTCTAAACACATATCCTATATCAATGTCATATCCCAATTGCCTGAGCAAGATCAGTGCACCGATAGCGATAAGAGGTATCCCAACCCACCAACGGTCCCGCGTAGATCGTTTCATCACTCATGTCTCCTTTGTCTTTATTGTATATCCAGTGTACATCAGACATGCCAAGGTTAACAGCGCCGACAGGTTGAATTCGACTCGGTCTCGAGACTGAGGCTTGAGGATAATTATGTAATTTATTATTTTGTAAAAAACATAAAAACACCCCGGAGGTCGCTCCGGGGTGTCTGGATCATCATTCTTTGCTTTCATTCTGCATGGTTTGTTTCTTCCATGCTGCTTGAACTTACTTTTTCATTTTTCCTGCACGGCCAGTTTGGCCTGTGTTTTCTACACCAAACTCGGCATTATATTTTTCATCAGGTGTTTGATAATTGTCCTGTACTTTGTTTTGACCGGATTGCTTCACTTTAGAAGCTGCACTTCCATTCTCCTGACCAAACTCAGCATCATACTTCTCGTTAGGCGTTTGATAACCTTGGGATTTCTTTGCCACAACGAATCACCTCTCTCTTCATATTTACACTGCTTGCTGCAGTGCGGGGTTCGTCCCCAGTCAATATTATGTGAAGAGAGGCTTTTTGTTATGCAGACATAACATTCCATCATTTAGATGGCTTTATCGAGCCAGGAGTCCGGCACTGTTTTATAGACATTGATCGCTTTAGACAGCTCAGCCAGCATCTTTTCGGTACATTTCCCTGCGCCCTGCTTGATTACCTGAACCTCAACGTCCTTCTTGCCCCATTCTTTATACACCTGCTTGGTTGTCGGAAAATACAGATCGATCTTGTTACCTTTGATGGCTGAGCCCGTGTCAGCGACGATACCGTAACCGTACCCCGGAATATACAAAATAGACCCCATCGGAAACAGCTTTGGATCCGCTGCAATCGTAGAAACCGTTTCTTTGTCACGCCGAACCTTTACTCCGGAATACGTAATACCGTACTGGGGATGCTTGGGCGTCTTGCCTGTAGACTCAATCCCTGCCGTATATCCTGTCGCAGTGACCTTCTGTGTCTCCAGAATCTGTTCCGATCGTGGAGCCAGTACGGGCATGGCAGGATCAGCAGACTTATTCACCCGTTTCTCGGGCAGTTCAGGTTTCGGCAGAACGATCGGCTGCGGAGACCACATAAATGCCATATAAACCAAAGTGGTCCATTGAGCCTCACCCGTGTATATAGGTGCAGCCGGGTTCAAGCCAGCTGTCTGCTCTGTTTTGACGATATCGGTCAGATCATTTTTATCATCTGCTTCTTCTTCGACATGCAGTATATTTCGTTCCTCTTCAAATATATAGGCCTTGGCCTCATTGGTACTCATTAGGATTCCGGCAAACATCAAGCAGCACATGATGATTAACTTTTGGTTTTCATTGAATTTTAAAAGATGCTTTTTCATAGTATAACCTCCCCCTCACTTGCAAAGGGTTACCAAAAAGCATTCGTTCTATACCTTGTATCAGGTAACGGACTGCAAAACAAGCAGTAAAAAACCGCCTGAAAACGATGGATTCCTCCAATGTTCCCAGACGGTTTCATTCAACTATTTTACAAACAGCGTTCTATATTAGACTTGTCTTGAAGCAATTTCCTCTTTCAATTGGGCAGTAATTTCATCAACGAGCTTCATGCCGAGATCACCTTCACCGCGTTTACGTACGGATACCGATGCCGCATTTTTCTCGTTTTCACCCACAACGAACATATAAGGCATTTTCTCAAGCTGTGCTTCACGGATTTTATAACCCAGTTTCTCGTTGCGAAGATCGGCTTCAGCCGCAATTCCTGCACGTTTCAGCTTTGCTTCCACCTCACGCGCATAATCGTCATAGTTGCCGGATACCGGAATAACTTTGGCTTGAACTGGAGACAGCCAGAGCGGGAATGCTCCTGCAAAGTTCTCGAGCAAAAATGCAGTAAAACGTTCCATTGTGCTGATTACACCGCGATGAATTACGACTGGGCGGTGCTTCTGTCCATCATCACCGACATATTCCAGCTCGAAGCGCTCAGGAAGCAGGAAGTCCAGCTGCACGGTAGACAATGTTTCTTCTTTGCCCAGTGCTGTTTTAATCTGTACGTCAAGCTTCGGACCGTAAAATGCAGCTTCCCCTTCAGCTTCATAGAACGGTAAATCCAGCTCTTCCACAACTTCACGCAGCATGCGCTGGGACATTTCCCACATCTCATCGTTCTGGAAGTATTTCTCCGTATCCTGCGGATCACGGTAAGACAGGCGGAACCGATATTCGTGGATACCGAAATCTTTATATACAGTCTGGATCAATTCGATAACCCGTGCAAATTCTTCTTTGATCTGATCCGGGCGTGCGAAGATATGCGAGTCATTCAGCGTCATCGCACGCACACGGTGAAGACCTGTCAAAGCGCCTGACATTTCGTAACGATGCATCATCCCCAGCTCGGCGATACGAATCGGCAGATCACGATAGCTGTGCATGCTGGATTTGTACACCATCATATGGTGAGGACAGTTCATCGGACGAAGAACCAACTCTTCGTTGTCCATAACCATTTTCGGGAACATATCTTCTTGGTAGTGCTCCCAGTGTCCGGATGTTTTGTACAGCTCCACATTGCCGAGAACCGGCGTATACACATGCTGGTAACCGAGACTTTCTTCAAGATCGACGATGTAACGTTCCAATGTACGGCGCAGTTTCGCACCGTTAGGCAGCCAGATCGGCAGACCTTGTCCTACCAGTTGGGAGAACGTGAACATTTCCAGCTCTTTACCAAGTTTGCGATGGTCACGTTTGCGTGCTTCCTCAAGGAAATGCAAGTGCTCGTCCAGCTGAGCTTTTTTCACAAATGCTGTACCGTATACACGCTGCAGCATTTTGTTTTTGCTGTCTCCACGCCAGTATGCACCCGCTACGTTCATCAGTTTGAATACTTTAATTTTGCTTGTAGATGGAACGTGCGGTCCACGGCACAAGTCGAAAAATTCGCCCTGTTCATAGATCGTGATCACGCTATCTTCCGGTAAAGCATTGATCAACTCAAGTTTGTATGGGTCGCCAACTTCGTTAAAAATGTTGATAGCCTCCTCGCGGCTGACTTCCTTGCGCACGATCGGCAGATTTTCATTGATGATGCGTTCCATTTCTTTCTCAATCTTCTGCAGATCCTCCGGGTTGAGCGGATGTTCGAGGTCCATATCATAGTAGAAACCATCCTCGATAACCGGCCCTACGCCCAGATGCACCTCTTTGTTTCCGTACAAACGTTTAACCGCCTGAGCCAGCAAGTGCGCTGTACTGTGACGCATCACCTCAAGACCTTCAGGAGAATCCAGCGTTACAATTTCGACCAAAGCTCCTTCATGAATTGGAGTAGATAGATCTACCACGATACCATCCAGCTTGCCTGCTGCGGCATTTTTGCGAAGTCCGCTGCTGATCGAAGCGGCTACATCCTCAATACTGCTGCCATCTGCATACTCACGCACCGAACCATCCGGTAGTTTAATGTTCACTGCCATTTGTCTCATTCCTCCTGTAAAATAAAACTGATCCATTCTCATCAACCGCACGGACTGATCATCTATTGCGCCTTCTGCTGCCTACGAGGTCAACAGAAACAACGCAAAAAACACCCGTCCCGGTAAAGGGACGAGTGTTATACTCGTGGTTCCACCCTAATTCAGCTGATTATTCCCAATCACAGGAATACAGCCCTCATTGGCATGTCGGTAACGGGCATGACCCGGCAGATCCTTACTCATAAAACCTTCCGTCATCTTAGATGGTGGGATTATGCGGCTTTATTTTCAAAATTGCAGCTACAAAGGGGTAAACCATACGTGATATCCGGAGGAAATTTCAGCCCAGGTTCCTCTCTCTGCACCGATCAAACGTGCGGTTCTTGTCTTTGTCATCGCTTTTGTTTCTCAATTTATTCATATCTTAGATCAACAGTTATTATAATTGCCCAAATCGCCTGCGTCAAGACCTGTCAGCAATCCTGAGCGCAGCACTTCGCATTCGGGACATTGGTGGCATATCTGTACCTTATCCTCAAAAATCTGGCATATTGTTGAAATGATAGGCAGCTCGGGTGTACTCGTGTGCAGCATCACTTTTTCAGGAGATATGGAGATGAGTGTACTCACGATCATATCTTCAATATCCATTTCCAGTTCCAATCCCGGCATCTCCACTACAACCTGTTCATCCTTCTGCACAGGCAGCAGATTCAGTCCCGCATCAAGCACCTGAAATTCATGCTTGCCTTTGTGAATCAGATGGATCAAAGGAACTTTTGCTTCCTGAAAGAAAACAAAGTACTTGAGAAGCCCCATAAACTCTTCATACTGGCGGTCCATCCAGAATTCATCCAGAGCGTATTCCACCAATTCCTGCAGTTCCTGTTTGTAGCTGCGCAGCCGGAAATTCAGGATGCCTTCCAGATGAAAAAAGTGAACTTCCTCCAAATCCTGCCGTAAACCTCTCGCTAAAGATGCACGTCGGCGTTCTCGAAGGCCCGGCTGACCCAAATCACCGTTGATCAGCAGCGGCATGCAGATTCGGTGAACCTTTTCAACCTCATGTTCGTCCATAACAGAACAAGTTTTGGCAATCATATCCTCTACCAGTCTGTGCTCCTGCGTCTCCATAATAAAATCGGCTATACCAAGCGATAACAGATCGCTGATGCGGGGAAGCCACTGCTGGAAATCTTCGTGATTCTCATTCCCTCTACACATCCAGCCTGCCCTGCCATCCTTATGTTTGAAGGTGAGCCGGAAGCCTCTTTTGCTTATATGTAAACCTTTGGTTTTTTCCTTGATGCATCGGTGAAAATGCGCTGCTTCCTCCTGTCCAGACACATCGGTCCATACTGCAAACAGTTCCATAAGAATCACTCCTTTCTTCCTCTTCAAAGTATATGGCAAGGCCAATGGGGATATACGAAGCGGTTTGATGGAAAGGGTGTCATGATTTCTCAGCATAAAAGGAAAGGGTTGGAAAATACTTTAAGGAATTGGAGGATACTTTGAAGAGGAATTGGAGGGTACTTTGAGGAAGGCTTTGGAGGATATTTTAATGAATGGTTTGCAAAGCTTCGAGCAGCATTTTTTTGCAGAACTCATAATAGAAGGTTTAGTGAACTTTGAATGAATGGTTTGGAGTTAAGACAAAAATGTGTTATTATTTTTATAACAGTATGTTCACGGAAGGGGGGAAGCCAACAATGAGACAACAACCGAGACTGCTTCATCACATGATTATTATCATTTTGTGCGTCTTTCAGGCGCTGTGCTTCCCGATCCCAATGCAGACGGAGTCTGCAGTTGGTGTATCCGTTGATGCCACTTCGAATAAAGAAGGGCTTGAAGTACTGTCCCAAATACCCGAGTCTCAGCAGAAACCTGTCATTCGCAAAAACACGCAAGTGATGTCTAAGCTGGCTGCAGTGAAGCAGACCAAGCCTGTATTTCTTGTCCTCGCATTGTTAATCGTGCTGCGAATACCCACAGCAGGTCTGTCTTTTAAACCGTGGTATTGTCTATTCAAACGCAGATTATTTCTGCTTCCAATTAAATTTACCAGTATGTATTTATCCCTCTCTCCGATGGCACCCAAATACGCCTGTGCTCGATAAGAGCTTGTTTGCTGTATTTGCAAGGCTGCCTGCGCATAGAGCTACCTCCTCGTTATGGACGGTGTTCTCATGCATAACTTATAACCCTTTACGTAAACGTTAGTTTTGAAATATCTTGGTTTGGGCGTTTTGTTTGCTGCACTTTATTTTGCTGTTTTTTATTTTGTTGTACTTTATTTTGCATACTTTTCTCTATTTCACATTATATATTTGGCTGTGTCAGGAATTACTGGCTCTGTTTCCCCGCACCATTTGATGTTCCGCCCTGAGCAGCAGATGACCTGATTACGGGAAGATAAGCCTCCCTTCTATGGCCAGCCTCAATCACTAAGGAGGCATACTATCCATGGATGTACGCGAAACAGACCTGCCGGGAATCGGCAAAAAATTTCAAATTGAAACGAGCAGCGGTGATAAAATCGTTATTATTATTCACGATGATGGCCGCCGGGAGATGTATCACTTTGAATATGATGATCCAGATCAAAGCATCTCCATGATTACACTGGATGACAATGAAGCAAGACAAATTGCCGCCATCGTTGGCGGATTAACTTACAAACCGAAACAGCTTGAAAATATTGAAGTCACTTTTGACGACCTGATTATCGAATGGTATAAAATCGAAACCTCGTTCGGATGCATCGGCAAATCCATTGGTGAATTGAATGTACGTCAAAACTCTGGCGCAACGGTCATTGCCGTTGTGGAGAAAAATCATAAAAAACACATCAGCCCAGGTCCGGAGGTTGTGATCAGCGCAGAATCTACCGTAGTTGCCGTTGGCGAACGCAACCAGCAGAAGCTTTTCAAGTCCCTCCTCCTGACAGGAAGGGGGTAACTCGATGGATCATTTGATTTTTGAAGTAGGTCTGGCCTTGGTGCTCATCGCAGCAGCCGGCCTTTTATCCGCAAAACTTAGATTTTCGGTTGTTCCGTTCTACATTCTGATCGGGATGGCCGTAGGACCACACGCCATGCAAATCTGGCATCTGGACTTCCGATTTATCGAAAGTCAGCCGTTCATCGACTTTATGGGTCGCATCGGTATTCTGTTTCTGTTGTTTTATCTGGGACTGGAGTTTTCAGTTGGCCGCTTGGTCAAATCCGGTCGCTCCATCGTTGTCGGCGGCTCGATCTACATCGGGATTAACTTTACACTGGGATTAGTGTTCGGTTTTGCCGCCGATTTCCCGGCAGCTGAAGCATTGGTCATCGCAGGGATTACGACAATCTCTTCCAGTGCCATTGTAGCCAAGGTGCTCGTTGATTTGAAACGTACAGCCAATCCGGAGACCGAGATGATTTTGGGTATTATCATGTTCGAGGATGTGTTCCTCGCTGTATATATCTCCATCCTGTCCGGACTGGTGCTCAGTGATTCATCCTCCATCGGAGGCGTGATCATGTCCGCCCTGATTGCTCTCGGTTTCATGCTTGTAGTCATCATTGTCGGACGTAAAGCTACACCGCTGCTGAATAAACTGCTCAAAATTCGTTCCAATGAATTATTCTCACTTGTTGTTTTCGGGGCACTGTTCCTGGTAGCCGGCTTCTCTGAAACCATCCACGTTGCCGAAGCAATCGGAGCTTTGCTGGTTGGTCTTGTACTGGCGGAAACGGAGCATGCTAAACGGATTGAACATCTGATTCTGCCGTTCCGTGACTTCTTTGGAGCTGTCTTCTTCTTCAGCTTCGGACTGTCGATTGATCCATTGTCTCTCGGCGGAGATGCCGTATGGCTGGCATTGATTGCTGTACTGATTACGCTGTTCGGTAACTTCCTGGCCGGTATGCTGGCTGGACGCAGCGCAGGACTTTCGCCAAAAGCATCTGCCAATATTGGATTAACCATAGTATCCCGCGGCGAATTTTCGATCATTATGGCCAACATGGGTAAAGCCGGCGGACTGTTACCACTGCTCCAGCCATTTGCCGCACTGTATGTATTGATTCTGGCCATTCTTGGGCCGCTGTTAACCAAAGAGTCCAAGCACGTATTTAATATTCTGAACAAAATATTTAAGTTCAAAGATCCGCGTAAAAAGAAAGAGGAACCAAAGGTTCTGCAGAAAGAAGGATAAAACATGTCCGTGCAGAGCAGACATGTAATTGTATCAAGCCATTAAGCGGCTGCATGCTGAACTTTCTGTGAAGAACCCAGGGAGAATGGCTCGAAGCCGCACATAAGGAGGATGACCTGTGAAAGCACCTCTGATATCGGCTAATCCGGTGCCGCGTACTGCCAAGGGCAGCATATCGCCTTCCCGCCGCTGGTTGAATCTGATTCTGGTTATTATTGGCGGAGTACTGGCCTCCGTGGGACTAGAATTATTTCTACACCCCAATAAAATTATTATTGGCGGGATGACGGGAATCTCTTCCCTTTTCGCACATTGGACTGAGCTTCGAATCGGTTTGTTCCTGTTTTTATTCAATGTTCCGTTTATATTTCTATCCTACAAGATTGTGAAGAAAAAGTTTGTACTGGTTACTGTTCTGGGTCTGGTTGTCTTTTCGATTAGTGCCATTGTGCTGCATCCCATGCCGCCGCTCGTCGAGCATCCTCTGGCTGCTGCCATGTTTGGTGGATTATGTCTGGGGCTCGGGATCGGGCTTGTCGTACGGTATGGTGGGACACTGGATACGCTGGAAATCGGTGATCCGTCCTCCCGGCCGCCTGAACGTGTTTTTAGCGGGAAACGGATGCTTATCGAAAAAATAATCATGCTGCTTAACTTGATCATACTGACAGCTGCTGGTGTTGTTTTTGGCTGGGATCAGGCCATGTATTCTGTCATCGCTTATCTGATTGCCTACGAAATGGTGTATCTTGCCTTCCGGGGATTCTCTCCCAAACGCAAAATATGCATTCTGACTACTCAAAGCGCTCAAGTTGAAAAAGCTGTACGCAGCCGTCTGCGCAGGGAGCCGGGAAGGTTCGAAGGTGCTTTCGAACCTTCCCCAACCGCAGGATCTGAAACCTGGATCGGACAGATTCCAGGAACTCTTTATTACGAAGTGCATTTCCTGGAGATGATCTGGTTGAAGTCGATCGTTCGGCACATCGATCCGCATGCGGGCATTGTATCGAACCCAGAAAAATGAAATGGCTAGAATCTAAACGATAACAAAACGCTCTCTTCCCTGATGAATCTATGGATTAATCTCCATTGTTCATCGCTTCGGAAGAGAGCGTCTCTCATTTATACATGAAACTGTAATTGTACAAAAACTATAACTCTACAATCGCTTTGACCACTTGCGATTCAGGTAACAGCCACTCATCCATTGAGGTGGGCAGCTCATCGAATGCTGCTCGATGTGTAACATAACCATCCATGCTTAATTTTTTGCTGCGCAGCGTAGACAGCACCTGTTCAAAATCTTCACGCGTTGCATTCCGGCTCCCAAGCATGCTCATCTCACGTTTGTGAAATTCGGGATCATGAAATGTGATATCCGCTTTTACCAACCCAACAAAAATCAACTGCCCACCGTGCGCTACATACGGGATGGCCCCGTTCATGGAATACACATTACCTGTCGCATCAAATACAGCTGTCGCATAATCACCACAAGTGATCTCGGATACTCGTCTGCAGCGCCGATTCATCTGCCTGTACCATCTCGTCTGCTCCCGCCCACGTTCGACTGAGTTCCAGCCTGTCCACATTACGGTCTACTGCAATAACATAGGCTCCTGCTTCTTTAGCAAAAGCCATAACGCCAAGTCCAATCGGTCCGGCTCCAATCACAACAACACGCTCTCCTGGTTGAAGTGCTGCTCTGCGCACAGCGTGTGCTCCAATGCTGAGAGGTTCCACCATAGCTGTCTCATCTAAGGTTAAACCTTCTGCTTTGAGCAGATGAGTGACAGGTACGGTGATCCGCTCCCTCATCCCACCGTCCACATGAACGCCCATCACCTGCATAGAAGCACAGCAGTTTGTCTTGCCTGAACGACAGGCGATGCAGTGGCCGCAGTGCAGATAAGGGATAACAGCCACTTGATCTCCTACCTGTAGGCCAGCCTCATTGGGACCAATCTCCTCGATGATGCCTGCAAGTTCATGACCCAACACACGGGGATACGTAAAGAACGGCTGATTGCCCTTGTAGGCATGCAGATCCGTACCACAGATGCCAATTCGCTGAATTGCAACCATTGCCTCTCCTTCAGCTCTTACCGGCTGTGGAAGTTCCTTCAGCACCAAACGATTAATTTCTTCACATACCACAGCTCTCATTATTGCTGTTCCCCCTTAGACGAATTTGGCGTTATACTGCTGTGCACATTATATTCAGGGCGTCCACTAGGCCAGGTTTCATTGTTTAGTGGAGCCAGAATGTGCAGCACCTCTTCCAGCAGCTTCTGATCTAATGGCTCTTCGACCCAGGCGGCATTATTCATAATATTTTGCTGACTTGCACTGCTCACCAGTGTTGTCGGGATTTGTTCATTTGCTGTGGAAAATTGTACTGCCAGCTTGGCAATATTACTGCCTTGTTCCTCGCAAAAACGAGCAGCTTTCAAACAAAGTTCCTTAACCCGATCACCCGCTGGGTGCCAGTCGGGCGTTCCCCGGGTACTTAATAATCCCATGGAGAGTGGGGAAGCGTTTACAAGACCAACCCCTTTTTCCTCAAGCAGCGGAAGAAGCGACAACAATGACGTATCGTTTAATGCGTAATGACAATAAGAAATAATAGCATCTGCATCAAGCTGGGGCAGCATTTTTTCAAACAAAGGCAGCGGCAGCCCGCAAATGCCAGCATAACGGATCACGCCCTGCTCTTTCAGATCTAATAGCGTTGGAAAAGCTTCTTCAATGATAATTTCAGGTGCCACAAACTCGATATCATGCAGGAATAAAATATCAATGTAGTCCGTATGCAGCCTTCCCATGCTCTCCTGCACACTATCCAGAATACGCTTACGGGAAAAATCAAACTCGTTTTCGCCATAACGTCCCGCTTTGGTCGATAACGTATACGAGCTGCGCGGCAAAGTACGAACAGCCTCACCAAGTACCGTCTCTGCCTTAGTTAATCCGTAGTAAGGTGATACGTCTATATAATTCATGCCCGCATCTATCGCCGCATGAACGGTACGAATGCCTTCATCCCGGTCAATATCTCGAAATACAGAACCTAGCGAGGATGCGCCAAAACTTAAAACGGGTACGTCTAGTGCTGTCTTTCCAAGTTTTCTTGTCTTCATCGATTCGTTCCTCCCAACAGGTTTGACTGCACAACTGTCCCTCCATTGTATCAGTTAAAAATCTATATAACATATCGCCAAATGCGTAATATGTACTGTTTGATGATCTGAAACAAACTGCAGCTGCAGTTCAGTACAACATCAAAAAGGGATGAACCAGGTGTTTTCCTGATTCATCCCGATCTCATATCACGAACGCTCATTCATTCTCATAGAAAATAGAAAACATTCATCCTTAACGTGAACACTTAGATATCATAAGTAATATTAGTTCTGCATGACGAAATCTTTAGGTACACTGCTCTCTTCATCAAACATGCGCAGAATCTCATAACGTGTATTGCGCTGTGCCGGAATGTAACCAGACTCGCGTATCAGGCGAAGAATAGATTCGATGTTTACTTTGTACGTCGCTCCTGCGGAGGATACAACGTTCTCTTCAATCATCGTACTGCCGAAGTCATTACAGCCGAATTCGAGCGACTTCTTACCAATTTCAGGACCCATCGTTACCCACGAGGATTGGATGTTCTTGATATTATCCAGCACCAGGCGGCTGATCGCTACCGTTTTCAGATATTCTTCTGGCGTTTGACGCTCCAGCTTGAGATTCGTATTATCCGGCTGGAAAGTCCACGGAATAAATGCGAGGAAACCTTCGGAATCATATTTGTTCTCAATACATTCATCCTGAGCTTCACGCACACGCATCAGATGCAGCGCACGTTCTTCCATAGATTCACCCAGACCAATAACCATTGTCGCAGTGGTATTCATCCCGATCCGGTGAGCTGTCTGCATGACGTCCATCCAGTCGCGCCATGAACCTTTCAGACGGCTGATTTTGCGGCGTGTACGGTCATCAAGAATCTCGGCTCCGCCACCAGGGAGGGAGTCCAGTCCAGCTTCATGAATGGCACGTACAACCTCTTCGAGCGTAAGGCCGTCGGATACTTCAACCATTTTCATAATCTCGGCTGGTGAGAAGGAGTGCATCGTGATATTCGGAAAACGCTCCTTGATTGCTTTCAGCAGGTCCGTATAATAACTGAAAGGCAGGTTAGGATTTGTTCCACCCTGCATCAAAATCTCGGTTCCGTTGACATCTTCGGTTTCCTTGATCTTCTGGAAAATCACTTCATCCGGCAGCACATAACCTTCTTCAGAACCAGGTCTGCGGTAAAAAGCACAAAAACGGCAGTATACGTCGCACACGTTCGTGTAGTTAACGTTACGCCCAATGACAAAGGTTCTGTATGGCTCAGGGTGCATACGTTTCATAATTACATTGGCTGCTTGCCCCGATTTTATCCACTTCATCAGATTCAAATAACTGAATCGTGTCTTCCAAGTCCAAACGTTCGCCCCGAAGGGCTTTATCTAAGATACGGTCTACCGTACTCATTGTAAAAAAGCCTCCCTCGTAAAGAGAAAATAATACGACATTCCGCCCGGCTTGATATAAAAGCAAGTCTTGGCTGCAGCATCGCATTTCTGTACTTTACATATCGTAACACAGGTTACATGTGAAAAAAAGCACCTTATGCAAAGGTGCTTCAAAAACGAATTAAAATTTTTACATATAAAATCAGTTATATTTAAAGCATTTGGGGATTGCCACCGCTCTCCAGGGTTATCTTGACGTCAGAATAACTCGTGTGAAAAATCGAGTTTAACTTTATAAAGTGGCCTGAAGCGCCTGCTCAAGATCAGCAATCAGATCATCAATATCCTCAAGTCCAACAGAGAAACGAAGCAGCCCGTCCGTGATTCCCCGCTCATGTCGAACCTCTGCCGGCATGGCAGCATGGGACATCATCGTCGGATACGAAAGAATGCTCTCAACGGCGCCCAAACTTACAGCAACAATTGGCAGTTTCACCTGATTCAAGACTGCTTTGGCTCGATCTCCCGAACCAACATCAAACGAAACCACAGCCCCGTAGCCCGTAGACTGACGCTCGTGTGCTTCACGCCCCGGATGATCCTCCAGTCCTGGGTAGTAGACAGCCGTTATATCAGAACGCTTCTTGAGCCAGCCAGCCAGTTTAGCCGTACTCTGCTCACTATGAGCCATACGTGCACCAAGTGTTTTCATACCGCGCATCAGAAGCCAGGATTCCTGTGCTCCGAGAACGGTACCGAGCCCGTTTTGCAGCTGTTTCAGCTGTCTTCCCAGTTCGTCTGTACGTGCAACAGCCAGACCCGCCAGCACATCGCTGTGACCACCTAGAAACTTCGTAGCACTATGTACAACGATATCTACACCAAGCTCAATCGGACGCTGATAGTACGGTGTCATGAACGTGTTATCCAAAATGGTAATCAGATCATGTTCCTTCGACCATGACGTTACCGCCGCAATATCCGTAATTCTCAGGGTCGGGTTGGATGGTGTCTCCATATACACAGCTTTGGTGTTCGGCTTGATCGCTGCCTTGACTTCCTCAATGCTGGTCATATCCACAAAGGTAGTCTCAATCTGCATCCGGCTTAGTATCGTAGTCAGCAGACGATATGTACCGCCGTATACATCTTCCGTTACAATGATATGATCCCCTGCGGAGAACATCATGAACACACTGGATATGGCAGACATCCCTGTAGAATAGGCAAATCCGCGTACCCCGCCTTCAAGCAGTGCAATGTAATCTTCCAAAGCTTGACGGGTTGGATTACCTGAACGGCTGTAATCATGCTGCGGCGGATTAAAAATATCAAAGTGATGGAATGTAGAAGCCTGATAGATCGGCACACTCGACGCACCCGTCGTCTTGTCAATCTCATCTCCAAAGTGAAGCAGTTTGGTATC